>JACMLB010000407.1 GCA_014379805.1 Rhodospirillales bacterium | reverse complement strand
CGCGCTGGAGCTTGGCGCGGGCAGCGAGGTGCTGGCGAGCACTGCCGGGGCCGATACGCTGGCCGGGCTGGGCACGACCGCACCGGGCTCGTTTGTCTCGGGGTCGGAACTGGCGGCCATGGGGACGCCGGGCGGGTTCGCCGGTAGCACGGCGCCTGCCGCCGTGAGCGTCGCGCCAGCGGCTAGCAGCGCTGTTCCTGTCGCTACAGGAGGTTCAACTGCGGTAACTCCCGCAATGTACGATGCTGCCTTATCAGAGGTTTCGCCGGGGTTTTTCAGTTCCCTCATCGGGAAATCCGGCGCCGTGACCTATGGCGAAGCCGCCGGACTTGGACTGTCGGGGGGCGGGTCCGTCATGAGCGCGACTAATGCTGCCAGCGCTGGCAAGGCGCAGGAGCGGCAGGCGCAGCAGCAGATGGAACAGCAGCGTTTGGGGGCAGAACTGCAAAGCGAAACCCGCGAGCGCGACAGCCAGTTCCAGCTGCGCAACGTCCTGGCCGCCCAATCCGTCATGTTCGGGGCTCGCGGCCAAGACCCCAACAGCCCAACCAGTCAGCGCCTGAACAGTGCCGCCATTGCCGGCGCCGCTGATGACAGCATGGCGATTCGCACCCAGGAACTGATGTCCAAGGCAGGAAACGGTTTCGACAGCGTTGCCCGTCGCCGCGCTACCCAAGGACAGATGCTGGGGGCTGGGCTGCAATTTGGTAAGGATGCTTGGTCTGTATTTTCCGGCCGCCGTAGCATCGGGGGCGCATGATGAGCTTGCGCGGCATCCCCGCCTATCGCCGTCAGCAGGGCGCCCCGCGCCGGGTCGCCCTGGCCGATGTGGGTGCCTCGGGCGGCAGCGGCGCGGTGGTGGCCGAATTCCTGACCCGCACCGGCATGGATATGGCAGCCGATGCGCAAGAGGCCGATGCGCAAAAGGTAGCGCTGCAGGCAGCCACCGAGGGGCAGGCGGCGGGGTTGACCGCCGGGCAGACCGGCGCCGCACCCGAGATGAAGTCGGGCGATACAGTCTATGACAAAAGCTTCAACGATGCCGTCATGGGCGGCTATGTGGCATCGCTGGATGTCTACAGCCACACCCAGGCGCTGGAACTGGCCGGGGCGCATGCCGGTGACCCCGAAGGGTTTCGCGCCAAGTGGGAGGGCCTGACTGCCGGTATCCTGAAGCAGCAGCCGCCCCAATTGCTGCCCCAGGTCCAGGCGGAGTTGGCGAAGCGCGGCGGCGAAGCCTACGGCCATCTGGTCACCGCCAAGGCCAAGAATGATTTGAGGGTGGCGGCGGACAAATCCAACGCCACCATGGCCGAAGCCATGGCCCAGCATGAGCGGCGGTCGGAAGTGGCATGGCGCCTGGGCAGTCCGGCGGAAGCCCAAGCCGCCGATGCCAGTTGGGATGAATACCTGTCCAAGCGCACGGATTTTGACGAGGTGGGCAAGGTGGAAGCCCGCGCCACCTATCAGCGCACCCGCCAGCGCGCCGCCGTGCTGGGGGAATTCGACCGCGTCAAAGGGCGCGGCTTGGGGGCGGCGGAAACCTTCATCAGCGAATTTTCCAAGCCGGGCGCCCATGAAGGAATCGACCCCGACGACGCGGCCAAATGGGGCGCCGAAATGGAGCGCGGCTTGGGCGATCTGCGCGCCCGCCACGCCCAAGCCGTTGGCGATCTGCGGGGCCGCGCCGAAGACGCCCTGTGGCGTGCCAGCCGGGGCTATGGCGCCGATGGATTGCCGCAGCTTGCCAAACAAGCCACTGCCATGGGCGAGCATGATCTTGCCAGCCGCCTGTCGGAAAACCACCGCAGTTTCGAAATGGCCGGGGAATTGGCAAAGCTTCCCCTGCCCCGCCTGAAGGAAAAAGTGGCGGAACTGGATGCGGCTGCCAGGGGTGGCACCGACCGCGCCTCTGCCCAACGGGCGGAAGTGGCGAAAAGCGTATTGGCGGAAACGGCAAGCGGCCTTGCCAAAGACCCCATCGCCCATGCTCGGGCTCAAGGCTTTGACGTGCCCAAGGTGGATTGGAACAAGCCCGAGACGCTGCAGGCGAGGTCCCAGGCCGCTGACCGTTTATCGAGTTATCACCGCTTTGCCATGCCAGCGCTGGATAAGGCCGAGACCGAGGACTTGGCCGCCCGCCTGGACGGCGCCACGCCCGATGAAAAGGCGTCCATGCTGGGAAACATTTACAAAGGATTTGGCCGTGCCCGCTTGCCCGAAGTGCTGGACGCCATCGCAGAGAAACAGCCCGAAGCCGCCCATGCCGGTGCATTGATGACCCATGGGAAGGACGGCGAACGGGTGGCCCGCGATATCCTGTTCGGGGCGGAACTGCGCAAGACCGTCGCCAAGGACGGCGCCGGCGCCGGGCGCCAATACATGCCGCCCAAGGATGACGCCTTCAAGATGCGCATGGCCGAACTGCTGCCCCATGATGCCGTGGCAGAACTGTCTCCCGAGACTCTATCCGGCCTGGAAAGCGCAGTCCTGTCGTCCTATGCCGCCAAGAGCCACTCCGCCGGTCTGGCCCAGCAGACCAGCGTCAATCTTCCGCTCATCAGACAGGCCGTCGCGGATGTGACCGGCGGCGTGGTGGAGCTTAATGGCAAATCCACCATTGCCCCGGTGCGTGGCATGAGCCAACACGCCTTTGACGATTTCATGGATGGAATAACTGATGGTGACTTGGCCGGTTCGGGCATCAGCGCCAAGGACCTACGCGCCAATGGTGAACTGCGCATGATCGAACCGGGCCGTTACAAAGTCATGATGAACGGACGGTATCGCGCCAAGGGAGGCCCTCCCATCGTGCTGGATATTGGTGCGATGGTTCGAGATAGGGAGTCGCGCTGATGTATGTCTCTCAACGTTCCGTTCGCGCGGCACTCCAAGTTCCCGCCGATATGCTGGACGAAGGTGAGGTGCTGGATTTCGGCGCCAGCTACACCCGCGCCCTGGATGATCAGCGCTACCGGCTGAATTCCGACAGTCGGCAGAAAGCCATTGTGGATGCCTATGACGGCTATGTGGAGCAGATCCACCAGACCACCGGCCAGCGCCTTGCGAACCCGGTGCGGGTTTCCGATTCCTCTGCCGCCTTCGCCGACAGCATGGCCGGTGACCCCGAGCGCTTTGCCCAGTGGGAAGCTGAGCGTTGGACCAAGTTCGACAACCAGGTGGCCGAGCTGGCGGCCAAGCATCCGGGCCTGCAGGTGCAAAGCCGGGACGACATCATGGCGGGCATCGCTACTAAGGCCAAAGACCTGAAGGCCAAGGCGGAAGCCCCAGGCGACACCCGCGTGGGCTGGACCGGCATGGGCGAATTCCTTGGCCGTGCCCAGGGCACCATGGAAGACCCGCTGAACGCCATCTCACTTTTGTTCGGGGCTGGCGGCGGTCGCGCCGTGGCGGCGGCGGGGGCGACGTTGACCCAACGTTTTGCCGTGGGCGCCACCAATGTGGCCCGGGTGGGCGCGCAGGAAGCCGCCATCAACGCCACCACGGAAGCCGCCATCCAAGGGCAGGTGGCAGGCTTCAACCGCGAGATGGGCATTGAGTACGGCGCGGGCGAGATGGCCGCCAATGTGGGCCTTGCCGCCCTTGGCGGTGCCGTCCTGGGTGGCGGCATGGAAGGCGCCCGGCTGGCGTTCACGGGTGACGCCAAAGCGGCGTCCAAGGTGATGGAGGTGGAGCAAGCCCGCCAAGCCATGAACCCCTATCCGCCCACGCCGGACGGCGAACGCATTTTCTCCGAGGCGGGCGCAGACGTGCTGCGCGCCATGCGTGAGGGGCGCCCGATCCCAGCCGAGGTGGAACAGCGTTTCACCAAGCATCGGGCAGCCGCGTTGAGCGACCTTGCTCAACGCTCCACCGACAAGGCCACCGGCAATGCCGAGATGGTGGCCTATGGCGTACTGCCGCCCCGGCAGTTGGATGAGATTGGGGAGCGCGTGCTGGCGCTGATGCCCGACGGAAGCACCCTGGACAACGCGGTGCGCCGCATGGACGCCGGCGGTCTGCGCCATGCGTTTGACCGTCACGGCAACGATCCCATCCCGTTTCGGCCCGAGCATGCCGCCCATGTGGCTGACGTGGTGGAACGCGGCGAACTGGTCAAGGTTGAGCCCAACAACATGCGGGCCGATCTTCCTTATGTGGAGCGGCGCCTACTGGTGGATGGCAACTGGCTGCATGTGGGGGAAACCGTGGTCGGCACCAAAAGGCCGACACTGACGTTTCAAACCGCCTTTTGGAACAAAGGCCCTGGAAACGACGGAGCCGGCGGCCCCAAAGGGGGCAACCGGCCCGTGGCGCCTGTTTCTCCTGCCGCGATGCCTGAGGCCCCACGGCTTACGCCCGCAGCGAACGGAGACAGTCCCGCTGTCACCAATATGCGCCCGGCCCCGACCGAGCGCAAGACCCTGCCCCCCGAGCTGGCCCCGCCCGCATCCAAGCGGCCCGAAAATCTGGTGGGTTGGCTCAAGCGCCAGGGCGGCGTCAATGATACGGATGGCTGGCTGGCCCATATGGGCGTGGACAACACCGCCCGCCCCGGCCTGATCGCAGGCAAGGGCCTGCATTTGGATGATGCAGCCTTGCGTGCATGGGAAGAGGGTTTCTTCCCCGAATTTCACGACCGGCCCGATATGGACAGCCTGCGCCTTGCCATGGCGGACGAGCTAGGGCCGGAAGGCTTTGACCGCGTGCGCGGAGACGACACCACCACCCGGCTGGAATGGGATGCCTATGACGGCATGATGGCCGATCTGGACCGCATGGGCGTCGATCCCTACGGCAAAAGCTGGGATGACGTTCAAGCCGCCGTGACCGCCGCCCGCGCCGCCGAGCAGGCCGAAAATGATCTGTGGAAGGAAGCGCTGGCCTTCATCGACGGCGGCGCCGCCAAGAATTTGGACGAAGAAACCGCCCGCATTTCCCGTGCCCGGTCTGCCCTGTTTGAAGATGACGTGATGGTGCCGGTCGGGCTGGTGGATGACGACGGGCGCGCCGTGACCGTATCGGCGCGCGAGGCCATGGACGCGTTGGATAACGAAGCCGACGCCTGGGATGGCGCGGTGTTCTGTCTGGGGAAGGTGGCCTGATGGATCAGCTGGCAAAATGCTTGGATACCCTGGTGGAAGGCGGACACCTGTCGCGCGATCAGGCGCAGGAAGCCTTCAAGGACGTGCGGCGCACCATCGGCAAGAATGCCGATTGGTCCAAGCTGACGCCCGATGAAAAGGCCAAGGCGCTGGACGTGCTGAAGGCGCGCTCCGCCGAAGCCAAGCGCTCCGCCGATCTGGTGGCGGTCCAGGCGGTCATGCTGAAGGAAATTCATGCCGCCGCCCTGGCCCATCCCGATGGCCTGCAATCGGGCTTCCTGGCCCATCTGACCAAGGATTGGTCCGGTAAAAGCAAGACCGTCAATGTGGAATACCGCGCCAGCACCATCCATGCCCTGCTGGATCGTGCCGCCCTCGATCTGTTTGAGCGCTATGCCCCCACCCGGCTGGGCTTTAAGGAAGACGTTCCCGGCCTTCACGCCGTGGTCCGTGAGGTCTTTGGCGAAGACACTGGCGATGCCGGCGCCAAAGCCGCCGCCAAGGCATGGGGAGACACGGCGGAGAAGGCGCGCGGCTGGTTCAATCAGGCGGGCGGCGATACGGGCAAGCTGGATACGTGGCACCTGCCCCAGTCCCATGACCAGCTGCGCATCCTCAAGGCCGGCGGCGATGACTACGCCAAGTTCCTGGATGAGATCGGCGCCGAAATCTTCGACCGCGCCGGCAACCCGTTGCGCGGGCTGGAACGGGCAACCGTGCTCAAGGATGTGTTCGACACGGTCTCGACCGGCGGCATGAACAAGGTGGCGCCCGGTGCCGCCGGCGCGGGTAAGAAGCTGGCAAACAAGCGGGGCGAAGCGCGCGTGCTGCACTTCCCCAATGCCAAGGCGTGGTTGGACTATCACCAGCGCTTCGGCACCGGATCGCTGTATTCCACCTTTGCCGGGCATCTGAAATCCATGTCCCAGGACATCGCCCTGCTGGAAGTGCTGGGGCCGAACCCGGCAGCCACGGCGCGCTGGATGAAGGACATGGCCGACAAATCCGCACCCGGTTCGGGCCGCATGGTAGAGCGCACCTATCAGGCCATTACCGGCATGTCGGAACAGTCCCATGGCTGGCGCCGCTATGTGTATGCCGCCATGCAGGGCACCCGGAACATGCTGCGCTCTGCCCAGATGGGCAGCGCCACCCTGTCGGCCATCACCGACTTTGCCACGGTCAAGGCCACCACCGAATGGAACGGGCTTGAGGCCAGCAAGGTGCTGAAATGGTACACCGGGCAAATCAACCCAGCCTCGCCTGCTGATCGGGCCTTTGCGCGCCGCGCCGGACTGGTGGCCGATGCCACGCTGAAGGCCATGAGCAGCAGCCGGGTAGTGGACGAGGATTTGGGCAAAGGCTGGACCGGGCGCTTTGCCAACGCCACGTTTGAACTGTCCGGGTTGAACGCCCACACCAACGGCTTGCGATCTGCCTTCCAGATGGAATTCACCGCCCATCTGGCCGAAAGCCGGGGCAAGGCGTTTGCCGATTTGGAGCCCGCCCTGAAGGCCGCGCTGGAGCGTGGCGGATTAGACCAGGCCATGTGGGACGCCGCCCGCCATGGCCCCATGCTGAGCCATGGCCGCACCAAATTCATGGACCCGCTGGAACTGGCAAGCCGGGGCAACCGCGCTGAGCGCGAAGCCGGGCTGCGCCTGCATGCCCTGGTGCTGCAGGAAACGGATATGGCGGTGCCGGTGCCCGATGCCCGCGCCCGCGCCGTCATGGCAGCCGGCACCAAGGGCAACACCATCGTGGGCGAGTTGTGGCGGTCGGTGGCTATGTACCGGTCCTATCCGGTCACGGTGATGATGACCCACGGCTATCGCGCCTTCAACGCCGCCAGCCATGGCGGCATGGGAACCAAGCGCTGGGTTTATGGCCCGGCCCTGTTCCTGTCCATGTCCAGCCTGGGGGCGGCGGCGGTGCAGTTCAAGCAGATGGCAGCCGGCAAGGACCCGCGCGACATGACCGAGGCCAAATTCTGGGGCCAGGCCGTGGCCCAGGGCGGCGGCTTAGGCATCCTGGGTGATTTCTTCGGCGCCGCCCTGTCGCGCACCGACAAGGATTTGGCCGGCACGTTGATGGGCACCGGCTTCGGCTTGGTTTCTGACATCGCGAACCTGACCGGGCGCAATGCCATGGCCGAGGCCGAGGGCAAGCCCAGCAACACAGTGGGCGATGCCATCGGCTTCCTGCAGCGCTATCACCCCGGATCGAACCTGTGGTGGGCGCGCACGGCGGTGGACCGGGCCATCTGGTCCCAGCTGAAGCTGGCCGCCGATCCCAGCTTCCCCCGCGCCCTCGCCCGCATGGAGGCCAAGGCCCAAAAGGACTTCGGCCAGCGCTTCTGGTGGAAGCCCGGCCAGACGACGCCCGACCGCGCCCCCTCCCCTTCCGCCGCCTTCGGAGCTTCCGGACAATGACCGAGCATATCCAGATCAACGATTTCACCCCGCGCATCATCTACACCGCCAACGGGGCGCAAACCTCTTTCACCTATCCGTTCCCGATTTTCAAGGCAGCGGACCTTGAAGTCTATTTGGGCGCCGTCAAGCAGGTGGCTGGCTACACCATCAGCGGTGCCGGCGCCAGCGACGGCGGAAGCATCACCTTCACCGTCGCGCCGGCGGCTGCTACCCAGGTCACGCTGCGTCGCCAGCTTGCCCTTGCCCGGACCTCGGATTATCAGGCGGACGGCATCATCCGCGCCAAGACGCTGAACGACGAACTGGACTATCAGGTGGCAGTGTCGCAGCAGGTCGCGGAAGAGGCCGGGCGGGCGGTCAAGCGGTCGAGGACATCCCCCAGCACGGCGGATCTGACACTGCCCGAGCCTGTCCCCGGCAAGGCGCTGAAATGGAGCGATGACGGCACGTCGCTGATCAATAGCGGAAACGATCCTGATGCGGCGGTGGATAGCCTTGTCGCCCTTGTCGCGGCGGCAGACGCAGCCAAGGATACCGCCGTCGATGCAGCTGCAGCGGCTTCCGCTGATCGCCTTGCGGCTGATGCCAGCGCTGCGGCTTCCGCCGCCTCGGCTGCCGCTTCCGCAACGAGTGCGGCATCAGTCAACATGCCGTCCGGTGTGGGGCATGAGTTAAATTTTCCCCGCCAGAATGCGACGGGAACCGGGTTTGAATTCCGCACTCCCGCGCAAGTGCTCTCCGACATTGGCGCCTTTACTGGCGAGATGCCCATTACGGCGGGTGAGGCGCTGTCCCCCCTAGACGTTGCGTACTTCGACGACAACGATCAACGCGGCGGCGGCGCGGGCTATGTGTACAAGGTGGACGCCGATGCCGTGGGGCCTGTGCGAATTGGCAGGCGGTTGTGCATTGTCCTAGAGGTTATCGCTTCTGGTGCCAGCGGACGTGCGCGGGTTGCAGCGGGCCTCGTCACGGGGTTTTCCGGTCTCATCGCAGGTACCTCCGTATATGTGTCGGGGGCCGCAGGGGCATTAACGCAGACGCCAACAGCGCTACCAGCCAACGGCACTCAGGTTGCATCGCGTTGCGTCGGCTTTGCCTATTCCGCGTCATCGGTTTGGTTCGACCCAGAGCCTACTACGCTATTCGTTAGGTTAGCCGAAGCGGCGACGGATGGGGTAGGTATTACCGTGAAGCTGTATACGGACAGCGGTGTTCGTGACCGGACGCCCTCTGCTTATCTAGTGCGTAGCGGAGCGGTTGTCCCGGGCGCCACGGGAACAGCCGGTGGAAACATGATAGGCGGCGGCGGCGTGACATCGCCGTACAACGGCGTGACGGCGAAAAGCAACGCGACGTGCGCGACCCGCGCTGCTACGTCGGGGATAAGCATCAAGGATTGGGGCGCCGGAAACACCAAGACCATTGCAAGCGTCACGGTTAATGGTGCTAACGATGGAAATTCAAACGGTGGCTATGTTACCGGTTCCAATCCTTCCGTAACCATAAACCTGCGTGGCTCCACGGATAACTTCGTGTCGAGCAATACCGTGCTTGGAAGTATTACCTTCGCGGATACCGATAACGAAAGCGCGGGTCGCGTCGTTACCGCCAGCATTTTGGCCGCATACCGCTATACCGGGACAGAGGTAGTCGCGGCCAGCGGCATCCAAGTCAATCTTGCGCAGGTCACGTACACGGAAGCGGTTGACGTGCAGGAGCACCTGCTTGTGGGCTCCGAGACCATCAATGGCGGATCAACCACCATGGTGACGAATAAATCCGGCGACACCAGTGGGGCCAACAAAGATACCGAGCACACGTTCTACCCGCACTTAGGGTTGCCTGTCCGCGACATCCTAGTGGCAGTGAGGTGCTAGGCGATGAGTGACGGAGCAGACTGGACGCCGGTTGCCGGCCAAGCCGTGGGCGTCTTCGGCCAGGTGGACGTAATGGTCCAGTTTGCCATTGTCGGCGCCGTGACCCTGGTGGCGATCATTGCGATCGTCGGCATAATTTGGGCTCGCACCCGCCCTCCCGACAACGACACAGCCACCATGGCCACGGTCATCGCGCACTTGGCCGAAGAGTTCTCCCGCCAAGTGGGGCACCAAACCACCAGTGTGGAGCGTCTGGCCGAAGTGGTCGAGGACATGCGCCAAACCATCGTCGGCTGCGCCACCTGCGCTTATCATCCAAATGCACGAAAGGACGGACAATGACTGCTATTGACTACCCTGCGCTGGAAGGCGAGATGATCTCGGTCGAGGGCCTGAAATTGACGCTCTACCGCTGCACGGCGGGGAAGGTATCCATCGGCGTTGGCCGGAACTTGGAAGATCGCGGCATCAGCGAGGATGAGGCCCGCTATATGGTCCGCAACGATATCAAGATCATCGAACACGAACTGGATGCGGCTATCCCCTGGTGGCGCGATCTATCCGGTGCGCGCCAGCGTGCCATCATCAACATGGCTTTCATGGGCGTGCCCAGGCTGCTCCAGTTCAAGCACATGCTGGCGGCGCTCCGGGTAGGCGACTGGAAGCAGGCCGCCGATGAAGCGCTGAACAGCAAGTGGGCGCGCGATGTGCAGCCCGCCCGCGTCGAGATGGTGCGCAGGCTTCTGGTGGAGGGCTGATTATGGATGATATTTTCGCCAACGCTCTTGGCGTCCTCGGTCGTGTCGCGCCCACCATCGCCGGCATGATTGGTGGACCGTTCGCAGGCATGGCGGTGCAGGCTATCGAAACCGCCTTTGGCCTGCCCGCCACGGGCGATAAGGACGCGGCGCTGAAGGCGGTGGCCAATGCTACGCCGGAACAACTTCAGGCGCTCAAGGCCGAAGACAACCGTCATGCAGAGGCTATGGAGGAATTGGGCGTCCGTCGCGATCAGCTTGGCGTTGAAGACCGCAAGAGCTCCCGCGATATGCAGGTGCAGACCCGCTCGTGGGTACCGGGCACACTGGCTATCGCCATGACCTTTGGGTTTTTCGGCCTGTTGGGATGGCTGGTCTCCCATGAGCCGCCCCAAGGCAGCCGGGATATCCTCAACATCATGCTGGGAGCGCTTGGCACTGGCTGGGCTGGCATGTTGTCGTTCTACTTTGGCTCGTCAAAGGGAGAGCACGAGGCGACGCAATTGTTAGCCCGTGCCCCCGCAATTGGCGCAAGCAATTAGCTGGAGACATATACCCTTAATGGTGTATACAGCGAATGGCCGAGGGGGTTGCGTTGGACCGCTACCCCCTCGTGCGCCACGGTGAAGCACAGTCACCGCCGAAGCGTCATTTCGCCTCGCTTCCGTCCACGCGCGGACAGCGTAAGGTACGCATTGGGGGGTTAATGTGCATCCGTCTTGCATGAAACGATTTAAAACGTTTCTAAAAACATCCTATAACAAATGGCATATGTCTTGTGATAATGCACGCGATGCGGAGCTTTGCGCATCAGCCGCATCCTGCGAAGCGGCAGAGCGTGCCATGACTGCAGCTTGCACCGAAGCCGAGCGGGAGCGGATATGCTGCATGGAATGGGCGCCCGCCTACGCCGCCCTGTGCCGCCTGCCGGCCAGCACACCACGAGGTCTGCGGATAAAGGTGATGGCCTTGCTCGACGAGCATGAAAACGGAGAAAGCGAGTTCGGTGGCGATCTGCGCCGCACGATCCGGGGCGCCCTCCCCCATTACCTGCCCGGATAGCCGCTGGCGCACCGTTGGCGCACGCGCTGTTCAAGTCATTGATAAATAATGATTTGCAAAAGCATCATAATCCTGGGGTCGGGGGTTCGAGTCCCTCTCCCGCTACCAACCTTGCGAAACGAAAAGGCCCGGCAGGTCGATGACTTGCCGGGCCTTTTTCGTTTGCGCTGATTCCGGCTATCCCGCTGTTATCCCAGCGGGCGTCTAAATCCGCAGGCGCTTGAACACGGGCTCGGGCAGCAGGCGGATGATGGTCATGATCAGGCGCCAAACGGGCCGCACATAGACCACGTCACGGCCCTGTTCCAACGCTTCCATGATGGCGCGGGCGACCTCGTCGGGTTGGGCTGTCAGGGCTTTGGGCAGGTCCATGCCCTCGGTCATGCGGGTATGCACGAAGCCGGGCTTGACCGTGACCACCCGCACTTTGCTTCCATGCAGCCGTGCCCGTAGCCCCGATAGATAGGCGGTCAGCCCCGCTTTGGCAGAGCCGTAGACATAATTACCTGCACGCCCCCGATCGCCAGCCACCGAGCTGACGCCCACCAGCACCCCACCGCCCTGGCGCTGCAGGAAGTCGGCGGCGGCTTCCAGCACCATGGCCGGCCCAGTGTAGTTGGTGCGCATAATCAATTGCGGGTCGGTGCCCATCATGCCGACGAAGCAGATGACGATGCTTGGCGGGGGGGCCAGCCCGGTCATGATGCTGGCGGCGTCCTCGGCCAGCACGTCGAAGGGATGGGTCCATACATCCACGCCCGAGCGCAGCCGCAAATCCTCGGCGTCCAGGGCCAAACGTGCCGCATCGCGGGCGGCAAGGTGCAGCGGATGGCCCTGGGCGGCATAGGCGCGGGCTACGGCGCGGCCCATGTCTGAGGTGGCGCCCAACAGCAAGACAACAGGCTTCATAGGTCCAACCTTTCCGCCAACAAAGACTGCATGCGTCCGGTTGCCCCCCACTGGTCGCGGATATGCTGGAAACCTACCAGCCTGGGATAACCCTTGCGCAGCATGCCGGGCGTGGTGCGGGCGTCCTTGGCCAAATAGAGCCGCCCAGCATGATCGGCAACGATGGCATCCAGTTCATGCAGCAAGGCAAGAGTGGGGGGCCGGACGGGGAAGTCCAGGGCCAAGGTGTAGCCCTCCATGGGAAAGGACAGACAGCCCCCGGCATGGCCGCCGAACAACTTCAACACCGCCAGGAACGAGCCGAAGCCGGATTTCTGGATGGTCGCCAACAGGTGCCGCAAGCCCTCGCGCCCGGCGGGTTTGGGCAGGACGCATTGGTATTGCGTGAAGCCATTGCGGCCATAGATGCGGTTCCATTCCAGCAGCGCATCCAGGGGATAAAAGAAGCTGTCCAAATCCATGATGGCGGGCCGCGGCTTAGCCGGGGCCATGTTGTAATACAGCGTGTTGAAGGCCCGCATGGACCAGCGGTTCAGCACCCAATTGGGCAAATCCACCGGCACCCGCTTGGGCCGTTTGCGCCGGGGCAGCAGTCCGGGCGGCAGTTCGTCGGGCTCGGCCAGCTCGCCGCGCGTCAGCAGGCAGCGGCCCAGATTGCGGCCGCCGGTCAGGCAGTCGATCCACGCCACCGTATAGGTCCACCCCGCCGAGGCTTCGAAGGCGTCGAACGCCGCTTCCAGATTGGGAGCACATAAGACTTCGGAACGGATAAACGCCGTATGTACCGGCAGCAGATGAAAGCTGACCGACAGGATCAGGCCGGTCAATCCCATGCCGCCGATGGTGGCCCAGAACAGCTCGGGCTCAACGTCTGGGCCACACTCCACCACCCGCCCATCTGCCAGCATCAGGCGCAACGACCGCACATGACCGCCGAACGAGCCCGCCTTGTGGTGGTTCTTGCCGTGGACGTCTGCCGCCACCATGCCGCCCAAAGTGACGAATTTGGTGCCGGGCGAAACGGGTGGCAGCCAGCCGCGCGGCAGGAAGACGTCCAGGATAGTTTCCAGCGTGACGCCCGCCTCGCACGACAGCAGGCCGGTGACGGGGTCGAAGGCCAGGATGTGGTCCAACCGGCGGGTCAGCAGGGTCAGATTGGGCTGCAACGCCGCGTCGCCATAGGACCGGCCAAGCCCGCGCGCGATCATGGGCGGCTGGTCCAGCCAGGATTGCGCCTCATCCGCCGCACCGAGTGTGGCCACACGGCAAGACATTCGGGGGAAATTGCCCCATCCGGCGAGCTTCATTATGGCATGGCGCCGGCAACGACCGCCAAACCCATGAGCGCCACAGTCAGCAAGCTCATGCGGTCGGTGACGGCGAACACCAGCGGGTCGTCATGGACCTCGCCACGATGGGCCAGCATCAGCACGCGGCTGACCCAATACAGCAGCAGCACGCCCACGCCCCACAGCACATGGGGATGGGGGTAAAGCCGCAGCACGTCGGGACTATTGATGTACAGCGCCAGCACCAGGACCGATACGAAGCCACTGGCCCCCGCCAAAGCGCCGATGATGGGCGTATCGTCGGTGACATAGCCCCGCCCCGCCAGCTTGCTTTTGCGGCTGCGCTGGCGTTCCACCAACTCGCTGTAGCGTTTTATCAACGCCAGGCTGAGGAACAGGAACATGGAAAAGGCCAGCAGCCATTGCGACGGCGCAATCCCAGTAGCGGCGCCGCCGGCGATGACCCGCATGGTGTAAAGGCCGGCCAGGGTGAAGACGTCGATGACGATTTGGCGCTTCAGCACAAAGGTGTACAGCAAGGTGATGGCGTAATACGCCGCCAGCGAAGCGGCAAACGCCATGGGCAAAGCCAGCGACACCAACCCCGCAGCTAGCAGCAACAGCGGCACCAGCACCACCCCATTGACCAAGGGCAACCGGCCCGAGGCAAAAGGCCGCGCCCGTTTGGTGGGGTGGGCACGGTCGCTGGGCAGATCCATCAGATCGTTCAAAACGTAGACGCTGGAGGCGCACAGGCAGAAGGCCAGAAACGCCAAGGCCGCGGCGCCCATGGTGGCCCCATCCAGGCTGTGTCCGGCCAAGGCGGGCAGGAACACCAACAGGTTCTTCAGCCATTGATGGGCGCGCATGGCACGCAGATGGGAACGCCAGGACTCCAGGCGCGATTGCGGCGCGCTCAGCTCATGGATGTCGGCGCACACCTTGACGGCCTCGCCATGGATGGCGCCCGGCACATTGACCAAAATTGCCCGGCGCGCCTTGGCCCAGACGTCCAGATCCACGCGGGAATTGCCCACATAGTCGAAGCCCTTGTCACCGAATTGGTCGCACAGCACCCGCGCTTTCTCGGCACCGCTTAGATTGGTGATGCCGTCCGAGGCGAACACGCCGTCGAACAGGCCCACATGGTCGGCAAGGGCCTGCACCACCCGGCGGTCCGAGGCCGAGGCCAGATAGATTTTGCGCCCCCCACGGCGTTCCGCCCGGATGAACTCCACCAATTGCTCGTTCATGGGAAGCATGTGCAGGTCCAGCACGACGTGATCGGCCATGTGCGCCTTGAACGCCGCTTTGCCCTCCCGCAACCACAAGGGCAGCCGGATCAGGCAAAGCGGGTCGAGCGCCAGCAGGCGCAGAACGGATTCTACCAGCAGATCGCTACGGGTTAGCGTGCCATCCAAATCCACTACCAACGGAATGGAGTCTTGGCCGAGATGCGTGCGGTCACTCACCTTGCCCCCTCCAATTCCGCTTATGCCAAGCGTCTTGATCAGGTCGGCTGCCGCAGCACGAAAATCAACCACAAGGGCGGGACTCAGCCGGGGTAACGGGTGTGCTAAAGGGGCTGGACGCATGGCAGCCGGATAGGCGGACTGGTAGGGCCGCCGCGCCTTCCCCACCGTGGGAGATCATGGTCGAAACACCGTTGCGCCCCATCTTCGCCCATGCCTGTCTGGCGCTGTGCCTGTTGCTGGCGGCAGCACCAATGGTGCTGGTGGACTACCCGCCCATCTTCGACTACCCCAACCATCTGGCCCGCGCCCAGGTGATCGCCTCGCTGGACCGCTCGGCCATCTTCCAGGCCCATTTTCAGCAGTCCAGCTTCCTGATCCCCAACGTGCTGGCCGATCTGGTGGTGCTGGCGCTGATGCCGCTGGGCGGCGTGATGGTGGCGGGCAAGGTGCTGTTATTGCTGACCTTTGCCCTGACGCTGACCGGCGCCTATGCGCTGAACCGGCAAGTGACCGGCCAATTTAACCCGTGGCCGCTGATGGCAGCGGTGTTCCTTTATAACGAGGGCTTCTTCTGGGGGTTCCTGAACTACAATCTGGGGCTGGGGCTGATGCTGTGGGGGCTGGCGGCGTGGGTCGCCCTGCGCCACCGGCCTGCCTGGATACGCGTCGCCGTGGGCACTGCTTTCGCTCTGGCCGTGTTCTTCGCCCATCTGGTGGCGTTCGGGCTATACGCCGTGGCGGTGGCGGTGATCGAACTGCACCGGCGCGCAACCCTGCCCCAGCTTGCGGTGGGTGTCGCGCAATTCATGTTGCCGCTGGCGGTGTTCGTGGGCCTCAGCCCCTCCGGCGAGTTGGACGTCGTCGCCCTGTTCGACTTCAGCATCCCCGGCAAGATCATGCCGTTCGCGCGGGTGATCTCGTCGGGCAATCCCCTGCTGGATTTCGCCACCTTGGCGGCAACCGGCGGAGCCTTGGCGGTGGCGCTGCTGGGCGGGCTGGCACGGACGGATAGGTCACTGGGGTTGGTGGCTGCGGTGTTCCTTCTGCTGGAGTTGACCCTGCCCTATTCCATGCTGGGATCGTACTTCCTGGACTCCCGCATCGTCGTTGCCATTGCCTTGATGTTAATGACTAGCCTGACGCCACGGCGCGGCATGGCGGCGGCGTGGGTCGTCCTAGCCATCGTCGGCGGACGAAGTTACGCCCTGATGGACGATTGGCGGCTGCAGGACGACGACACCGCCGCGGTCATCGCCACCTTGGACCAAGTCCCGCCCGGCAGCGTCATTGTCACCGCCGTGGGCCACCCCTTCGAATTGGGCGATTGGGTGGCGACCCGGCGAATCAAGCCATCCCACGAACACACCACGCTGTACGCGACCATCCGCAACAGTGTGTTGGTGCCCAACATTTTCGCCCGGCCAGGACAGAACCCGCTGACGTTCCACTCCAGCCTGGAAGCGTTGGACCGTGCCGCCCGCAATCCGGTTGCGCGCATTTTTCACTCGGGCGACGCCCGCTGGATGGTAGGCGAGATGCTGCCTTTGGCCGATACCGCCCATACCATCACCCCGCCCATCCCCGCCGTGTACATCATTGGGTACCACGTGCCCTGCGCATGGTGGCCGGTGGACATGCCCATCCGCGCGGTCGCCTGCGACCCCACCTACTCGCTGATCGAAATCCTCGGCGGCGTGACGGAGCCGATCCCATGAGGCTTATCCTTCTGCTGGTCATCATCTACGGCCTGACCATGGCCCTGCCCGGCCCCGAGCTGATGGATTTCGGTTCCTTCATGGCGTCGGGCCAAGCGGCGGGCCAGGGGTTGGACCCCTACGGCATCTATCCCCTGACCTTCCGCGTGGAGCTACCCGGTTTCAATTCGTGGAACCCCAATTTGAATCCGCCGCCCTCGCTGCCGCTGTTCCATCTGCTATCCCGGCTGGAACCGGCCTTCGCCTTCCGCCTGTGGTGGGCGATCTCGGCGGTATGCTATTGCGCCGCCGTGGCCTTGCTGGCGCGGCGCGGATGGCTGGCGGTGCTGTGGGCCTTTGCCCTGGCCGGGTTCTGGGACAGTTTGGTGCTGGGGCAAATCTACCTGCCGCTGGTGCTGGCGACGGTGGCTGCATGGTGCCTTTTGGAGCGCGACCGGGTCTGGAGCGCCGGCCTGCTGATCGGGCTGGTGGTGGCGGTCAAACCCAATTTCACCGTGTGGCCGGCACTGCTGCTGATGGCCGGCCATTATCGCCCGGTGATGGCCGCTATGGTCTCGGCGGCGCTGTTGGCGGGGTTCGCGGTGTTGCTGTACGGCCCCCAGGTGTACGGCCAATGGCTGGCTTTGGTGCTGAACGATGCCAACCGCGCCGTTTTCCTGACCAATGCCTCGCTGTCCGGACTGGCCCAGCGCCTGGGCGTGCCGTCATTGGGCACGCTGTCCAGCCTGGGGCTGCTGGCGTGGCTGGCATGGTGGGCGTGGCGGCGGCGATTACCAGTGTTGCAGGCCAGCGCCTTGGGGCTGGTGGGCGCGGTGCTGGCCTCGCCCATTGCCTGGGTGCATTACACCCTGTTCCTGCTGCCCATCTTCTTCGCCTTTCCGGCCACGCCGCTGCTGGTGCTGTCGGCGGCGCTGCTGGTGGTGCCGGTCCCCTTGGTGCTGCATTTGCTCGAAGCGCCATGGTGGCTGCAGGCCAGTCTGGGCTCGGTCTATGGCTGGGCGGTGGTGCTGTGCCTGCTGGCCTTGCGGCCTTTGCCAAAAACTGAAGTGGCAGCCGCCTGCAAGGATGGGGCACGGTAAGAACTCGTTAGGGCGCATGGGCCAGGGTTCTGCCCATGCAGCGTATCCCCCTTATGAGCCTCGCCTTCGCCGCCCTGGTCGCCCTGCCCGACCAGGCGCAAACCCAGGTGACGGTGGATCACACCGCCACCGCCAAGATTTGCCAGGTGACCGGCGAGGTCGACCGCTCCACTGGCCAGCCCACCGTCAACGCGACAGAACGCAAGTTCCGCTTCTGGGGCACCGATCTGGGTGCGTCGTTCGAGCATGATGGCAAGACCGTGTACCTGTTCGGCGACACCCATGCGGCGCCGGGCCTGGAGCGCAAGCGCGACCGCGACATGGTGGCGCTGTCCACCGACACCAATCCCGAAGATTGCCTGAAGCTGGACGTGGTCACCGATGCTGATGGCGGCTACCGTCCGCTGAGTGTGGCCGGGGTGGATGGCGGCGAGTTCTCTGTTCCCACCGGCGGCTTCAGCGCCAATGGCGCCATGTATGTGGTGGCGACCACCGACAAGACCGCGACTAGCCCCATGGGTCGTTCCGTGCTGGCAAAATCAAGCAATGGCGGGCGCGATTTCCAGCCACAGTACGATCTGTCCACCAACCACTTCATTACCGTGGCGCCGGTGCCCGCCAATGACGGCAAGACCATATTGCTGTTCGGCAGCGGCACCTACCGCACCAGCGACGTGCATCTGGCCGTACTGCCCCAAGACCGCGCCGATGACCTCACGACGCTACGCTATTTCGCCGGCACCGATGCCAACGGCGCGCCAAAATGGAGCGACAAGGAAGCTGACAGCGCCCCCCTGCTGAACCAATCCTGCGTGGGCGAGCTGTCGGTGGCGTGGAACGCCGATTTGAATAAATGGGTGATGCTGTACAATTGCGGCGCGCCCAAAAGCCAAATCCTGGTACGCACCGCCGATCAGGCGTGGGGTCCGTGGTCAGCGCCGCAAGTGCTGTTCGACGCCAGCGCCGACAAAGGCTTCCGCCAATTCATGCATGACCCCGATGGCGCCTGCCCGAAGCCGCTGTCGGACCCCCATTCGCCGCAGACGGCTGGCGATCCCTATGCACCCTACATGATCGCGAAATTCGCCCGCGGCGTGGCGGGCAGCCATTCGGACATCTATTTCCTGATGTCCACCTGGAATCCGTACAACGTAGTGCTGATGAAGGCGCGGTTGCAGGTCGAGCCGTTGGTGTCTTAGCGCCAGCCCTTCAGCCGCTTCGCCGCCTCCACCATATGCGCCGTCGCCCCGGCGAACGAGAAGCGCAGGGTGTGGTGCCCCTGATAGGGATCGAAATCCATGCCCGGCGTGCAGGCGATACCGGTCTCGGCCAGCATGCGGCGGCAGAATTCGGCGCTGTCATTGGTCATCTCGGTCACGTCGGCATACAGATAGAACGCGCCGTCCGACGGGGCCAGGCGGGTGAAGCCGGCTTTGGGAAGTTCTTCCAGCAGGACATCGCGATTGCGCTTATAGACGGCGACGCGGGCGTCCAACTCGTCCAGGCAGTCGAACACCGCCATGGCGGCCATCTGCGACAGGGTCGGCGGCGAAATGAACAGGTTCTGTTGCAGGCATTCCACCGCGCGGATCAAATCGGGCGGCAGCACCATCCAGCCTAGCCGCCAGCCGGTCATGGCGTAGTATTTCGAAAAGCTGTTGACGATGATGGCGTGCTTGCCCGCACCCACCGCCGTGCCAGCCGGCGCCCCATAGCTTATCCCGTGATAGATCTCGTCCGAGATCAGGCGGATGCCGTTCAGCTCGCACCATGTGGCAAGCTCCGCCACCTCATGGGCAGACAGCATGGAGCCGGTGGGGTTGGACGGGCTGGCGACCACCACGCCGTCAAGCTTGCCCTCGACCTTGGACAGCACCTCAACATTGAGCTGCCAGCGCGAGTCCGCACCAACCGGAACCGCCACGCACTCGATGCCCAGGGCTTCCAGAATGTTGCGATAGGCCGGATAGCCCGGCGCCGCCACCGCCACCCGGTCGCCAGCGTCGAACGCAGACAGAAACGCCAGCAGGAAGGCGCCCGACGAGCCCGTGGTCACCGCCACGGTCTCAGGCGCCACCGTCACCCCATAGGTGCGGCGGTAATGCGTGGCGATCCGCTCACGCAAGGGCTCCAGTCCCAGGGCTTCCGTATAGCCCAGCGGATGGCTGTCCAGTGCCGCCTTGGCGGCGGCCAGCACCCGCGCCGGAGCCTGACCCGAGGGTTGCCCCACTTCCAGATGGATGATGTCGCCGCCCGCCGCCGCCCGCTCGTTGGCGGCGCGCATGACGTCCATGACCATGAAGGGAGCGATGGCCCCCCTGGCGGCGACCTTAAACACCATGCCTCAATCCTTGCCGACGATAACGCCCAGGCCGTTGCCGCGCGGATCGGTGACGACCCGGCATTTCTGGAAGCTGGCAGCGCCCGAGGCACAGGTAAAGGCGTTGACCCGGCTGGGCATGGGCACCGCCTTGACCTCGTGGCCGCGCTTGGTCAGCGAGGCGGGGTCGAAGGCACGCTCGCCCGATTCCACGAAGGCGATGTCGGGCGTGCCGGAATGATGTACACGCGGCGCGGCCACGGCGGAGTCCAAATCCTTGTTGTCGATGACGCTGGTCAGCAGGGTTTGCACCAGCGCGGTCGGTCCGGTCACGCCGCCGGTGGCGGCGCCGCCGAAATGGACCTCACGGGAATTGTTGTTGACCACCAGCACCGGACCCACTGCCGGCGGACCGCTGGACAATCCGGGCACGGCGGCCAGGAAAATGCCGGTTCCGGGCGCCATGCGGCCATTGCCGAACAGGCCATAGGTGGTGACGTTGCAGGCCACCGCGCCACCATCCGAATCCATGATGACGAAGCCCGCCGCCGGAATGGCATCGGTGGATTTGACCGCATCCGCCGCCGCCGAGTGCTTCTCCGGATTATAGCCGGCCAGCAGTGCCGTGGCGCGCTCACGCCCGGCCATGCCGTTGGCATTTTCGTTGGGCCAGCCATGGGGCTGCATCCAGCGGGCGCGGTCGGCGAAGCTTTTGGCGGAAGCCTCGGCCAGCAAATGGGGCTTTTCCTCGGGCGTCGCCTTACCCCAGCGGTCAGCCAACGCCGCCGTCATCTGCGCGGCAATGCCACCGGCCACCGCCGGCGGCGGGGCGAAATAGGCCACGTCGTCGCCCAGGGAAACGGTCAGCCCGTCGCGCGTGTAGGGCTTGAGATCGCGCAAATCTTCGGCAGTCAGCGAGCCGTCAGCACGCTTCACCGCATCGATCAGATCACGCGCGGCGGCACCCTGATACATGTCGCCGGGAGAACGGCGCAAGCGGGACAACAAGGCGGCAAGGTCGCGCTGTTCGAAGGTTTGGCCCTCGGCCAGCGGGCGGCCAGCGGGCAGGAAAATCTGGCGGGCGGCGGGATCGTTGGCGAGCAATTGGGCGGCGCGAGCGATATCGGTGGCGAAAGCGCGGCTGACCGGAGTGCCCATGCGGGCCAGCCGCTCGGGCTCACCCAGCAATTGCTCCCAGCGGAACTTGCCATATTTGGCGTGAAGGGCGTAGAACCCACGGACATTGGCAGGCACGGCGCTGGGATTGCGCACGTTGCCCGAGGTCTGGGACGGCGGCGCCAGGAATTCGACCACCTCGGTGCGCTTCTTTTCCTTGTCGTAAACGACACAAACGCCGCCGCCGCCCAGACTGGCAGTTGACGGCTGGGTCACCGCCATCGTGAAATAGAGTGCCACGGCGGCGTCGGCGGCGGTGCCGCCGGCCTGAAGGATGTCGCGGGCGGCAAGGACGGCGCGGGGTTCGTCAGCGGCAACCATGCCGCCGAAGCCCTTGACGTAACCGATGGTGCCGACCGGCTTGCTCTCGGTGCAGCCAGCCAGCGCCACTAAGACAATCGCGGCCATGGCTGCGTGGGAACGACCGACTGACGGAGATAGGCTCTTGCTCACACGCTTGTTCCTTCTGGCAACCTTGGTGCTGGCACTGCTGGCGTCGAATTCGACCGCCTTCGCCCAACAAACCCAACGGCGAAGCTTCATTCGCGACGCCGAAGTGGAAAATACCATCCGGGCCTATTCGACGCCACTATTCCAGGCAGCCGGATTAGACCCCGAGGCGGTGCGCATTCATTTGCTGGTGGATCCGTCGCTGAACGCCTTCGTTGCCGGCGGCCAGAACATGTTCTTCCACACCGGTTTGCTGATCCGCGCCGAGAACGCCAATCAATTGATCGGCGTCATCGCCCACGAAACCGGCCACATCGCCGGCGGCCATCTGATCCGCCTCAACGACGCCGTCAGCGCCGCCTCGACCGAGGCCCTGATGAGCATGCTGCTGGGTGCCGCGTTGGGTGCCGCCTCGGGCCGGGGCGATGTGGGCGCCGGCGTGATGATGGGCGGCCAGGAAATGGCCATGCGCAACCTGATGGCGTTCTCGCGCACCCAGGAAGGCTCCGCCGATCAGGCCGGCATGTCCTTCCTTGATGCGACAGGGCAATCGGCCAAGGGATTCTTGGAGTTCTTCGAAGTCCTGGGCGACCAGGAATTGCTGGTGGCGGCGCGCCAGGACCCCTATGTGCGCACCCACCCGCTGACGCGGGATCGCGTGTCCAACGTGCGCGAACATGTGGCCCATTCCCAATGGACCAGCACACCCAGCCGCCCCGAATATATTGAGATGCACAAACGCATGCGGGCCAAGCTGTTCGCCTTCCTGGAATCGCCGGTGCGCACCTTCCAACGCTATAAGGAAACCGACAATAGCCTGGAATCGCGCTACGCCCGCGCCATTGCCGCCTATCGCAAGCCGGACATGGCGACCGCGCTGCCGCTGATCGACGGCCTGATCGCCGAGCGGCCCCAAGATCCATATTTCCATGAACTGAAGGGCCAGATGCTGTTCGAGAACGGCCGCGGGGCGGAAGCCATCGCTCCCTACCGTAAGGCCTCGGAATTGCTGCCCGACAACGCGCTGCTGCACATCGAGCTGGCCCAGGCCCAGGTCGAGCAGGAAGACGAGTCCATGCTGAACGACGCCAAGAAGCATCTGACTCTGGCGCTTCAAAGTGAACCCGATAACCACACCGCATGGCACCTGCTGGCCATAGCCAGTGGCCGTTCGGGTGAAGAGGGCATGGCCGCCTTCGCCATGGCCGAAAAGGCGTTGCTGGAGGGCAAGACCACCGACGCCCTTTATCATGCCGGCAAGGCCGAACGGCTACTGCCCCATTCCGGTCCCAAATGGCTGCGCATTCAGGATATCAAGGAACGCGCTACGCAAGTTAAGGTCGAAGAAAAGAAACGGCGTTAAACATACAAACACCGACCTTGCCCCACCCTGCCCTATCGGCCAATATGCCCGGGCCTACCGTGCTGGAGTCACATCACCCATGATCCGCAAGACCTTCGGCGCTACCGCCGCGCTTCTTCTTGGCCTGACCCTGGCCGTACCTGCCCACGCGCAGGAAGAGCAGCCCCTCACGCCCAAGCAGGCCGAAGGGGTCCGCAAGATCGTGCGCGAATATTTGATGGAGCATCCCGAAGTTATCGGTGAGGCCGTCGAAGCGCTGCGCGAAAAGATGCGGGTCCAGGCTGAGGCCGACGCCAAGAAGGCCATCGAATCGCGCAAGGACGAGTTGTTCAACGCCAAGGACGACCCGGTCATGGGCAACGCCAAGGCCGACGTGGTTCTGGTCGAGTTCTTCGACTACAACTGCCCCTATTGCAAGGTGGTGCTGGACCCCATGGTCGAGGCCATGAAGGCCGACGGCAAGACCCGAGTGGTCTTCAAGGAAATGCCCATCCTGTCCGAGGATTCCGCTACCGCCGCCCGCGTCGCCCTGGCCGCCAAGAAGCAGGGCAAGTACGAAGAAGTCCATCGCGCCTTCATGAAGTACCGCGGCAAGCTTGACGACAAGACCATCTTCCGCCTTGCGGGCGAAGCCGGCGCCAATGTGGAGCAGGTGAAGAAGGAAATGATGTCGCCCGAGATCGACAAGCAGATCAAAAAGAACATCGAGTTGGCCCACGCCCTGGATATCGCCTCGACCCCCACCTTCGTGGTCGCCGAAGCCAATGGCAATTCGTCGCGCGTGCTGTCGGGTGCCATCGAGGGCAACGTCTTCCGCCAGTTGTTCGACATCACCCGCAAGGGCGGCAAGCTGAGCAACTGACCGGCTGCCGACTGAAACAGAAAAAGGGACCTGAGCGATCAGGTCCCTTTTTTCATGGCCGGCTTCCGCCGCTATCTCTTCAAATCACGTGCCGTTGTCGTCATCTCGTCGGCGGTCTTGAACACCTGTGCGTTGGTGGAATAGGCCTTCTGAGTCATGATCATGCGGGTGAATTCGTCCTCGATATCCGTTGTCGAGCCTTCCAGCGACGAGACGGCGAAGCGGCCCTCTCCCGCCGAATCTTCAATGGCGGAAACCACCACGTCACCCGCTTCCTTGGTGCGGCGGAACAGGTTGCCGGAAACGGGGTCAAGGGAGTTCTCAGAAACGAAATTGGCCACCGGCACCTTGAACAGGGTGCGCGAATGCCCGTTGCTGTAATAGCCCTGCAACTCACCGGTGTCGTTGAAGGTGGTGGCGATCAGATTGCCCGAGCCATAACCGTCTGTGGTGACGTGGCCGATATAGACCGACGAACCGTCATACTGGGACAGCTTGTTGAGGTTCACGCTCACGGTGGACGTCCCGGTAGTGGCCGGTGGGCCAACGGTCGTCCATGTGGCGTCGATATCCACAAGCCCGTCTGCGGGATCGATCAACTGCCCGTTCCCATCGAAGTTAAGGGTGACCGGGTCCGACCCCACCCCGCCCGTTCCGGGATCGGTAAACATGTACCAGGAATTAGTACCAATCCGTTCGAACCCCAGGGTGACCGTGTGCTCGTCGAAATTGCTGTCAAAAACCTGGATCGGGATTTTCTGGAAAGTGCCACGCGCCACCGGAGCAGTTCCAGGATCGATGGATGCCGGTGCAGTACCCGACGTCCATGGGACGCTGACCGCAGCCGGTGCCGGCGATGTCACCGCACCAGTGTCATCCACGGTTACGGTCCATGATGGCGCCGCCCAACCGGGCGCAGCCGTGGAACTGGGCGTGACCGTCCAGGCATCCGCAGCGGTGCGCACCCAATTCAGCGTCACCGTCTGATCATTGAGAAGGCCGTCTTTGACGGTGACCGTGCTCTCAGTGCCGCCCAAGGCCGAATCGCGCGGCAAATTGCCCAGCACCGATGCCAGCGAGGTGGTGCGCCCCTGCATGATCTGGCTGGTCTCGGTTACCGTGGCATTGTTGTCCACCGCCGCAGTGCCGTTGTTGGGAATGGGTTTAGGCGCCAGGGTATAGACCGGCTCCAGCGTTCCGCCGGTATCGATATTGCCGTTATCGTCGGCCATCCAGCCCAGCAGGTAATTGCCCGAGCCGGTGGTGAAATAGCTGCGCGCCCGATTGGTATCGGTATCCGGCCCCATGGTGCGCATCCACGAACCATCGCGGGTATACAGAACCGATTGCGGATCACCCGTATCGACGGTACTGGGCGCAGTGCCCGAGGTCGGCGGCGCCACCATGAAGAAGCCCTTGCCGTTGATGGCAAGGTCGCTCCAAGTGTTCGAAGTCTGGATTATGCCCTGGGCCTCGATATGGTTGCGCTGGGTTGCCTTCACACCGAAGATGTTCAGCCCGCCCACATAGGAATTGGGCGACGCGTGATGTTCAGACATCATGGTCTTGAACATAGTTTCGGTGCGCTTGTAGCCAGTCGTATTGACGTTGGCCACGTTCTGGCTGATGGAGCCCAGATCCGTACTCATGGCCATCATCGCCGTACTGGCGTTATTTAATGCGCCCCACAACATCGCGAGCCTCCTTCGGCCGACGAACAGAAATTATCCCGTCGAACGACTTGCAGGCAGCGTGCCAAGTTAGTTTATGTTTTATTTCAGTTAGTTAGAGGAATTGAAGGCCGGCAGGTAGTGCCGGGACCGGCAGATTTCCCCGGTTTGCCCGGCAGGAATTGCCGGTGCAGATACCGGCGAGAGGCGCAGGAGAACACAGCCGCTGTGGCGTATGCTGCATTCGGTTCGCCATGAGAACACGGAAAGCGCGGATGCCGCTTCGCGGCCACGGAAAGCACGGAGAAGGTTATTTTCTCACGTCATCCCGGACAAGCATAGCGCCGATCCGGGATCCATGGTGCACCACTATGGACCCCGGATCGCGCAAGGCGCGTCCGGGGTGATGAGAATAATAAATGTCCGTGTCTTCCGTGGCCCGCGCAGCGGGCTTCCGTGCATTCCGTGTTCTCATGGCGAACCGTCAGACGCGTTCGGCACACCGGCAGTGTTCCAAAAATCAAGCGGACCGCTATGGACCCACGCGTTGAAACGCAAAAAAGGCGCGACTTTCGCCGCACCCTTTTTTGTTTGGCCGGATCAGGCCTTAGATGAAATAGGCCTTCAAGGGCGCGAAGCCATTGAAATTGACCGCCGAATACGAGGTGGTGTAGGCGCCGGTGGACAGGATGCGCACCTTGTCGCCGACCTTCAGGCTGACGGGCATTTCGTAGCCGGCCTTTTCGTACAAAATGTCCGCCGAATCGCAGGTCGGGCCGGCCAGGATCACCGGGGCGGTGCTGTCGCCGTCATGGGGGGTCTGGATGCGGTACTTGATGGCTTCGTCCATGGTCTCGGCCAGGCCGCCGAACTTGCCCACGTCCAGGTAAACCCAGCGGGTCTCGTCGTCGTAGCCCTTCTGCGAGATCAACACCACTTCGGTCTCAAGGATGCCGGCATCACCCACCAGGGAACGGCCGGGCTCGATGATCATGGCCGGCAGGGCGTTGCCGAAATGGTTGGTCATGGCGGTCATCATGGCGTCGGCATACTGCTCGACGGCGGGAATGTCGGTGCGGTACTTGGCCGGGAAGCCGCCGCCCAAATTCATCATCTTCAGCTCGATGCCGGCCTCGTCCAAGGCGGTGAACAGCATGGCGGCCTTGCCCACGGCGATGTCCCACTGGCGCAGATCGGTCTGCTGCGAGCCAACATGGAATGACACGCCATAGGGGTCCATGCCCAACTCGCGGGCCTTGACCAGCAGGTCCTTGGCCATCTCGATTTCGCAGCCGAACTTGCGCGACAGCGGCCACTCGGCACCATCGCAGGTCATCAGGATGCGGCAGAACACCTTGGAACCGGGAGCGGCAGCAGCCAGCTTCTCCAGCTCGGCCAGGGAGTCGAAAGCATACAGGCGAACGCCCTTCTCATAGGCGTATGCGATGTCCGACGTCTTCTTGATGGTGTTGCCGAAGGAAATGTTGTCGGCGCGGGCGCCGTTGTTCAGGCACAGATCGATCTCGCCGCGCGAGGCGCAGTCGAAGGACGAGCCCTCGCCCACCAGCATGCGCACGATTTCCGGGGCCGGATTGGCCTTCACTGCGTAATACACCTGAGCCAAAGGCAGCCAGCGGCGCAAGCCCAGGTAGTTGTCGCGAACGATGTCCAGGTCAACAACCACACACGGGGTGACGGGACGAACTTCATCCAGAAAACGAGCGATCTTCGCAGTCATGCGAATTGTCCTCCAAGCTGCTTGGGCTAGGCCCAGGCGAAATGACAGGTAATCTGCCTCAAGCCCCAAGGGCCGAAGGACAAGGTCAAGTGACAGCAGTTCGGGAAGCTGTCAGATCCGCCGGGAGGTACTTCGGACGTCGCTCCACAGCAGGGTATAGGCCTGCAGCGGGCGGAACCCCTGAGCGAACAAGGGGTTGGATTTCATGGGCAACAAGTGCCTGGCAAACACGTTCATAGCTCATTCCTCCAAGCACCGGGGGCTTTCACCCCGCTTGCACCCAGAAGACGCCTTGGACGTCGTTGCTTAAACCACTAAAGGGCCAGAGGCACGTGCGCGGTACGTCTCGTCTGAAGCCGCTATATACGCCGTTTTCGGGCGATGAAAAGAGAAAAATATCCATGTTCGACAATATTTTTTTGACGCCCCAAGCATCATCGTTATTTATCAACGACTTGCTTCGCGGCAACGGTCCTCTGCCAAGCCGTTTCTCAAGAGGTGAGCCCCCCACGTATAGTGCCGGTGCATTGCATGCCTGCACCATAGGAAGGGGCTCGCGCCTCAGATCAAACCGGCCAGCGGCGAGCTGGGATCGGCATACAGCTTCTTGGGCATGCGACCAGCCTGATAGGCCAGACGCCCAGCCTCGATGGCCAGCTTCATGGCGCGGGCCATCTTGATGGGGTCGCGGGCGGCGGCGATGGCGGTGTTCATCAGCACGCCGTCACACCCCAACTCCATGGCAACAGCCGCATCCGAGGCGGTTCCCACGCCGGCATCCACCAGCACGGGGACGGCGCAGCTTTCCTTGATCAGGCGCACATTGATAGGGTTGACGATGCCCAGCCCCGAACCGATCAGCGAGCCCAGCGGCATGATGGCGACGCAGCCCATCTGCTCCAGGGTCTTGGCCTGGATGGGATCGTCCGAGCAATAAACCATCACCTTGAAGCCGTCCTTGATGAGCGCCTCGGCGGCCTTCAGGGTTTCCGGCATGTTGGGGTACAGGGTCTTCTGGTCGCCCAGCACCTCCAGCTTGACCAAATCCCAGCCGCCAGCCTCGCGCGCGAGTCTTAGGGTGCGCACGGCATCATCTGCGCTGTAGCAGCCGGCGGTGTTGGGTAAGAACGTATATTTCTTGGGGCTGACGTAATCCACCAGCATGGGCTGGCTGGGATCGGTCAGATTGACCCGGCGTACGGCCACGGTGACGATCTCGGCGCCCGAGGCCTCGATGGCCTTGGCGGTTTCCTCGAAATCCTTGTACTTGCCGGTGCCCACCAACAGGCGCGAGCGGAACTTGGTGCCCGCGACCTCGAAGAAATCCTCGTCCATGCTTGCCTCTCCACACCCGCCGCCGATGAAATGCACCACTTCCAGCCGATCGCCCGACACCACCATGACGTCGTCATAGGTGGATTTGGGGACGATCTCCAGATTGCGCTCGACCGCGACCTTGCGCGGGTCGATGCCCAATTGCTTGAGCAATGCCTCGACGCTCATGGGAGCGCCGAACGTGCGCTCCTCGCCATTGATGACCACTTTCATGGGCAGAACCGGACCGGAATTAATGAAACGGAAGGCGCATAGTATGGGGCGGCATTAAGACGGATGCAATTGGCAAGCCGTCCACAGGACATAGAGTTACAATATTTCGTGGGTGTAAGGTTCCCGTTGCGCTTGCCCTAGCGCGTGCGTATAAGGTCACCCATGGCGAACCCCACTATCCTTATCGTCAACGGCCCGAACCTCAACATGCTGGGCAAGCGCCAGCCTGAGGTTTATGGCTCGGAGACGCTGGCCGATATCGAGACCTTGTGCCATGGGCACGGGGCCGCGATCGGGTTGGATGTGGAATTTCGCCAGTCCAACCACGAGGGTGACCTTGTGGATTGGATTCAGGGGGCGCGGGGACGGGTCGCCGGCATCATCTTGAACGCCGGTGCCTATACTCACACCTCGGTCGCCATCCTCGACGCGCTTCTGGCCGCCGAGGTTGTGTGTGTCGAGGTGCACCTGTCGAACATCCACCAGCGGGAAGAATTCCGCCACCATTCCTTCGTGTCCAAGGCGGCCAAGGGGATGATCTGCGGCTTCGGAAGCCACGGTTACATTCTGGCGCTTGATGCGCTGGCCCGTCTGATCAGGGGAAGCTGAAGAGGCACATGGCTACCAAACCAATCGATTCCGAACTCGTGCGTTCGCTCGCGCACCTGCTCGATGAAACCAATCTGACCGAGATCGAATACGATACCGGCTCCCTCCGCATCCGCGTCGCCCGCCAGGGCGCGCCCGTATCCGTGCACCATGCCGTCCCGCACGCCGCTCCGGCGGTTGTGGCGGCGCCGGTGGCGCAGCCTGCGGCCCATGACGACTTCTCCAACCATCCGGGCGCGGTCACCTCGCCCATGGTCGGCGTGGCCTACATGTCGCCCGAACCGGGTGCGGCCAAGTTCGTGGAAGTGGGCCAGACCGTCTCGGAAGGCCAGACCTTGATGCTGATCGAGGCCATGAAGACCTTCAACCCGATCCGTGCCCCGCGCGGCGGCAAGCTTACGCGTCTGTTCGTCACCGACGGCCAGCCGGTCGAGTACGGCGAGCCGCTCGCCATCATCGAATAGGACTCGAATGTTCGAGAAGGTCCTGATCGCCAATCGCGGCGAAATCGCACTGCGTATCCATCGCGCCTGCCGCGAGATGGGCATCCGCACGGT
>JACMLB010000406.1 GCA_014379805.1 Rhodospirillales bacterium | reverse complement strand
GGCGTGCCCTGAGATCGATTTATGGCTGGCGACCGAGGTGACGCCCCTGTGGGAAGCCACCGAATCGGCGCTGTTGCGGGCCAATTTGCCGCCGCCCTATTGGGCGTTCTGTTGGGCCGGCGGTCAGGCCCTGACCCGCTATGTGCTCGACAATCCCGAATTGGTGCGCGGCAAGCGCGTGCTGGACTTCGCCGCCGGCTCGGGCGCCAGCGCCATCGCCGCCGCCAAGAACGGCGCCGCCTCGGTCCAAGCCGCCGAGATCGATGCGCTGGCCTGCGCCGTCATCCCCATGAACGCCGGACTGAACGGCGTCGAGGTCGAGGTGCTGATGGAAGACGTGGTCGGCGCCGAGTGCCGCTGGGACGTAGTGGTGGCCGGCGACGTTTGCTACGAGCGTCCCATGACCGACCACATCTTCCCCTGGCTGCGCAAACTGGCCGCCAGCGGCGCCCTTGTCCTGATGGCCGATCCAGGCCGTGCCTATCTACCCAAGCACGGCCTGCTGGAAATGGCCCGCAGCACGGTGACCACCAGCCTGGATTTGGAAGACCGCACCCAGCGCGAGGTGGTCGTGTACCGGATCGTGGGGTAGCCCCGCCGCCGAGGCGTTGTGGTCGCTGTTGGCCTGATATGATAGGCTCTGCACCTCATTTCCGGAGGCGGACATGGCGCGGCTGATCGTCGAACAGATCCCGGTCCTTTCCGACAATTACATCTACCTTCTGCACGAGCCCGAGAGCGGCGCCACCGGCGTGGTCGATCCGGCGGTGGCCGAGCCAGTGCTGGCGATTCTGCGCGCCAAGGGCTGGCGGCTGAGCCATATCCTCAACACCCATCATCACGGCGACCATACCGGCGGCAATCTTGAACTGAAGAACGCCACGGGCGCTCAGGTGGTGGGCGCCCGCAAGGATGCAGGCCGCATTCCCGGCATCGACGTGGAACTGAGCGAGGGCGAGACCTTCCTGCTGGGTCACGCCGCCGCCATGGTGTTCGAGACACCCGGCCACACCAGCGGCCACATCGCCTATTGGTTCCCCGAAACCGACGCCCTGTTCTGCGGCGACACCCTGTTCTCGCTGGGCTGCGGGCGCCTGTTCGAGGGCACCCCGGAACAGATGTGGGCGTCGCTGTCCAAGCTGCGTGAACTGCCGCCGGAAACCAACGTCTATTGCGCCCATGAATACACCGCCGCCAATGGACGCTTCGCCCGCATGGTCGAGCGCGACAATCTGGCCCTGCTCACTCGCCTGGATCAGGTCGCCCATCTGGCCGGCAAGCCCTCGGTGCCATCCCTGCTGGCGGACGAACGCGCCGCCAACCCCTTCCTGCGCGCCGACACCCCCACCGTCGCCCGCGCTGTCGGCTTGGAGCCGGGCACAGAGCCTGCGCGGGTGTTTGCCGAATTGCGGCGGCGCAAGGATGTGTTTTAGGACGAGGCAGCCCTCTCGCAATGACATAACAGTGTTGGAAGACACGACGGGAGCCGAAGGGTAGAGTACCGTATCCCCTTGATCTTTTTCGTGCCTTGAACGGGAGACTTTGATGAAGCTGCGCTATTCGCCGACCTCGCCCTTTGCCCGCAAGGTGCTGATAACCGCCATTGAGTGCGGGGTCGAGCTGGAGCTGGTGACCACCAATGCGTGGGCGCCGGGGACCGATCTGGTGCAGGACAATCCGCTGTCCAAGGTGCCCGCCTTGGTGCTGGACAATGGCGAGTGCATCTACGATTCGCCGGTGATCTGCGAATATCTGGACAGCCTGCATCACGGCCACAAGTTGATCCCCCAGGAAGGCCACGAACGCTTCCGTCAATTGACCCTGCAGGCCCTGGCCGACGGCATCATGGACGCCGCCGTCCAAATCCGCATCGAGACCACCATGCGTCCCGAAGACAAGCGCTGGAACGGTTGGATCGAGCGCCAGCAGGCCGCCATCACCCGTGGTCTTGACGAACTGGAAAAGGAAGTCGGCCATTGGGGCGGCGTGTTCCTGATGGGCCCCATCACCGTGGTCGCCGCGCTCAGCTATCTGGAATTCCGTCAGGTCTGCGACTGGCGCAACCAGCGGCCCCATCTGGCCCATTGGTTCCAGACCATCCATAACCGCCGCTCTGTCCGCGAGACCGAGCCCAAAGAGTGACCCCAGACGCCATCATCGACCGGTTGGGGCTGGTGCCCCATCCGGAAGGCGGTCATTACGCCGAGACTTATCGCCATAGGACCGAGGATGGGTCCCGCGGCGCCTGCACCGCCATCTATTATCTGCTGAAGGCGGGCGAGCGCTCACATTGGCACCGGGTCGATGCGGTTGAAGTGTGGAACTTCCATGCCGGCGCGCCGCTGACCTTGAAGATCTCCGAGGCCACAGGGGTGCGCGACATCGTTTTGGGCGCCGATATCCTGGCCGGTCAGGTGCCCCAGGCAGTGGTGCCGGCCCATGCCTGGCAGGCCGCCGAAGCAATGGACGGCTGGAGCCTGGTGGGCTGCATCGTCGCGCCTGCGTTCAATTTTTCCGGCTTCGAGATGGCGCCACCCGGTTGGCAACCAGAGGAATAATCCCATGAAGCGACTTGCCGTTCTCCTGCCCCTGGTTCTGGCCGCCTGCGCCGGTGAGGACCAGATCAGCCGCTACCAGCCGATCGGCTATCTGCCCGAGGCCGAGCAAATCTCGTCCCAGGCCGATTGGAGCAATCCCGACGTGATCGAGATGCAGCTGGTCAACCACGCCTTCGTCCCCGATGAAATCACGGTGCGCCGCAACCGCCCGACCCGACTGATCCTGAAGAACCCGTCCAAGAGCGACCACACCTTCGTGGGCGAGCAATTCATGAAATCCATCGCCGTGCGCCAGCTGGTGGGCCGCGACATCACCGCCACCACGGCTTGGGTGGAAAAGGTCGTCGTCCCTGCCGGCGAGACCAAGGAACTATGGTTCGTCCCCACCCGTTACGGCGCCTTCACCTTCGAATGTACCGTCACCGGCCATGCTTTGCTGGGCATGAAGGGCGTGATCAACGTCAGCAATTAAAGCCTTAAGTCTTCGGGATTGCGTAACTGGCCGTGGCGTGGGCGACCAGTTCGTCCGATGGCAGGCTGATCAGTTCCACTGCGGCGACGGCCAAGCGGCGGCCCATTTTCAGCACGCGGGCTTCGGCGGCCATGTCGTTGCTGCCGGCCATGCGCAGGAAGTTCATGTTCAGATTGGTGGTGACCACCATTTCCTGGGCGCCGGCCATGCTCAGCACCGCGCCCCACAGGGCCACGTCGGCCAAAGTCATCATGGCCGGACCGCTGATGGTTTCCACCGGGCGCGCCAGATGCGCGCCATACGGCATGATCAGCCGCACGGCGCCCTTGCGGATATGGTCCACCCGGATGTTCATATGAACCGCCAGGGGAACCTTATGAAGAAGCTCGGTGAAGGATTCAGCAGTGATGGCGGCCATGGTTGATCTAGCTTATTGAAGATGAGACAAGGGCCACACAGTCGGCCAGAACACTTCCAAAAACAAGTGAGGCATCATGCATACGGGGTCTGAATCCATTCTGCTGACGCACATCGAGAACGGCATCGCCACCATCACCCTGAATCGGCCCCAGGCGCGCAACGCCCTGTCCACCGATATGATGAGCGCGCTCGAAGCGGCCTTGGCGGAGGTGGGCACGGACCCCGCGGCCAAGGTGGTTGTGCTGGCTGCCAATGGCCCGGTCTTCTGCGCCGGCCACGACCTCAAGCAGATGCGCGC
>JACMLB010000405.1 GCA_014379805.1 Rhodospirillales bacterium | reverse complement strand
CGTCTGGGCCAGCATCTTGTCCACGTCGGCCTGACTGACGCCCTGGCCGGGAAGCTGCGGACCGTGCAGCAGCTTCTTATCGGGGTCCTTGTCTTCCTTGATTTCGACCACGACCTGGGTCAGCTCTTCGCGGCCCCAGGTGAAGATGATGGAGTTGATGCGTTCCTCGACGAATTTCAGCGAGTTCACCACCTTGTTGACACGCTGGCCGGTGATGTCTTGGAACGAGCATGCCTCGAACACCATGTTCACCTTGTCGGTGACTTGGTCGAAAATCCCTAGAAGCCTGGGGTCCTGGGTAACGGCGCGGGCGTCGCCCATCAGGTTATCGACGCCTTCGACGCTTTCCATAATGGTGTTGGTGGCACCCTCCGTTGCCGACACGATGGCATCCAGCTGTTCCGACATGCTGCCGAAATGATCGGTAGCACCGGGAGGATTCAGCGACGCCAATTCCTTCCGGATTTTCTGCAGGTGGCCGAACAGGCCCACCATCTCTTTTTTGAGGGTGAGCAGATCGTTCATCGAGGGCGTGGACATGGGATGGGTCTCGGGAACTCGTCAGGGAAGGGCAGGTAGACAATACTCTTACAGCAATCCAGCCGCAAAGCGCCTACCGAAAATCATGGAGAAGTTCTATTCCGTGTGGTTATCACGAAAAGTAGCCACCAGCTGTCGCGCGGCCCGGCCCGGAGCCATGGTGCCGTCAGCCACATTTTTTTCCATGGCGGGCAACAATTGGGCAATGCGGGGGTCGTCTTTCAGGGTCTGCAACAGGGTCTCGCCCACCTCGTTCCACATCCAGGCATGGGCCTGGGCCGAGCGGCGCGCGTCCCAGCAGCCGGCGCCCTGCATGGCGTCGCGGTACTCGCCCACCACCTTCCACACCGCAGCGATACCCGATTGCTGCAGGGCCGAGCAGGTCAGCACCGGCACAGTCCAGGCGGCGCTGGCGGGCGTCAGCAGATGCAGCGCATTCTTGTAATCGCGGGCTGCGCGATTGGCGGCGGCTTCCAAATCGCCATCGGCCTTGTTGACGATGATGGCGTCGGCCAGTTCGACAATGCCTTTCTTGATGCCCTGCAATTCATCGCCACCGCCGGGGACCAGCAACAGCAGGAACATGTCCACCATGTCGGCCACGGCGGTCTCGCTTTGGCCGACGCCCACGGTTTCCACCACGATGACGTCGAAGCCGGCGGCCTCGCATACCAGCATGGCCTCACGGGTGCGCCGGGCCACACCGCCCAGGGTGCAGCCGGACGGGCTGGGGCGGATGAAGGCGCGGGTGTCGCGGGACAATTCCTCCATGCGGGTCTTGTCGCCCAGGATCGAGCCGCCCGAGCGCGGGCTGCTGGGGTCCACCGCCAGCACCGCCAGCCGATGGCCCTGCTCCACCACATGCAGGCCGAACGCCTCGATGAAGGTGGACTTGCCGGCGCCGGGCACGCCGGTGATGCCCATGCGCACCGAGCGCCCGGTATGGGGCAGCAATTGGTGCAGCAAGCGCTCTGCCGCCTCGCGGTGGTCGGCGCGGGTGGATTCGATCAGGGTGATGGCGCGGGCGACGGCGCGGCGTTCGCCGGCCAGCACGCCCTGGGCAAGAGCATTGGGATCAGCGGGCAAAATCAATCCTATG
>JACMLB010000047.1 GCA_014379805.1 Rhodospirillales bacterium | reverse complement strand
TATGTGCCCGAGCCTAATTGGATGGGCCTGCTGGGCGCTTGCGCATGCGTTCGTGTGGCGCATCGCTTGTGAACGTTTCCTGCGCCTTCCACCGGGGCCGAGGTGGAAGGCGTCCCCGCCCCCGCTGCGCCGACGCCGGAAACCGGGCTGCCCGGCGTGGACAGTCACAGCCCCCGGGTCACGCGGATCATCATTGGGGCGGGTTGGATATTCTATGCGGTTCTGCTTTTCCTGCTGTTCTGGCCGCAGGGATGAACCACAGCAGGGCTGCGGCCATCAGGACCGAGGGAATGCCGAAGGCCAAGGTATAGGCCTCGGGCGGCCATCCGGCCTCGCCTTTGGGCCACCAGCCGATGATGGCGCCCAGGCCCCATTGCAGCAGGAACGCGGCCAGGAACATGGTCAGATTGATGCTGGTGGTGGCGCGCCCGGCCAGATGGGCGGGAAACAGCTGGGTGACCACGGCGTACATCAGCGACGACGACGACCCGAAAAAGCCGAACAGCGCACACAGCACCAACGGCGCCCCGACCCAGCCCAAGGCCATGGCGCTCTGCGCCAACCAGAACACCACCATGCCCACGCCCCCCACCACGACCACGGGGACGTGCAGCCGGGCCATGCGGTCGGCGATGACGCCCATGAGCAGGAAACCGGCGGTCATGGACGCCGCCATGGTGGTCAGGCCCAGGGCCACGCCGTCAGGGTTCAACCCGGCCACGTCACGCAGCCACGGCCCCGCCCACAAACCCTGGATGGCAAGGAACGAGCCCATGGCGAGCATGCCGATGGGCATGACGTGGCGAAAGCCCCGGTCGCGGAAGATGCCGGCCACGTCCCTAAGCTGATCGCGCAAGCCACCGCTTTGGGCGGCGGTGGAATGGCGGTCCGGCACCGCCAGGAACAGGATCGCCGCCACCATCACGGTGAGGGCGGCAATGCCCACATAGATGCCGCGCCAATCGGTGAAGGCCAGCGCAGCCTGTACCGGCGCCGTCGCCGCCACCGCGCCAAGCCCGCCAGCGGACAGCACCACGCCGTTCATCAGCGGCAGCTTGAGCGCCGGGAAGAACTGCACATTGGCCTTCAGCGCCGCCATCAGGCAGGCGGAAACGCCCAGGCCCACCAAAGCGCGGCCAAAAATCAACGTTCCGGCCCCGTCCGCCAGCGAGAAGGCGAAAGCGCCTGCCGCGGCGAACAGCAGCAAAGCCGCCTCGACCCGGCGCGGCCCGAAGCGGTCGAGCAGGATGCCCAGGGGCAATTGGAACGCGCCGAAGGTCAGGAAATACATGCCCGTCATCAGGCCGAGATCGCCGGCATCCAGATGGACTTCGCGGCTGATATGGGGCGCCAGCACGGCGTTGACTGTGCGGTAGAGGAAGGACAGGAAATAGCCGGCGGCGAATGGCGCCAGCACGCGCAAGGCCAAGGCGCGGGGTGAGAACGTTTGACTCATGCTTCCCCCCGCGCGTTGCCACCGACCACCACCGTCATGGCCGGACTTGACCCGGCCATCCACGCCTATCCGCCGGGCATTCCGCCAGACGGTACCACGTGGATACGCGGGTCAAGCCCGCGCATGACGTCATTGGCGCCTAAATCCGCACCAGATGCACCGTGGTAATCGGCTTGTGGCCCAGCATTTCCTTCAACGTGCGGCGCACGGCGCGGCGCACGGCTTCCTGAGCGACACCGTCATCCAGGCGGGCAGTCAGGGGCAATTCCTCGAAGGCGTCGCGGGCCATGTCCACCACCGCGTCGTGTTCCTCGACGTAATGGTCCTCGTCCAGCAGGCCCAAGGCGGTGATCTGAGGATCGGTGACCAGCCGGCCTTTCTTGTCCACCACCACGGTGCACACGGCGGAACCGTTGAACACCATGCGGCGGCGGTCGCGCAGGATTTCCGAATCCAGGCGGATCAGGCGCGGGCCATCCTGGGCCAGACGGCCGATTTGCACATGGTCCACCACTTCCGGGCCGTCGGGCGACAACCGCACCATGGCGCCGTCATCGATGGCAATGGTATGGGGCACGCCCAATGACTTGGCGAAATTGCAATGCTCGCGCACATGGCGGGCTTCGCCATGGACCGGCACCACGATCTGCGGCCGCACCAGTTGGATCATGGTCTCCAGTTCCTCGCGGCCGGGATGGCCGGAGACATGGATGAATTCGTCGCGGTCGGTGACCACTTCGCAGCCCAGGCGGACCAAATCGTTCTGCAGCTTGAAAATGGACTTCTCGTTGCCCGGAATGACGCGCGACGAGAACAGCACGGTGTCGCGCTTGCCCAATTTGACGTTGGGATGGTCATTGCTGGCGATGCGGGACAAGGCCGCACGGGGCTCTCCCTGACTGCCGGTGCAGATATAGACGATCTGCGAGGCCGGTACATGGGCGGCATCGTGGTCGGTCAGGAACGGCGCGATGTCCTTGAGATAACCCAGCTCGCGCGCCGCCTTCTCGATGCGCCACAGGCTGCGGCCCACCAGAGAGACAGAGCGGCCATTAGCTTCGGCGGCGAGCGCAATGCTTTCCACGCGGGCAACGTTGGTAGCGAAACAGCCCACCGCGATGCGGCCGTCATAGCGGCCCAGCAGCTCGATCAGATTGGCGCGCACTTCGGCTTCCGAGCCGGAATGGCCGCGCGAGAAGACGTTGGTGGAATCACCCACCAGGGCCAGCACACCCTCGTTGCCGATGCGGCGCAGGGCCTCGGTATCGGCGGGGGCGGAAATCAGCGGATCGGGGTCCAGCTTCCAATCGCCCGTGTGCACCACGGTACCCGCCGGGGTGCGGATGGCCAGGGTGTTGGGTTCGGGGATCGAGTGGGTCATGGACACCATCTCGATGTTGAACGGCCCCACGTCGAAGCGCGAGCCCAGTTCGACCACATGCAGCGGCACGGTATTCTGCAAGCCGACCTCGTGCAGCTTGCTTTTCAGCAAAGCGGCGGCGAACGGGCTGGCATAGACCGGGCAGCGCAGGCGCGGCCACAGATAATGGACGGCACCCAGATGGTCTTCATGGGCATGGGTCAGCACGATGCCGACCAGATCCTCCGCACGCTCGGCGATCCAGGTGGGGTCGGGCATGACCACGTCGATCATGGGCATGGAATCATCACCGAAGGTGACGCCCAAATCCACCATCAGCCACTTACCGCCGTAGCCGTAGAGGTTCATGTTCATGCCGATCTCGCCCGCCCCGCCCAGGGGAACGAAGAACAACTCGCCTTCAGCCGCCTT
>JACMLB010000404.1 GCA_014379805.1 Rhodospirillales bacterium | reverse complement strand
GGGGTGACGTCGCCCGCAAGGGCCTGAGTAGTCACGGCCATGATCCCCAAAATCAGGGCCGGGAGGAGCCTGTCGCGCAAGGCTGTTCTCCTCTAGGGTTATCGGAAAATTCGAACTGTCTCAGCAGTTTTATAAATGACCCGAGGCGTTTGAGCAACCCCCGAAAGATGAGACAAAGTTTGGGCAGACGGATAATCGTTTATTTTCAAATGGATGGGGGAAATGATTCGGCGCACAGGATACCCCTTAATCGCAGATTAGGGTTATCGGTAACTCCGATTCATGGCGGGAAGATGGCGACCCTTCCCTCTCCCGCTCTGGCGGGAGAGGGGCTTAATGCCCCAGCCGCGTCTTCACCTGCAGCAGATGCCGCCACGCGTCGCGTTTAGCCGCCGGGGTGCTGAGCAGATAAGCGGGATGGAAGGTGGCCAGCGCCGGGATGGGGCGCGGCAGGCCGGGCGAGGAATAGTCGAAGAATTGGCCGCGCAGCCGGCTGATGGGTTCGTGCCGGGCCAGCAGGGCCGAGGCCGAGGCGCCGCCCAGCAGGATCAGCAATTGGGGATCGGCCAGTTCGATGTGGCGGATGATGAAGGGCAGGCACAGCGATACGTCGTCGTGGCTGGGCTTGGGGCTTTCCACCGGGCGCCACGGCACCGCATATGTAAGGTATGCGCTGTCGCGATCCAGCCCGATGGAGGCCAGCATGCGGTCGAGCAATTTCCCCGACGCGCCGAGGAAGGGGCGGCCCTGGCGGTCCTCGTCCTGGCCGGGGGCCTCGCCGATGATCATCACCGCCGCGTCCGGATTTCCGTCGGCGAACACGGTGGACATGGCGGTGCGCTTCAGCGCCAACCCGTCGAAGCCCTCCATGGCAAGGCGCAGTTCTTCCAGCGTGCGGCACTCGCCGGCCACATGGGTCGCGGTCTGGGGCGCATGGTGGACCACCAGCGGAACCGCAGCCGCCGCCGCAGAAACCGGCGGGGCCACTGCGCGGACAGCCGGTTTGGCCGACAGGGCAAAGCGGTCCTGCGGCGTTTCACCGATGGTCTCGTCCACGCCGGAATCCATGTACCAGCGCAGCAATTGGTCGGGGGTCAGGTCCAGGGGCATCTCGACTAACAAAATATCACAGAGCACCCCTGCATTTGAATGATTCGTATCAAGACGAATTCTTTGGTATAGAGGCGCCCTAAAATCGAACCGTGCCGCCCTTAGGAGCGAAAAGCAAGGGCGGACAAGGCGGGGCAGCTTTCGCGGTGCCTTAAGGGGATGTGAGATGGAACGAGAATCCATGGAATTCGACGTGGTGGTGGTGGGTGCCGGCCCGTCTGGTCTGGCCGCTGCCATCCGCGCCAAACAGCTCAATCCCGACCTCTCGGTCTGCGTGCTGGAGAAGGGCTCGGAAGTGGGCGCCCATATCCTGTCGGGCGCAGTGTTCGAGCCCCATGCGCTGGCCGAACTGATCCCCGATTGGCGCGACAAGGGAGCTCCGCTCACCACGCCCGCCAAGGACGATTCCCTGTTGTTCCTGACCGAGGGCAAAGCCATCCGGCTGCCGACCCCGCCGCAGATGCACAACAAGGGCAACTACATCATCAGCTTGGGCAATCTGTGCCGCTGGCTGGCCGGTCAGGCCGAAGAACTGGGCGTCGAGATTTTCCCCGGCTTCGCCGCCGCCGAGGTGCTGTATCACGATGACGGCGCGGTCAAGGGCGTCGCCACCGGCGACATGGGCATCGGCAAGGAAGGCGAGCACACCGGCAACTACACCCCCGGCGTCGAACTGCACGCCCGCCAGACCATCTTTGCCGAAGGTTGCCGTGGCAGCCTGACCAAGACGGTGATGGAGCGCTTCGACCTGCGCGCCGAATGCGACCCGCAGACCTATGGCATCGGCATCAAAGAGCTGTGGGAGATCGACCCGGCCAAGCACTCCCAGGGCAAGATCGTGCACACCGTGGGCTGGCCGCTGGAAACCGACACCTATGGCGGCTCGTTCCTGTATCACTTGGAAGACAATCAGGTGGCGGTGGGCTTCGTGGTCGGGCTGGACTATTCCAACCCCCATCTGTCGCCCTTCGACGAATTCCAGCGCTTCAAGACCCATCCCGCCATCCGCCCCATCTTCGAGGGTGGCCGGCGCATTGCCTATGGCGCGCGGGCCATTTCCGAAGGCGGCTTCCAATCCATCCCCAAGCTGACCTTCCCGGGCGGCGCGTTGGTGGGCGATGCGGCGGGCTTCTTGAACGTGCCCAAGATCAAGGGCAGCCACACCGCCATCAAGTCGGGCATGGTCGCCGCCGAGGCGGTGGTGGCCCTGCTTGGCGACAACAGCGGCACCGAGGCCCACGCCTACCCGCGTGAGCTGAAGAAGACCTGGCTGTGGGACGAATTGTTCAAGGTCCGCAACATCCGCCCGGCCTTCCACAAGGGCCTGTGGTGGGGCTTCGTCATGGGCGGGCTGGACACCTATGTGTTCCGTGGCCGGGCACCGTGGACCCTGAAGAACCATTCCGACCACGACCAGTTGAAGAAGGCGTCGGAATGCCCGAAAATTGCCTATCCGAAACCGGATGGTAAGATTTCCTTCGACAAACTGTCCTCGGTGTTCATTTCGAACACCAATCACGAGGAAAACCAGCCGGCGCACCTCAAGCTGAAGGACGAGAGCGTGCCGGTGGCGGTCAATCTGCCGCTGTACGATGCGCCCGAGCAGCGCTATTGTCCCGCCGGTGTCTATGAAATCGTGCGCGATGACGATGGGGCCAATCCTCGGCTGCAAATCAACGCGCAGAATTGCGTGCACTGCAAGACCTGCGACATCAAGGACCCGACCCAGAATATCAACTGGGTGGTTCCCGAAGGTGGTGGCGGGCCGAACTACCCCAATATGTAGTTGGGAGCCGCAACGGGCGGGCTCCCTGGATGTGAACGGGTGAGCATGTCGAGTTGGTGGAAGTCGGGCGCGCGGCGAGTGGCCGCATTGGCTCTGGTGACGGTCGTGGCGGCCTCGTGCACTCCGCATCCCGGAGCCGACGGGGCAGCCACCGCGCCGCCTAAGGAAGAACAGGGCGGCCCCAGCCGGTCGGCCCTGGGCGCCTTCCTTGCCGGGCGCTTGGCCCAAGGCGGCGGCGACACCCGCACCGCCGCCGAGTACTATTCCGCCGCACTGAAATTCGATCCCGACAATGTGGAGCTGCTGCAGCGCGCCTTCACTTTGCTGGTGGCCGAAGGCCGCATGGACGAGGCGGCGCCTTTGGCCGACCGCCTGCTGTCCTTCGACGACGACGCCCCTGTCCCACTGCTGGTGGCCGGGTTGAAGGACGCCCGCGAGGGCCGCTTCGCCGCTTCCGAAGCCCGTTTCTCCGCCCTGCCCAAGCGCGGCGTGTTCGGCTTCCTTGGCCCCATGCTGACCGCGTGGAGCCGCGCCGGGCTGGGCCGCACCGATGCGGCATTGGAAGCATTGTCGCCGCTAGGCCAGATCAACGGTCTGGCCGCCATGCAGGCCTTCCATTCCGGCCTGATCAACGATCTGGCCGACCGCACCAAAGCGGCGGAAGACAGCTATCAGGTCGCTTTGGCCAGCCAGCTATCCATCCGCTCGGTCGAGGCGGCGGGCACTTTCTTCCAGCGCAACGGCAAGCCCGAGCGGGCCAAGGACCTGTATGGCCGCTACCGCTCCGAGCATCCCGAAAGCGTGCTGTTCGACGGCCAGCGCCTGCTGCAAGCCGGCGCCACCGTCCCCCGCGCCGTGGCCGATCCCAAAGCCGGCATGGCGGAAGCCCTGTTCGACATGGCCGCGCTCATGCGCCAGGGCAACGCCATGGATCTCGCTTTGGTGTTCTCGCGCCTGACCTTGGCGGTACAGCCCGATTTCGCCCTCGCCCAGATGAACGTGGCCGACATCCTGTCGTCGCAAAACCGCTACGCCGAGGCCAACGCGCTGTATCGCGCCGTGGACCCAGCCTCGCCAGTGGCGGTGTTCGGACGCCTGCGCATCGCCATGAATCTGGAGGAGATGGGCCAGACCGAGGCGGCGCTGGCGGAATTGGACAATTTCGCCAAGGCCCAGCCCGACAATCTGGACGCCCTGATCACCAAGGGCGACGTGCTGCGCCGCAAGAAGCGCTTCGAGGAAGCCGCCCAGGCCTATGACGGCGCCATCAAACGCGCCGGCGGCACGCTGGACGCCCATCATTGGGCCTTGTTCTATGCCCGTGGCATTTCCTACGAGCGCTCGCGCGATTGGCCCAAGGCCGAAGCCGATTTCCTGAAAGCGCTGGAGCTGAAGCCTGACCAACCCGACGTGCTGAACTACCTGGGCTATACCTGGGTGGATCGCGGCCTGCATTTGGACAAGGCGCGGGCCATGGTGGAAAAGGCAGTGTCCTTGCGTCCCAAGGACGGCGCGATCATCGATTCCCTGGGCTGGGCGCTGTACCGCCTGGGCGAATACCAAAGCGCGGTCAAGGCGTTGGAGCGGGCCATCGAACTGAAGCCCGAAGACCCCACCATCAACGACCATCTGGGCGACGCCTATTTCCAGGTGGGCCGCTTCGCCGAAGCCACCTTCCAATGGAAGCGCGCCTTGACCCTGGACCCAGAGCCCGAACAGATCGATCCGGTGCAGCAGAAGATCGACAGCGGCCGGGTGCCGGCCAATCCGCTGGCGAAATAATCCCATGCTGCGGGTGGAGGCTCCGGCCAAGGTCAATCTGTACCTGCACGTCACCGGCAAGCGATCCGACGGCTATCACCTGCTGGACAGCCTGATCGCCTTTGCCGGCACCGGCGACAGACTGGAATTGGCACCGGCTGACACGCTGGAGCTGACCGTAATCGGCCCCACCGCCACGGCGTTGCCCGCTGGTGAAGACAACATCGTGCTGACCGCCGCCAAGGCGCTGGCCGCCCGCGCCGGGGTAACAGCCGGCGCCCGCATGGTGCTGACCAAGCGCCTGCCGGTGGCGGCGGGCATCGGCG
>JACMLB010000403.1 GCA_014379805.1 Rhodospirillales bacterium | reverse complement strand
TCTTTGCCATGTTCGCCGGGTTCTATTACTGGATCGGCAAGATGAGCGGCCGCCAATACCCCGAAACCCTGGGGAAAATCCATTTCTGGCTGACCTTCGTGGGCGTCAACCTAGCTTTCTTCCCGCAGCATTTCCTGGGCGTTGCCGGCATGCCGCGCCGCATTCCCGATTATCCCGACGCCTTCCACGGCTGGAACATCGTCAGCTCCATCGGCGCCTATATCAGCTTCGCCGCCGCGTTGTTCTTCGTGTTCGTGTGCTGGCGCACCTTCTTCGCCGGCGCACGGGCGGCGGCCAATCCGTGGGGAGTTGGCGCCACCACGCTGGAATGGACGGTCAGTTCGCCACCACCCCTGCACAGCTTCGAGACCCTGCCCCGCTTTGGCACTCCGGCGGAGTAAGTCTATGACTGCGCGCAGCAACCGCACCGTGGTTCTAGCGTCGTTGACAGCGCTGGCGGCCATGATCGGGCTGGTGGCGCTGTCGGTGCCGCTGTACCAGATGTTCTGCCGCGTCACCGGATTTGGCGGCACCACCCGCACGGCCACGGCGGCACCGGGCGCAGTGGCCGGGCGACCAATCACCGTGCGCTTCGATTCGTCGGTGGCCAAGGATCTGCCATGGCGGTTCCAGCCAGCCCAGCGTCAAATCAAAGCCCATCTGGGCGAGCAGGTGCTGGCGACCTATACGGCCACCAACACTGGTTCCGAGCCCATCATCGGCACCGCCACCTTCAACGTCACCCCCGACAAGGCCGGGCGCTACTTCAACAAGATCGAGTGTTTCTGCTTCACCGAGCAGCGGCTGGAACCCGGTCAAACCGTGGACATGCCGGTGACGTTCTTCGTCGACCCAGCCATCGCTGACGATCCGTACGCCAACGAAGTCACCACCATCACCTTGTCCTATACGTTCTTCAAGAAAGTGGGACCGTCATGAGCAACGGGCACAGCACGACGCGCGACCAGGGGCACAACCAGGGGCACGGCCAAGCGCCGGCGCACCCCTACCATCTGGTCAATCCCAGCCCCTGGCCGTTCGTCGGCTCCGTAGCGGCCTTTATCCTCGCCTATGGCGCAGTGACCTATTTCCACGACCGCACCGCCCCATGGATCATGATCGCCGGTCTGGTGCTGGTTCTGGCGACCATGGGGCTATGGTGGCGCGACGTGGTGCGCGAGGCGCAGGTGGAACACGCCCATACCGAGGTGGTGCGTCACGGCCTGCGCGTGGGCATGGCGCTGTTCATCATCTCGGAGGTAATGTTCTTCGCCGCCTTTTTCTGGGCCTTCTTCAACGCCGCCTTGCAGGTCAACCCCTCGGTCACCGAGTGGCCACCCGCCAACATCGAGGTGATGCACACCTGGACGCTGCCCTTCATCAACACGTTGATATTGCTGAGTTCAGGACTGGCCGTGAACTGGGCTCACCATGCGTTGCGTGAGAACCATCGGGGCAAGTTGAAGCTGGGACTGCTGGTGGCAGTGGTGCTGGGCGCCATCTTCCTGAGCGTCCAGATCTACGAATACGGCGAGGCCGCGTTCGGCTTCAAGGAAGGGGTCTATCCGTCGGTGTTCTACATGGCCACCGGCTTCCACGGCTTCCACGTCTTCGTGGGCGTGTGCTTCCTGGCGGTGTGCCTGCTGCGCTCGCTACGGGGAGACTTCACGCCGCGCCAGCACGTGGGCTTCGAAGCCGCCGCGTGGTACTGGCACTTCGTGGACGTGGTCTGGCTGTTCCTGTTCGTCTGGGTTTATTGGTGGGGGAACAGCTAAGTCAAAATTGCCGCTTGGCCTGGGCCTCGGCCTGCTTCTTGGCGATAAACTCGGCGCTATCGATGGTGTCCTTGCAATAGGACCAGTACTCGCGCGCCACGGCCAGCGAGTGTGCCATGGCCTCTTCGCTGGTGGCAGCGGGCGACTCATTGAAGGTCTTCGCCGTGGCGGCGTTGATGCCGCCGAATGCCTGCCACGGACGGCCGTCTTGCACCTTGGCCGGGGCATGCAGGCGCACCGCAACGATCTCGCCCTTGGGGGCCGGAGCCACTTCAGCGGGCCGCAGGATTTCGGCGAAACCCAAATCTTCCCAGCTGCACCAGCGGGCGTAGATCCATTCGCACAGGGTGCGCGACCAATCCATGAAATCGTTGCGCTCGGCGGGGGAAGAGAACTCCACCACATGCTTGGCGTAATTGTAGGTGATTTGCGCCCAGGCACGGCCATCGGGGCTTTCGGCGCGGGCGGCATAGCGTTCCAGCACCCGCTGCTTGGACAGGTGCATATTGGCTTCCAGCACGCTTTTCACCACCGCCCCATCCAGGCGGGCGCGCTGGGTGCTGTCGCCGCCATCGTAAGCATGGGCCGCCATGGTCCCGGCGGCGTCGCGGAAGACGCCCACCAGCGGCTGGTCCATATGAACCGACAGGGCCGTCAGGAATTTGTCGATGCGCGCCGACGGCTGCGCTTCAGTCAACACCACATAGACGTAGACCGGGGCCATCTCGGCGGGAGCGTCGCTGACCAGCGCGTCCACCTGCTCCTCCGGGATTTCATCGGCGACCGCGTAAAGCGCGCCGTCGGGGAAGCCCATATAGACACCCTCGATGGCGCCCACATCGCCGTCCACATAGGCGTATTCCACCAGACGGTAAGGGGCCAACTCGCGGAACACCGCCCGGTTGGCGGGATTGGCTGGAGCGCAGGTTTCCCCCGCCGCCGCCTGTTCGGCCAGCAGATCGAGAAATTCTTGCACCGCCAAGCCGGTATCGACCCGGATGCGGATAACATCGTCGCTGGATTTGTCCGCCGACATCATCCCCCACGGCTGGAAAGCCGCCCCCAAAGATTTTCGCCCTATGCGATTAATGTACCAGACAACCCCGCCGCCGCCACCGTCTTTCGTCGCGGTCCTACGGATGCTTGTTGACTCCGCCGGCTTGGTGAGTAGCTTTTCCCTGCCCGCGCGAAAGATAACGGGCCTAACAGGGTGGGCGAATGGAGTACTTCCTCCAACAATTGATCAACGGCATCACGCTTGGCGCGATCTACGGGTTGATCGCCATCGGTTACACGATGGTTTACGGCATCATCGGCATGATTAATTTCGCCCATGGCGAAATCTACATGCTTGGTGCGTTCATCACTTTGATCGCCTATCTGGCCGCCACCACCATCGGCGGCGGCAGTGTCGCCATGGGCCTGCTGATCGCGCTGGCGGCTACCATGATTTTCACCGCGCTGTGGGGCTGGGCGGTGGAGCGCATCGCCTATCGGCCCTTGCGCGGCGCGCCCAAGCTGGCGCCGCTGATCTCGGCCATCGGCATGTCCATCGTGTTGCAGAATTTCAGCCAAATCACCCAAGGCGCCCGCGTCAAGCCGCTGCCGCCGGTGATTCGCGGTGGCATCACCTTGCTGGAGGGTGAAAACTTCACCGTCCATCTATCCATCCTGCAGATCGTCATCGTGGTGCTGACCGTGGTGCTAATGGGTGCATTCACCTGGATCATCACCAAGACGCCCCTGGGCCGCGCCCAACGCGCCACCGAGCAGGACATGAAGATGGCCGCCCTGCTGGGCGTGGACGTGGACCGCATCATCTCGGCCACCTTCGTCATGGGCGCCATGCTGGCTGCCGTGGCCGGGCTGATGGTCACCCTGTATTACGGTGTCATCGACTTTTACATCGGCTTTTTGGCCGGCATCAAAGCCTTCACCGCCGCCGTTCTGGGCGGCATCGGCTCGCTGCCCGGCGCCATGCTGGGCGGGCTGCTGATCGGCCTGATCGAGGCCTTCTGGTCGGGTTACTTCTCCATCGAATACAAGGACGTGGCCGCTTTCTCCATCCTGGTGCTGGTCCTTTTGTTCCGCCCCACCGGCCTGCTGGGCCGGCCGGAAGTGGAGAAGATCTGATGACCCTCAAGCGGGCATTGGTTGATGCCCTGATGGGCGGGGTGGTCGCCGCCGCCCTGGCCTTGCCCATGCTGGGCTTCCGCTTGGTGGATTCGTCGCAGGGCCTGTCCCTGGGCCTGCGCTTCGACTGGGTGCTGTGGGCGGCGCTGATCGTGGCGGCGGGGCGGTTCGCCCTGAGCCTGCTGCGCATGACCGCCGCCAAGCGGCGCAAGCCCATCGGCCCCACCATGGGCGAGCGCATCACCACCCGCTTCGCCGGGGCGCGGCCTTTTGTGGGCTGGGCCATGATCGGCTTTGCCCTGGTGATGCCCTTCCTGCCCTTCGCCGACCGCAATCTGGTGGACAAGGCCACCTTGGTGCTCATCTACGTCATGCTGGGCTGGGGCCTCAACATCGTGGTGGGGCTGGCCGGGCTGCTGGATCTGGGCTTCGTCGCCTTCTACGCCGTGGGCGCCTATTCCTACGCCCTGCTGGCCACCAAGCTGGGCTGGTCGTTCTGGCTGTGCCTGCCGCTCGCCGGCCTGTTCGCCGCCAGCTTCGGCATCGCCTTGGGCTTCCCGGTGCTGCGCCTGCGGGGCGACTACCTTGCCATCGTCACCCTGGGCTTCGGCGAGATCATCCGCATCATCTTGCAGAACTGGCAGGATCTGACCAACGGCCCCCAGGGCATTTCCGCCATTCCGCGCCCCACTTTGTTCGGCCTGCCCTTCACCGCCAGCGCGCCCGAAGGGAAACAGACCTTCGCCGAATACTTCAGCCTGGATTATTCCGGCAACCACCGGGTCATCTTCCTGTATTTTGTCATCCTGGTGCTGGCGCTGCTGACCAATGCGTTCACCCTGCGCATCCGCCGCCTGCCCATTGGCCGCGCTTGGGAAGCCCTGCGCGAGGATGAAATCGCCTGCCGCTCACTGGGCCTGAACCCCACCAACATCAAGCTGTCGGCCTTCGCTACGGGTGCCATGTTCGCCGGTCTGGCCGGGTCGTTTTTCGCCACCCGCCAGGGCTTCATCAGCCCGGAAAGCTTCACCTTCATCGAATCGGCGGTGATCCTGGCCATCGTGGTGCTGGGCGGCATGGGCAGCCAGATCGGCGTGGTGTTGGCAGCACTTTTGCTGGTGGGATTGCCTGAATGGTTCCGCGAATTGCAGCAATACCGCATGCTGGCCTTCGGCGGCGCCATGGTGCTGATCATGCTGTGGAAGCCGTCCGGCCTGCTGTCCCACCGCGCCCCTACCATCAGCCTGGGGGGGACCAAATGACCCTCACGCCGCTGTTGGAGGTGGAGCACGTCACCATGCGCTTCGGCGGCCTGTTCGCCGTCAATGATTTGTCCTTCACCGCCGCCAAGGGAGCCATCACCGCCGTCATCGGCCCCAACGGCGCCGGCAAGACTACGCTGTTCAACTGCATCACCGGCTTTTACAAGCCCCAGGTGGGGCGGCTGACCCTGCACCATGACAGCGGCCCAGTGCTGCTGGAGCGCCTGGACGACCACCGCATATCCTCCACCGCGCGGGTGGCGCGGACCTTCCAGAACATCCGCCTGTTCTCGCGCATGAGCGTGCTGGAAAACCTGATCGTCGCCCAGCACAAGGACCTCATGGGGGCCAGCCTGTTCTCCATCGCCGGCCTGCTGGGTCTGGCCCGTTACCGCGACGCGGAAGCCCGCGCGGTGGAACGGGCGCGGTTCTGGCTGGATAAGGTAGGACTGTTGGGCTTTGCCGATGTGGAAGCGGGCTCCCTGCCTTATGGCTCGCAGCGCCGCCTGGAAATCGCGCGGGCCATGTGCACCGATCCGGTGCTGTTATGCCTGGACGAACCCGCTGCCGGACTGAACCCCCGCGAATCCCACGAACTCAATGCTTTGCTGCGCGGCATCCGCGACGAACAGGGTATCGGCCTGCTGCTGATCGAGCATGATATGAGCGTGGTCATGGAAATCTCGGATTGGGTGGTGGTGCTGGATTACGGCAAGAAGATTTCCGAGGGCGTGCCCCAGGACGTGCGCCGCGACCCCGCCGTCATCCGCGCCTATCTGGGCGAGGACGAGAACGAAGCCCTGCCGCCCGAGATCATCGACGACGTGCTGGGG
>JACMLB010000402.1 GCA_014379805.1 Rhodospirillales bacterium | reverse complement strand
GACGTCTGCGTCATCCCGCCCAATTCCTTCGCCCTGGCCCGCACGGTGGAATACTTCCGCATCCCGCGCGACACCCTGGTGATCTGCCTGGGCAAGTCCACCTATGCCCGCTGCGGCATCATCGTCAACGTGACCCCGCTGGAGCCCGAATGGGAAGGCCACGTGACGCTGGAATTCTCCAACACCACGCCGCTGCCGGCGAAGATTTACGCCAATGAAGGCGCCTGCCAGTTCATCTTCCTGCACGGCCACAGCGAATGCGAAACCTCGTACCGCGACCGCTCGGGCAAGTACCAGGGCCAGAAGGGCGTCACGCTACCCCGGCTGTAGGGTTTGCGGAATAACAAAAAGCGCGGAGGGGAAACCTTCCGCGCTTTTTTGTGCGTTGGCCGCTGCGGGCACAAAGCCCCGTTCATTGTCATCCCGAGCGCATGCGAGGGATCTCGTCCTGGCACGTCGGTGTCCAGTTCTGACACGGTGTGCCAAGCGGAGATCCCTCACGTTCGTTCGGGATGACAAGCGTAATTGGGGTAAGCCCCCCCTAAACCTTCGCCAACGACTGACGCACCACCTCGACCAGCACATGGCGCAGGGCGTCCACGCCGCTGGCCACCTGCCCCGCGACGCCGCGCACTTCGCTGGCATGGGCGCCGGTGCCCGAGGCCTCTTCCGAGACTTCGGCGATGTGGGTCGAGACCTCTTGGGCGGCGGCGGTGGTCTGGATGATATTGCGGGCGATTTCCATGGTGGCGGCGCCCTGTTCCTCGACGGCGGCGGCGATGCTTTCGCTGATATGCCCGACTTCACCGATGGCTTCGATAACCGCCTTGACCGAGCTGACCGTGAGGTCGGTGACCGAGCGGATTTCGCCGATCTGCTTGGTGATTTCCTCGGTGGATTTACCGGTCTGGGCTGCCAGATTCTTGACCTCGTTCGCCACGACCGCAAAGCCCTTGCCGGCATCACCCGCGCGGGCCGCCTCGATGGTGGCGTTAAGGGCCAGCAGATTGGTCTGGCCGGCGATGTCGGCAATCAACCCGGCCACGTCGCTGATGCGGGCCACCGCTTCCGCCAGGGCGGACATAGTGCGCTGGGCCTCGCCAGCGGTCTCGACCGCGCGGCGGGTGACCGAGGACGAATGCTGCACCTGGGTGCCGATCTCGTTGATGGAGGCGGTCAGTTCCTCGGCGGCAGAGGCCACCGACTGGGCGTTGGACAGGGATTGCTCGGCGGCAGCGGCCACGGTGGCGGCCTTGCCCAGAACACGCGACGCCGACGCTTCCATTTCCTCGGCGCGGCCCGACATGGATTGGGTGTGGCTGGCGACCTGATTGACCGCCGCCGAGGTCTCCAACTCGATGGTGTGGGCCATGGCGGCCAGCGCCCGGCTCTTTTCCGCCTCAGCCTCAGCGGCCATGATCTGCTGATGATCGCGCAGGCGCTGCGCCTCTTTGGAATTGGCTTTGAACACATCCAGGGCGCGGGCCATGTGGCCGACCTCGTCGCGGGCGTCGGTGCCCTCGACGGCAGTGTCCAGTTCACCCTTGGCGATGGCGCCCATGGCGTGGGTCAAGTGGCTCAGCGGCTTGGTGATGCTGCGCACCACCAAAGTGGTGACGACCACGAACAGGGCCAGCACGGCGGCCACCGCCAGCCAGAACCGCCGCGTCGCCGCCTGATTATCGGCCCGCGTCGTGTCGGCATCCTGCATCGCGTCAGCGATGATGGCCTCTTGCGCGGCGACAATGCGCCCGGACAATTCGGCGAATTGCTTGTCCACATGGCTCATGAGCGGAATGGCGATCAACCGGTCCGACTGCGCCATGTCGTTCATTTGCGCCACGGCCTTGGCGTAATTGGCGTAACGGCTGTCCACGTCGGCGATGATGTCGCCGGCGGCGCCGCCCTTCAGATCGCCGACCCGACCGCGCGCCTTGGCCATGTTGACGTCGATGGCCTTACGGATTTCGGCCAGCTTGGCCTCGGACGTGCCGGACTCCACCAGTGCCAGATGGCGCGACACATCGGAATGGACCTGATGGGCGATGGCCAGCAGATCACCGATGCGGGCGCGCTGTTCAGCGGCGGCGATATGGATGGCGTCGATGGCTTTGAGGGCGCTGTCGGCCTGGCGCTCGGCCAGGAACAACAGCGCCACCGTCAGCGCCAGAACAAGGAAAGGGGCCACGGATACCCGCGTGGTCAGTGATGTCTTGCGCAACACGTCGTTCACAGCCATTGGCGATCCCCTTTCCCGATCCGGCGTTTATTTATAGATGCCGATATAGGCGGCGTAATCCTTGCCCGGGACCTTCTTGACGTAGGTCACCTTGGGCTGGATGGTGTTGGAGGCCGGGTTCTTCCAGCGATACTCGGTCCAACCCTCGCCCTTCTTGCCGGTATTGAGGATGTCCTCGCCCAGCTTCTTGCCGTCCTCATCGATGAAGTTGAGGATGGTCTTGCCCTTGTTTTCCGGCTTGGGCGGGTAGATCACCCAATTGCCGTTGAAGTCGATGACGTTGACGTAGATTTCGCCGAACTTGAAGTCGCTATCCGGGGTGGTGAAGGCCTTCTCAGCCTCTTCCAGACCCTTGGCCGCGATGTAATCGGCAGCCTTGATGGTCAGCGCCTTGACCTCGTCCGGGGTCAGCTTCTTGGCCTGCGCATGGGCCACGCCCACGGAAACAGCCAGCGCGATTACCACCGCGCCGAGCGTACGGATCAGCGTCATTGAATTTCTCCCTTTATCGTCCACCCCCGGTGGGCCTCCCCCACGTAATGGGTTGCTAGAGGATACCGATTCCCCTTCTGTATCCAAGGTTTATTTTTCGCAGTGCAATAATGGTAATACCAGGTAATAAAGGGCGGCTGCGAGGGGTAGCCTTGACCCGGCGGCGAGGTCGCGCTAAACGGGGCGCTTCGCGCGAACGAACAGCGTCGGAACGCATACGTCGTGCCGCCTTTGGGATGCCACGATCGGGTTATAAGCCTGACCGCGCGTCACGTTTTTCACGTCATTCGGTTAAGAGGTCAGCATGGACAGGATCCGCATTATCGGCGGGACACCGCTCAAGGGGATTATCCCCATCGGCGGTGCCAAAAACGCCGCACTGGCCTTGATGCCTGCCTGCCTGCTGACCAAGGGCACACTGACCCTGTCCAACCTGCCCCATCTGGTGGACATCACCACCATGGCCAATCTGCTGGCCCAGCACGGCGTGCTGATGGCGCTGAACGGCGATTCCAAAAATGGCGGCCACACCGGACGGGTGTTGGAACTGACCGCCAACGAGATCACCAACACCACCGCGCCTTACGATCTGGTCCGGCGCATGCGCGCCTCGGTCCTGGTGCTGGGGCCGCTGCTGGCCCGCTGCGGCGAGGCCCGCGTGTCCTTGCCCGGCGGCTGCGCCATCGGCACCCGCCCGGTGGATCTGCACCTCAAGGCCCTAGAGCAGATGGGCGCCAAGATCGAGCTTGAGGAAGGCTACATCTCGGCCCGCGTGGATGGCCGCCTCAAGGGCGCCCACATCATCTTCCCGCAGGTTACCGTGGGCGGTACCGAGAACCTGCTGATGGCCGCCACTTTGGCCGAGGGCGAGACCGTGCTGGCCAACGCCGCCCGCGAACCCGAGATCACCGACCTGGCCCAGTGCCTGCTGGCCATGGGCGCCAAGATCGAGGGCATCGGCACCGGCACCCTGCGCATCCAGGGTGTGGATGCACTGCACGGCGCCGAGTATTCCGTGGTTCCCGACCGCATCGAGACCGGCACCTATGCCGTCGCCGCCGCCATCACCCGTGGCGACGTGGAACTGATCGGCACCCGCATGGAGCTGATGGAATCCGTGGTCAAGATTCTGCGCGAATGCGGCGTCACCGTGGAAGCGACCGATCGCGGCATGCGGGTGGCGGCACCGGATGGCGTCAACGGCACCGACATCATGACCGAGCCCTACCCTGGCTTCCCCACCGACATGCAGGCCCAACTCATGGCCCTGCTGACCGTCGCCAACGGCGCGTCCATGATTACCGAAACTATCTTCGAGAACCGCTACATGCACGTTCCCGAACTGATCCGCATGGGCGCCAAGGTCAACGTGCATGGCTCGTCCGCCATCGTGCGCGGCGTGCCCAAGCTGTCGGGCGCCCAGGTCATGGCCACCGATCTGCGCGCCTCGTCCTCGCTGATCCTGGCCGGTCTGGCCGCCGAGGGCGAAACCATCGTCAACCGCGTCTATCATCTGGACCGCGGCTACGAACGGGTCGAGGAAAAGCTGGCCGCCTGCGGCGCCAATATCGAGCGCATCAAGGGCGAAGCGGCGGAGTAGGTTTATTCACTAAACCAAACACTCGTCATCCCCGCTTTCGCAGGGATGACGAGTGTTATTAACAACTCATTGCATTGATACTAACCGTGTCCTTTTGTGGACACGCCCCTACCACCATTGAAACTGCGGTGCCGCCGGGCGCTATGCTGATCGCATCTTTTGAGGAGGATGCGATGACAGAACGGTCTCGCCCCCGGTTTCACTTTCTAATCGTTGCCCTGGCCCTGTTCGCAGCCGGCTGCACCACCTGCGAGGTGGCGCCCCCGCCGCCCGCGCCCGAACCGGCCCAACCGGCCCCAGTACCCAAGGTTAAAAAATCCCGCACCAAGGGCAGCTATCGCGTGGGCGAGCCCTACCAGATCGCCGGAGTGTGGTACACGCCCAAGCTGGATTGGGACTACAGGACCGAAGGCCGCGCCTCGTGGTACGGCCAGCCCTTCCATGGCCGCCTGACCGCCAATGGCGAAACCTACGACCAGGACGAACTGACAGCCGCCCACCAGACCCTGCCCTTGCCCAGCGTGGTGCGGGTGACCAATCTGGAAAACGGACGGACACTGATCCTGCGGGTCAACGACCGCGGCCCCTTCATCAAGGGCCGCATCATCGACGTGTCGCGCAAGGCGGCCAAGCTGCTGAAATTCCATGACCAGGGCACCACCCAGGTGCGCATCGAAGTCCTGGAAAAGGAAAGCCGCGAGGCGGCGGCTGAACTGGGGTGGAAGGGCTAAGGTCCTATTGGTGCCGCCGCCGCGCGGGAGTAAGGTGCCCCCGGGCGTGAAGGGGAAATCACATGAAGGCGGAAGACGCATTTGCCAGCTTGAGCGGGTTCCAGCATGCCCTGGCCGGGCATGTGGAGTGGCTGCAGCACTGGTATCAGGCGGTGTTGCATCGCTCGGAAGGCAGCGACATTCCCGATCCCGCCGCCGAGGCCTGCGCTTTCGGCCGATGGCTGGTCACCGCCGCCGACGGGCCACTGGCAACCTTCCCCGGCTTCAACAGCCTGGGCCACGAGCACGAAGCGGTTCACGCCAAGGCGGCGCAGATTTCCGAGCGCGCCCGTGCCGCCCAGACCGTCACCACCTCGGATTACGAGACCCTGATGGATTCCGTGCTGTCCTTCGGCAGCGCCGCCCAGTCCCTGGAGCGCGAAGTGTGGAAGGCGCTGGCCACCGTCGAT
>JACMLB010000401.1 GCA_014379805.1 Rhodospirillales bacterium | reverse complement strand
CTTCGCCCATGGCGGCTTCGTCGCGATCCTTGGGCACGGCGATGTCGGCGGTCAGGGCCGAGCCGCCGAAGGCGCGCAGGTCGATGTCGCAAATTTCGTGGCGGATGACGCCGGCCTTGGCGGCGATCTTGGCGGCGCAATCCAACTCGACCACGTGGCGCTGGCCGTAGCGGAACGACAGCGTCGCGCAGGCGAAGCCCGCCTCCTGGGCGATGGCCAGCGTGGTGGCGGAATCCAGCCCGCCGGACAGCAAGATGACGGCTTTTTTGACCATGGCGTGACTACAGCGAGAAGTGGGAGGCGATGAAGCCGTCGATCTCGGCCTCGCTCCAATTCTTCTTTCTCAGATCGGCACGCACGCCGGAAATGTCCACGTTGGGCCAGGTGTGGCAGGATTCCACCGTGTGCTTGTCGGCGTCCATGATGCGGAAATCATAGGGACGCTGCTCGCCCTGGAACACGTCGTAATACAGCACCTGATCCACCGTGTTGTCGGGCAGGAAGGTCAGGATGCGGGGCTTCAACGCGTAAAGCTCTTCCGGCCCCTTGATGTAGTCGGCGGAGGCGATGATGACCTCGTCGCCCAACTGGCAGGTGCGGGCGGCGGCGCCGTTCAGGATGCAGCATTTTGAGCCGGGCTGGCCGAAGATCACATAGGTGGAAATGCGCGCGCCGGAATTCTTGTTCCAGATCTCGACGAATTCCATGGGATAGATGCCGGCCAAAGCGCATTGCTCGGGGTCCAGCGTGATCGAACCATGGTAGTTCAGATCGGCGCTGGTGACGCGGATGCCGTGCAGCTTGGCGCGAATGACCTTCATCATAATATGTGGTCTCGGGCGTAGGGGGCGGATGGGCGTGGGACATAGACCCTACGCCGCTGTAAAGCAAGTGAAAGAGGGACGCAGCCGCATGTGGTGGCGGAACGGCATGGGTTAATGTCTTGCTTTCCCGATTCGCCCGACTCAAACTCCGGCGGTTGAACATCCACTGACCCATGAGAGTAGCAATGGACGTCCAGAAGCTTGCCAAGGTGCTGGCGCTGGCCGCCTCGGACAATGAGACCGAGGCGGTCCATGCCTTGCGCATGGCGCGCCGGCTGCTGGATGCCCATGGCGTGGATTTCGTGGAATTGGCGCGCCGAGTGGCCGAGGGCTCGCCCGCCGCAAATGAAGCGTTGGAAGACGCCGTCTTCGATCTGCGCAATGAAATCCGCCATCTGCGCTGCGAGAACGAACGCCTCAAGAAGGGCCGCGTTCCGGCGGCGGCACCCGCTGAACTGAACCGACCACCTTCCAGGAAGCCGCCCGCGATGCCGCCGCCGCCATTCGTCTGCGCGCCGAACTGGCCGGGTTGACCGACGCGCTGGAGCTTGAGCGCGCCGAGACCCTGCGGCTGAAGCTGGTGGAGGCGACGCTGCAGGAAAATGCCGGCAAGCTGGCTGCCCGCGTGGCGGAAGTAGAGGCTCGCCGCCTGCGGGTCGAGGCCGAGAACCGCCGTATGCTGCACGCCAATCACGCCCTAAATGTGGAATTGGCGGAAGCGCGGGCGGCTGCCAATCCTGTGCCCGTGGAATTCGATGCGCCCAAACAGAAGCGCCCTCGGCCCAAGGCAAAGTCCGGCGCCAGCCAATACGCGCTTCTGTGATCCGCGGCGTGGGCGCGCCCTGAACCCCCGTAAGGCTGGACTTCCAAGGGTTTACCCCCATATAACCGCAGCATGACCAATGCTGCCGAACACAATTTTGTGAAGATGCCCGAACACCAGTTCGTGAAGATGCACGGATTGGGGAACGACTTCGTCGTCCTCGACGTCCGTGCCAGTGGGCTTGCCGTTACCGAGGGCCAAGTGCGGGCCATTGCCGACCGCCGACGCGGCATCGGCTGCGACCAGTTGATCGTGGTGGAAAAGCCGCGCAACCAGCTCTCGGACGCCTGGATGACCATCTACAATCCCGACGGCACGCAATCGGGCGCCTGCGGCAACGCTACACGGTGTGTCGCTTGGCTGCTGATGAATGAAGCCGCATCCGACAAGGTGGTGATCGAGACCCGTGCCGGCCTGCTGGATGGCGAGCGGCGCGGCGATCATCTGGTGGCGGTGGATATGGGCCCGGCTCGGCTGGATTGGCGCGACATTCCCATGGCCGAGGCGGTGGATACCCTGCATCTGGGCATCGAAGCCGGCCCGCTGCATGACCCGGTGGGCGTCAACATGGGCAATCCCCATGCGGTGTTCTTCGTGGACGACGTCAGCACGATCGACCTCGCCGCGCTGGGGCCGGGCCTGGAAAACCACGCCCTGTTCCCCGAGCGCGCCAATATCGAAATCGCCCAGGTGGTCGGCCCGCAAACCATCCGCATGCGGGTGTGGGAACGGTCCGCCGGTATCACTCAGGCCTGCGGTTCGGGCGCTTGCGCGACCCTGGTTGCCGCAGCGCGCCGTGGCTTGACCGGGCGCAAGGCCGATGTGGTGCTGGACGGCGGCACGCTGACCATCGAATGGCTGCCCGATGACCATGTGCTGATGACCGGCCCGGTGGCGCTGGTGGCGTCAGGCCGCATTCATGCGAGCCTGCTGGCATGAGCACCGATAAGGCCACCGTGGTCACCTTCGGCTGCCGGCTCAATGCCTATGAATCGGAAGTCATGCGCGAGCATGCGCGGGCCACGGAATCCGGCGTCGAAACGGTGATCGTCAACACCTGCGCGGTCACCGCCGAGGCCGAGCGTCAGGCGCGCCAAGCCATCCGCAAGCTGCGCCGTGAAAACCCCAATGCGCGGATTGTGGTGACCGGCTGCGCCGCCCAGGTGGACCCGGCCAAATTCGCCGCCATGCCTGAGGTGGATCAGGTCCTCGGCAACACCGAGAAGATGCAGCCCGGCATCTTCGTGGAGCCGCCCAGCGAACGCATCGTCGTCGCCGATATCATGGTGGTGCGCGAAACCGCCCAGCATCTGGTCTCGGGCTTCGAGGGCCGGGCGCGCGCCTTCGTCGAGGTTCAGACCGGCTGCGACCACCGCTGCACCTTCTGCATCATCACGTTCGGGCGCGGCAACAACCGCTCGGTGCCCATGGGGCGCATTGTCGAGCAGGTGCGCGCCTTGGTGGCCCAAGGTTTTGCCGAAGTGGTGTTCACCGGCGTGGACATCACCGCCTATGGCGGCGATTTGCCGGGCACCCCCAGCCTGGGCCAGATGGCCCGCCGCCTGCTGGCCCAAGTGCCGGAACTGCCGCGCCTGCGGCTGTCGTCCCTGGACCCGGTGGAAGTGGATGACGATCTGCTGCGTCTGGTGGCGGAAGAGCCCCGGCTGATGCCCCATTTCCACCTGTCGGTGCAGGCGGGCGACGACATGGTGCTCAAGCGCATGAAGCGTCGCCATCTGCGCGACGACGTCATTACCCTGGCTCAGCGCCTGCGCGATTTGCGCGGCGACGTGGCCCTGGGCGCCGACATCATCGCGGGCTTCCCCACCGAGGATGAGGACATGTTCCAGCGCTCCATGGATTTGGTGGATGAAGCCGGGCTGACTCATCTGCATGTCTTCCCGTTCTCGGCCCGTCCGGGAACGCCGGCATCGCGCATGCCGAAAGTGTCCGGCGACATCGTCAAGGAACGCGCTGCATGCCTGCGCGCGCGAGGCGAGGCCGCCATGGCCGCATTCCTGGCGGGCCGCGTGGGCCGTGAGGTCTCGGTGCTGGTGGAATCCGAAGCCGAGGGATTCTGTGAACATTATCTGCCCGTGCGCCTGTCGGTCCCGGCCCCGGTGGGTTCGGTGGTGCGGGCGCGGGTGACCGGGGTGGATGGCGGTAAGTTGGTGGCGGTTTCCATCTGATCGTCATCCCCGCGAAAGCGGGGATCCATGGCAGACGCGAAACCAGACGGCCCCATGGCCCCCCGCTTTCGCGGGGGTGACGAAAAAGAAGTGAGGGCGGCAAGGCCGCCGGGGGAATGACATGAGCAAGACGGGTTTCTTCGGGCGGCTGTTGGGACGTAAGGGCGAGGATGCGGAAATTCCCGCCGAGCCCGAGGCGCTTGCGCCCATCCCCGAACCCATTGCGGAACCCGAACCCGCGATCGAGGAATCCCAAGGCTGGTTCTCGCGGCTGAAATCCGGCCTCGCCAAATCCTCATCCAAGCTGACCCAGGGCATCGGCGATTTGTTCACCAAGCGCAAGCTTGATGACGAGGCGCTGGAGGAACTGCAAGACCTGCTGATCACTGCCGATCTGGGGGTCGCCACCGCCGCCCGCGTCACCAAGCGCCTAGCCAAGTCGCGCTTTGGCCAGGATGTGGACGCCAACGAAATCCGCCAGACCTTGGCCGAAGAAATCACCGAAATCCTAGCGCCGGTGGCGCAGCCTTTGGCGCCTGACTTCTCGCGCAAGCCCCATGTGGTGCTGGTGGTGGGCGTCAACGGCTCGGGCAAGACCACGACCATCGGCAAGATGGCCAAGCAGTTCCGTGACCAGGGCAAAGCCGTCACCCTAGCCGCCGGCGACACCTTCCGCGCCGCCGCCGTGGAACAGCTGAAGGTTTGGGGCGAGCGCACCAATTGCCCGGTCATCTCGCGCGATACCGGCGCGGACGCCGCCGGTCTGGTGTTCGACGCCATGGCGGAAGCCAGCAAGCGCGGCGACGATCTGTTGTTCATCGACACCGCCGGTCGCTTGCAGAACAAGACCGATTTGATGGCCGAGCTGGAAAAGATCGTCCGCGTCATCAAGAAGCAGGACGCCACCGCCCCCCACGACGTGCTGTTGGTGCTGGACGCCACCGTGGGCCAGAACGCCCATTCCCAGGTGGATATCTTCCGCGACATGGTGGGCGTCACCGGTTTGGTGCTGACCAAACTGGATGGCACGGCGCGCGGCGGCGTGCTGGTGGCCCTGGCCGAACGCTTCAAACTGCCGGTCCATGCCATCGGTGTGGGCGAAAAAGCGTCGGATTTGCGCCCGTTCGAAGCGGAGGCGTTTGCCCGGTCGCTGGTGGGATTGGACTAAGCACCGTCGGCTCGGTTATGGTTTGGTCATGAGAAGCGTCGATGACATCATCAGCCAGTTGCGGGCGCTGGAGCCGGAGCTCAAGCGCCGCTATCCCATTTGCGCGCTGGGCGTGTTCGGTTCCTATGTGCGCGGTGAACAGCGCGAAGACAGCGACCTGGATGTGCTGATCGAGATCGGCGAGGGCATGACCCTGCCGGCCTATGTAGGCCTTCAGATGGAATTGAGCGACGCGCTGGGCCTGAAGGTGGACCTTGCCGACAAGGCCGCGCTCAAGCGCCGTATCGGCGAGCGTATCCTGGCTGAAGTGCGCATGCTGTGATCCGCGATTGGCGCGATGCTCTCGACGATATGGTCGAATACGTGGAAAAAGCCCAGGCCTTCGTCGGCACGATGAATTGGCTCGAATTCAAGGCTGATGAGAAAACCCGCTTTGCCACCGTGCGCGCCATCGAAATCATCGGCGAGGCGGCCCGCCGCGTTCCTATCGATATGCGCGAACGTTATCCTGACATTCCATGGCAGCAGATGATTGGCATGCGCAATGTGCTCGCCCATGACTATGTCGGCACGAACCCGCGTGTGATTTTTGACACCGTGACCATCTTCATACCCGACCTTCTAGCCCGCCTGCGGAAGGTCATCGCCACCAACGGTTAGGCTGCATATTGCATGCATCCAGCCCCTTCCCATTGGTCTGTGCCTCTCGTAAGGGGTAGGTCGGGAGTGGCCTGGACGCACCGCCTACCCTAGGCATACCACCCATGGGGGTGGGTGAAATCCCCTCCCGGGTAGGTCATTTCTAAACGAGTCCAAGGACTTAGCCTGGAAGACAGCCTTGTTGGGCCGCAAACCAAGGTAATAGCGTTAATATTAGTCGATGCTAATGTTCGTTTAGCATACGCCAATCTCCTTGCCCTCAACGTCGAATCGCGTTACCAAAGCCTCCCATGGCCTATGCTGAGACGTGTCTCAGCCCACCCGTTTGACCAGACACCTTTCGAGGGAACCTAACCAATGGCACGCAAGAAGATCGCTCTCGTTGGCTCCGGCAACATCGGCGGCACGCTCGCGCATTTGATCGGCTT
>JACMLB010000400.1 GCA_014379805.1 Rhodospirillales bacterium | reverse complement strand
TCCTTTTCCACCCGGCTGATGATGCGGTCCATCATGGTCACCGCATCCACCGGATAGTCGCCGGCGGCGGTTTCCGCCGACAGCATGACCGCATCGGCGCCGTCATAGACGGCGGTGGCCACGTCGGACGCCTCGGCGCGGGTAGGGGCCGGGGAATGGACCATGGAATCCAGCATCTGGGTGGCGACCACCACCGGCTTGCCGGCGGCGCGGCTGGCCTTGATGATGCGTTTTTGCAGGATCGGCACGGTCTCGGGCGGGCATTCCACACCCAGATCGCCGCGCGCCACCATGATGGCGTCGGACATCTCGATAATCGCGTCCAGATGCTCGATGGCCTGAGGCTTTTCCAGCTTGGACAGCAAACGCACCCGGCTTCCCACCTTCTGGCCGATCAGCTTGCGTGCCTCGGCCACGTCTTCCGGGCGCTGCACGAAGCTAAGCGCGATCCAGTCGGCGCCCATGGCGATGGCGAATTCCAGATCGGCCTTGTCCTTGACGGTCAAGGGCGAGATGGGCAGGAAGGCGTTGGGAACGTTGACGCCCTTATGGTTGGACAGATCGCCGCCCACCAGCACGCGAACGTCGGCGAAGTCCGCGCCGTGCTTTTCCACCCGCATGCGCAGCTTGCCGTCGTCCAGCAGCAATTCGGTGCCCATGGTCAGGGCGGCGAACACTTCCGGGTGGGGCAGGGGGGCGCGGTGGATGGTGCCGGGTTCGGTGGACAGGTCGAAGCGGAACTCGGAACCGTTCTCCAGCCGCACCTTGCCGTCGGTGAATTTACCCACGCGCAGCTTGGGACCTTGCAGATCGGCCAGCACGGCGATGGGGCGGCGGAGTTTCTTTTCCAGCGCACGGATGGCGTCGTACCGGGCCTGATGTTCGGCATAGCTGCCATGGCTGAAATTCAGCCGGAACACATCGGCCCCGGCGACGAACAAGCCTTCGATCGCCTGCGGGGAGGAACTTGCCGGTCCCAGCGTGGCAATGATCTTAGCGTTTCTTGTCCTTCGCATCGCGCAATTTTCCTTCGGGTAACGGGCCTTCGGATGGGAGGGCCGCACCATAGCAGAGGATGGCCCAAGCGCCTACCGCGCCCTGGTGACAGGACGGGCTATACTAAATGGGTACGGAAGTTAAGCCGGCAGCTGGGACATGCGAACGCGCTGCTGTTCGCGGTAGCGCGCCACCACCCAGCCCAGATGCAACTGCATGGCGCGGACCGCCCCATGGGGGTCGCGGTCACGGATGCCGTCGAAGATGGCCCGGTGATGGGCCAGGATGGTGTGGTCGTCTTCGGGGGTCGAGAACATCTCGTAGCGATGATAGTCCAGCATCTGGTGCAGGATGCCCCGGAAGGTCCCCATCAGATGCATATAGATGCCGGAACCCGATGCCTTGGCGATGGCCAGATGGAAGCGGATGTCATTCTCGGTCTTGTGCTTGCCCCGGCTGATATCGGCCTCGGTCGCGGCCATGATCTCGGTCAGTTCGGCAATCTGTTCGTCGGTGGCGGTCTCGGCGGCGCGGCGAACCGCCCACACTTCCAAAATGCCGCGGATTTCCGCCAGATCGGCCAGATTTTCCGGGCTGACCCGCACCAGTTCGGCCAAAGCCGGGTTCATGGTCTGAGCATCAGAGACCACGCGGGTGCCGCCGCCCTGGACGGCGTCCACCAAACCTTGCGTCTTCAGGGTCTGAAGGGCTGCGCGCACCGATACCCGGCTGACGCCCATGTCCTCGGCCAATTGCCGTTCTCCGGGCAGGCGCTGGCCGGGCGCCCATTCGCCCGATGCGATGCGGGCAAGCAGGCGGTCGGCGACGCGGTCGGAGATACGGCCCGTTTCACCAGGGTGGCGAAGGCTGGAACCGGCGGGAAGGGGAGTGACTGTGCTCATGGGGGGGAATCTGCCTCTCGGCATGGGTTAAGTCAAGCGCGCCTCGCCTTGCGCGCGCAATACATCCCCAGCAATACGACGCCAGCGCCCGTCAGTTCCAGCGGCCCCAGGGCCTCGCCGAATAACACCCAAGCCACCAGCGCGGCGACCAAGGGCTGAAGCAGCAGCACGACCGCGCCGAAGGATGACGGCAGATGGGCCAAGCCCCAGGCGATCAATCCCTGTCCGCCCACCTGGGTGACCAGCGCCAGACCCAGCAACACCGCCCAACCTTGTAGAGTTTGGGGCAGAATGGTTTCGCCCAGGGCCAAGGCCACCGGCAGCACCAGAATTGACGCGACGACGCCGCTCCGCAGCATCAGCACGGCTGCCGGAACGGCGGGGCGAGAGCGGCCCACGGTCAGGATATAGGCGCCGTAGAATGCCCCCGACAGCACCGACAACCCGTCGCCCAGCAAGCGCTCGGGCGACACCGTCAGGCTGCCGCCCATGAGCATCACCGCGCCCGTCAGCGCCATTGCCAGGGCCAGCACGAAGCGCCGGTTGGGCCGCTGGCCCCAGATCAGCCATAGGCCCAAGGTGACGAAGACCGGCGCCAGATTGGTGAACAAGGTGGCGTTGGCGACCGAGGTCAGCAGGATGCCCACATGCCACACCGACAAATCGGCGGCGAAGAACACACCGGCAAGTGCGCTTCCTGGTCCTGCCGGAACGCCCCGATGGCGCCATGCCAGCACGGCGAAGATGGGCAGGGACAAGGCAAGGCGGTGGAAGGCGGTCGCCACCGGCCCCACTTCGGACAGGCGCACGAAGATGGGCGCGAAGCCCAGCGCGGCGGCGCCAAGGATCAAGGCGATCAGCCCCGCCTGCGCGGGGCGGATCACGTGAGCCGCACGCTCTGGCGGCCCAATCCCTGGATGGACAGATCCATCAGATCGCCGGCGGCCAGGAACTCGCCGCGCCCAAGGCCCACACCGGCGGGTGTTCCGGTCAGGATGACGTCGCCGGGCGCCAAGGCCATGAAGTGGGATAGATAGGATACGATCACCGCCACCCCGAACACCATGTCGGCGGTGGTGCCGTCCTGCTTGCGCCGGGCGTTGATGTCGGTGCGCAGCCACAAGGCTTGAGGGTCGGCGATCTCGTCCTTGGTCACCAGCCAGGGGCCTAGCGGGCAGAAGCCGGGGGCGGATTTGCCCTTGCTCCACTGGCCGCCGCGTTCCATCTGCCAATCCCGCGCGGACAGATCGTTGCCGATCATGTAGCCGGCCACGTGATCCAGCGCCTGGGCCTCGTCCACCTGCCATGCCGTGCTGCCCATGACCACCGCCAGTTCCACCTCCCAATCCAGCTTGGTGGTGCCGGGGGGCAGGGGCAGGGGGTCGTTGGGTCCGGCGATGGCGCCGGTGTGCTTGTTGAACATCACCGGCTCGGTCGGCGCGGTCAGGCCGGTTTCGGCAATGTGGTCGCGGTAATTAAGGCCGATGACGAGAAGGTTGCCGATGCCGGAAACGGGCACTCCCAGGCGTGCGTCCTGGGGCGCCAGGGGCAGGGAATGGGGATCGATGGCGGCCAGCCGGGCCAGCCCGTCGGGGCTGAGCATCTGCGGCGTGATGTCGGTGCAATGATGGCCCAGATCGCGCAGCCGGCCCTGGTCGTCCATCAGGCCGGGCCGTTCCGCCCCCTTGGCACCCCAGCGGACCAGCTTCACGCAACCACCCTTTTCGCCAAAGCCGGCGGCGGTTCGGGCCGGGCCAGGATTTCGTCGATTTCGTCGGCGGGCATGGGCCGCGCCAGCAGGAAGCCCTGGACGCGGTCGCAACCGAACGAGGCCAGGAAGGCCAATTGCTCGGGGGTTTCCACGCCGGGGGCCACCACCGACATGTGCAGCCCGCGCGCCACGGCGACGATGGCGGTGGCGATCTCGGTATCGTCGGTGGAATTGGCGACGTTGCGCACGAAGCCCTGGGCCATCTTCAGCACCTTGGCCGGCAAATGGCGCAGGAAGGCGAAGGACGAATAGCCCGAGCCGAATTCGTCGATGGCCATGCCCAGGCCAAGGGCGGTGAAGCGGGCGAAAATGGCGTCCGTATCGTGGCCCTTATCCACCACGCTGCTTTCCGACACTTCCAGCACCAAAGCGGAGGGCGGCAGGCCGCTGGCTTCCAGGGCCTCGGCGATGTTTTCGATCAGTTCGGGCTCACGCAATTGGCGCGCTGACAAATTGACGTGCAGGGCCAGCGGGCCGTGGCCGGCATTGCGCCACGCCTTGGCCTGGGCGCAGGCGGTCTTCAGTACCCAATTGCCGATGGGCACGATCAGCCCGGTATCCTCGGCCAAGGCAAGGAATTGGGCCGGAACCACCATGCCCACTTCGGGATGGCGCCAGCGCAGCAGCGCCTCGACCGCCACCACCTTGCCCGTCTTGAAGTCGAAGATGGGTTGGTAATGCAGCAGGAATTCGTCGTGATCCAGCGCCACGCGCAACGCGTTTTTCAAGGCAAGGCGCTCGAACGCCTCGGCATTGACCGCCTCGGAATGGAACTGGCAGCAATTGCGGCCCAGATGCTTGGCCCGGTACATGGCAGCGTCGGCCAGCTTGATCAAACTTTGCGGGTCGCCCGCATCGGCGGGGTAAAGGGCGACGCCGATGGAACTGCTGATATTGGCAATGGGGCCGTCCAGATCGAAGGGCTCGGCCAACATATGCAGGATTTTGTGGGCCACCATGGCGGCGTCGCGCGGGTCCTGAACGTCTTCCAGGATGACGGTGAATTCATCGCCGCCCAGACGGGCGACGGTGTCGCCCTGGCGCGTGGCGCCGGTCAGCCGCTCGGACACCTGCTGCAACAGCAGATCGCCGGCCAGATGGCCCAGGGTGTCGTTGACCTGCTTGAAGCGGTCCAGATCGATGAACAGCAACGCCACCAGACTTTGGTTGCGATGGGCGCGGGCGACGGCGCGCGACAGACGTTCCTGGAACAGGGTGCGGTTGGGCAGCCGAGTCAGCGGATCGTGGTTGGCCTGATAGGACAACCGTTCCTCGACCTGCTTGCGCGAGGTGATATCGCTGATGACCGCCACGTAATTGGTGATCTCACCCAGGGAATTGCGCACCACAGCGATGTTCTGCCAGCCGGCGAACATTTCGCCCGATTTGCGGCGGTCCCAAATCTCGCCCTGCCATTTGCCGACGGCGCGCAATTCCTCCCACATGTGCTCATAGAAATCAGGCTCGTGCCGGCCCGACGACAGGACCTTGGGGGTCTTGCCCATGACGTCTTCGGGCTGATAGCCGGTGATCTCGGTGAAGGCGGGATTGACGTGGACGATGTGGGAATGGGCGTCGGTGACGAACAGGCCGTCGCCGGAATTCTCGAACACCGTGGCGGCCAGCCGCATGTGGTCTTCCAGGCGCTTACGCTCGGTGACGTCCTCGACCACGGTGACGGTGAAGCGCATGTCGGTGCCGTCGCAATCGGCTTCACGCACGGCGGTGACGGTCAGCCGGCCCCACACCACGCGGCCATCCTTGGCAAGATAGCGCTTGGTCAGATGATAGGAGTTGCGTCCGCCGGCCCGCATTTCGTCGCGGAGCGTATTGTTGCGGCTGACGTCTTCGGAATGGGTGATGTCTTGGAAGTGCAAAGACCGCAGCTCGGCCTCGGAATAGCCCACCATAGCGCAGAACGCGGGGTTGGCCTCGACAAAGCGCCCATCGGGCTCGGACAGCACGACGCCTACGCCGGCATTTTCGAACACGGCGCGGAAGCGGTCTTCCGAACGCCGCAGCGCCACGTCCACGCGGGATCGTTCCAGCGCGTAGCGGACGGCGCGACGGACCAGATCGCCGTCGCCCTGGCCCTTGACCAGATAATCCTGGGCGCCTTGGCGCAACGCCTCCAGCGCCAGAGCTTCGTCATTGGTGCCGGTCAGTACCACCACCGGAACCAGGGGATAGTCGGCGCGCAGGCGTCCCAAGGTGGCCATGCCGAAGGAATCGGGCAGGGACAGGTCCAGCAGGACCACGTCCACATGCTCGCTTTCAAGGGTGCTCAGCGCATCGGCAAGCTTGGCAGCTTTCAGGATGCGGAATGGATTGGCGAGTTCCTCAAGCAGAAACAGCTCGACCAGCCGGGCGTCACCCGGATTGTCCTCGACCACTAGAACAGTACGGCGAGAGGACCCCATGTCTGTCATGCCGGTTCAGCGGGGCGGCAGTGTGACAACCGAACACCAATATTCTTCTATGGAGCGAACCACAGAGATAAAGCGGTCGAGATCAACCGGTTTGGTGATGTAGCAATTGGCGTGAAGGTCATAGCTGCGCAGGATGTCCTGCTCGGCCTGGGATGTGGTCAGTACCACCACCGGAATGCGGCGCAGTTCCGCGTCGGCCTTCATCTCGGCCAGCACCTGACGGCCATCCTTGCGCGGCAGGTTCAGGTCCAGCAGCACCAGATTGGGGCGTGGCGCATCGCTGAACGCACCTTCGCGGCGCAGATAGCTCATGGCTTCGACGCCATCGACCACCACCTTGAGACGGCTGGCCATACGGCCTTCCTTCAGCGCTTCCTGCGCCAGGCGGGCATCGCCGGGATTATCTTCGACCAGTAGGATGTCAAAGGTCTCAGGTGCAGTTCGCAAACTCACGGGTTAACTCCTCGGGTCCCGGAAGGGGGCATCCGTCATGAACTATACTGGCGTTCCTTCCCATTGAAAACGCTATTACAGGCCCAACACCCCGGGGAGTGCAGAAAGTTGCATGCCGGGTAGGGGTATTTGCCGGTTGATAGGATGCACGCCGCTTCAACCCACTCTTTCGATAGGCTTCCCCCCACCGACCGTTCGGGCGAAAGTCTTCGTGAGTACAATCCCGAGGAGAGCCTGTCATGCGCGCCACTGTCACCGCTGCCGCCCTGGTCTTGACCCTTGCCGCCGGCCCCGCTTTGGCCGCGAAGGCCGTCATTGCCGTCACTGCATTGGAGTCCGGATCGAGCCTGGGCACCATCGAGGCCGTCGACGGCAAGCAAGGTCTGGTGCTGAAGCCCAAACTGTTCGGCCTGCCCGCCGGCCCCCATGGCATCCATCTGCATCAGAACGGCGATTGCAGCGCCAAGGAGCAGGACGGCAAATTGGTCCCCGGTCTTGCCGCCGGCGGTCATTTCGATCCCAAGGGCAGCAGTAAGCATATGGGACCGTGGAGCGAAGGCGGCCATCAGGGTGATCTGCCGGCCCTGGCGGTCAACGGCGACGGCACTGCCACCGATCCGCTGGTTGTTCCTCGTCTCAAGGTGGCCGACCTCAAGGGTCGCGCCATCGTCATTCATGCCGGGGCCGACAATTACGCCGACGAGCCCAAGCCCCTGGGCGGTGGCGGTCCGCGCATCGCGTGCGGAATTGTGAAGTAAACGTTTGGCGCGGCGAATGGGCGATGCAAATGAAAATGGGGGTACGCAGGCGCCAGTGCGCCGGAACCTTCGCTGGCTGAAGGCGTTAGGCCCTAAGAGTGGACGGCGCGAGGCGGCAAGTCCTCGCAGCCCGTTCTTCCCCCTAGCCCACGAACGGAGGAATAATCATGCCTCTCGCCAGCCATTCGACGGCGACCATCGCGCAGGTTCTTTCGGGCATCGACTTCCCTGCCAACAGGCAGAAGCTGGTCGAATACGCTCAGAAGAACAACGCGGACAACGAAGTCCTCGACGCCATCAAGCAGATGCCCGAGGCCGAATACACCAGCATGGCCGATGTCTTCAAGGGCGTAGGCCAGAGCAATAAATCGTAGGCCGTTGGCCTTGGGCGGTGGCCGCGAAGGCCCCGCCCGCTTTTTTTTACGGGCACTCCCGGAACGGGCTGCCCTCCGCCTGTTCCGCCATGGCGTCTTCCATGGCAACGCGCTCTTGCGCCACATGGCGGGCGACCGCTTGGCGAAGGCGGGGATCGGCGATCCAGTGGGCGGAGTGGGTGGCGACCGGCAGATAGCCCCGGCTGACCTTGTGTTCGCCCTGGGCCCCGGCTTCCACCCGTTGCAGGCCGTGGGCAATGGCGAAGTCCAGCGCGCGGTAATAACACGCCTCGAAATGCAGGAACGGCACCTCGCGGCCCGCCCCCCAGGTGCGGCCATATAAGGTGTCGCCGCCCATCATATTGAACGCGGCGGCTACGGGCTCGCCGTCATCCTCGGCCCACACCAGCACCACATCCTTGCCCAAGGGGGACGCCGACAGTTCGTCGAAGAACTCGCGGGTCAGATAGGCCGAGCCCCATTTGCGGTCCACCACCGCCTCGTAAAAGCGGTGGAAGGCATCCCAGTGCCGCGCCTTGATGTCGTCGCCCACCAGCGTCGCCATGGTCAGGCCTTCCGCCGCCACCGCCGCGCGCTCCTTGCGGATTTGCTTGCGGCGGCGCGACGACAAAGCCGCCAGGAAGTCGTCGAAGCTCGCATACCCCTGGTTCTGCCAATGGTACTGAAACCCCAGCCGGCGCAGGAAGCCGGCCTGTTCCAGGCAATCGGCCTCGGCTTCGGTGGGGAAGGTGACGTGCAGGGACGATACCTTCATGGCCTTGGCGATGTCGGCCAGGGCTTGGGCCAAAGCGGGGCGCAGGTCACCGGGGGCATCGGGGCGCACCAGCAGGCGCGGGCCGGTCACCGGGGTGAACGGGACCGCGCATTGCAGCTTGGGATAGTAGCGCCCGCCTGCTCTGGTATAGGCTTCAGCCCAGCCCCAATCGAAGACGTATTCGCCATAGGAATGGGTCTTGAGATACAGCGGAGCAGCGGCCAGCACCTTGCCTTCGTCATCGCTCACCACCAAATGGCGTGGCAGCCAACCGGTCAACTCGGTGGCCGAACCGGAACGTTCGAGCGCCGCCAGGAAGGCGTGGCTGACAAAGGGATTGTCTCCGCCTGCGCAGGCGTCCCAATCCAGGGCCGGAATGTCGGCCATGCCGCCGAGCAAGGTGACGCTCAGACGGAGGTTCCCCTCGGGCATCTGTCTTCCCCAGTTTCCCTTTAGAGTATGAACATGGCGCCGGCCCCGCAAAATTCCAAGCACACAGCAGACCGCGCGGCTGAACTGCGCCGCATGAAGCTGATCGCCATCAGTCTGCTGGGGCTGATGTTTGTCGTCTTCATCGCCACCACCCTGGTGCTGGACCGCTGGCCGGCGCTGTCCTATGTGCGCGCGTTTTCCGAGGCCGCCATGGTGGGCGCCATTGCCGATTGGTTCGCCGTGGTGGCGCTGTTCCGCCATCCCTTCGGGCTGCCCATCCCCCACACCGCCATCATCCCGCGCAACAAGGACCGCATCGGCGAGTCCCTGGGCGCCTTCATCTGCAACAACTTCCTGGCGCCAGATGTCGTTGCCGCCAAACTGGATTCTCTGGACGGCGCCGGGCGGTTGGCCAATTGGCTGTCGGCGCCCGAAACCTCGGACATGCTGGCCCGGCGCGCCACCACCTTCGTGCCCGCCCTGCTGGACGCGCTGGAGGACGAGCACGTGCGGGCCTTCATGCGCGGCGCCATGGCGCGCGGCATCGCCTCGGTCCAGGTGGCGCCGTTGGGGGCACGGATCCTGTCGGTGCTGGTGGCCCATGGACACCATCAGGCGCTGTTCGACCGTGGCCTGGAAATGGCCGCCGATTTCCTGTTCCGTAACGAGGAATTGATCCGCTCCAAGGTGGCCGACCGTTCGTGGAAATGGCTGCCCCGTTGGGTGGACCATAAACTGGCCGACAAGGTCATGGTGGGCGCGCTGGAAACTTTGGCCGATTTGCGCGCCCCCGACCATCCATGGCGCGAGGAATTCCAGGCCGCCATCTTCCGCTTCATGGATCATCTGGCCAACGACCCCGAGATGATCGCGCGCGGCGAGGCCATCAAGGCGGAAGTCCTGAAGAACCCTCTGGTGGAGGAGTATCTGGATTCCCTTTGGGGCGAAACCAAGACGCGGCTGAAAGACGACATGGCGGCGGGCGAGGGCGTGCTGCGTCATGGCATCGAACGCGCTTTGGCCGGCCTGGGCACGCGGCTGAAAGACGACGAGCGCATGCGCGCCGTGCTGAACCGCTGGCTGCGCCGCGCGGTGGAGCGCAACATCGTGCCCCATCGCGGCGAAATCGGCAGCTTCATCGCCGGCGTCGTCGCTCGCTGGGATACGGGCACCCTGGTGGGCAAACTGGAATTGCAGGTGGGCAAGGACCTGCAATACATCCGCATCAATGGCACCGTGGTGGGCGGACTGGTGGGGTTGGTTATCCACGCGCTGTCGCGGGCGCTGGGCTAGTATTTTTCTGCCGCAGGGCCATGCGTACGGAAATGTTTATTCCCTCGCACCGATAATGGTATGGTCCGCGCCTCGTTTTCGGCCCCTGGCTCAAAGACCCGTTGGACCATGACTTCGGTTACCGCGTCCCCCGTCGATTTCGCCAGCCTTCCCCGCGCCGAGCTTGCCGATGACGGCGGCCGCGCGTTGGATGCGCTGGTATTGGTCACTGCCGACATCTGCGGCGCAGTCGCGCAGGCGGTCGCAGCGGGCTATGCCGTCATGCCCACCGGCGGCCTGACCAGCGCCATCGGCTCGTTCGAATACGCCAAGGACGGCGTCGCCGGCTTCAACGGCGTGGTCGCCATCCGGCCCAAGGGCGCCTTAGTGGCGGAAGTGGTGGACGGCTGCACCCCGCCCGAGCAATTGCTGACCCATCAAGTCGCCATCGACGCCGCCAACGGCCTGATCGCCGTCGGTGCCGGGCTGACATTCTCGCAGGTGAATGCGGCCCTGGCCGAAGCGGTCAACCCATGCGCCCGTGTGCTGGTGGATTTGACCAGCATCGGCTCGGCCTATGTGGGCGGCGTGGTCGCCACTGGGGCCATGGGCCCGTTGCGCATGCGGCCCTCGGTCACCCTGGAAGCGGTGGTGCTGGCCGATGGCGGTGAAGCGCGCGTGCTGAGCGGCGACGATCTGGACGCGGTCGAGGGCCTGCAAGGCTGGACCGGCATGGTGGTGGCGGCGCAGTTCCGTTTCTACGAAGTGCCGTCCTCGGAATTCGGTCTGGTCCTGCCCGTGCAGGGGTCCGACGTGGATGCCGTGGCTGGGTTGCTGGCCTATCTGGAGCCGTGGACCCAGGTGAACCTGCCCGGTGCCGGTGGACATCTGGGCAATGGCGACACCGTGCTGAACGGCGTGGAACTGGTCAGCCGCGATTCGCTGGAAGATTTCGTCAACCACGCCCCCGAGCCGGCGCGCACCAAGGCCCAAGGCCTGCTGCAATCATGTGAATATGCCGGCGCCGACATGCTGGCCTGCATTACCGGCTGGTCCGAGCAGACCGTGGACGACGTGCTGTTCTCGCTCATGGACCCCGAGACCGAGACCATCGGCGGCGTCATGATCGAATACGGCATCGGCTTCTCGTCGGGTTCCGAGATGGAAACCTTCCGCGCCATCCGCGAAGGCGCCCCCGATCTGGCCCGCACCAAGGCCCGCGTCAAGCCCGAGGGCAAGATGAAGCCGTGGACCAGTTCCACCGACATCAATCTGGCCGCGCCCGCCGATACCGGCGCCATTTCCGATGTGCTGACCGCCTATGCCGATTACCGCGCCGCCATCCGCGCCTTGGCCAAGGAGATGGCGCCTACCGGTATCGAGATCGAGCTGGCGGCCTATGGCCACCTGTCGCCCCACGGCATCGACCCCCATCACCGCGTCACCGTCTTCGCCCCCGAAGGGCAGGATGCTGCGTTGGACGAGGCGCGCAAGGCGGTGCTGGCGTTTAAGCGCACCCTGATCCACGAACTGCTCAACGCCGCCGAGCGTGGTGGCAGCCGCATTACCGGCGGTGAAAAGGGTATCCCGTCTTTGGTCGAAATCGCCCGCGCCGCCGGTGGTGAAGATCGTCTGCCGGCTGAGCTGAAGACCCGTCTGACCCGTGCCCGCGACGCGGTCATGGCTGCGCCGGTCAACTTCACCTTCCGCGCCCCGGCTGAGTTGAAGGGCGCGTAGCCCCCCCCCCCCTTTCTTTATCACAAAAAAGGCCGGGAAGCGTCTGCTTCCCGGCCTTTTTTCATTCCGCGGAGACCTTAGTCAACCAGATCGATGGTGTAGTTCTCGATCACGGTGTTGGTCAGCAGCTGCTTGCACATCTGCTCGACCGCTTCCTTGGCCTTGGCCTTGTCGGTTTCCGTCAGTTCCAACTCGATGAACTTGCCCTGGCGGACGTCGGTGACGCCGTCGAAGCCCAGCGAGCCCAGTGCGTGCTGCACGGCCTTGCCCTGGGGGTCGAGAACGCCGTTCTTGAGGGTGATGTGGACCTTGGCCTTCACGTCGTCTTCCTTCGTCTCTAAGTGCATGATCGCGGGACGCTTAAGGTCCCGGCTTATTGCATGGTCGCGGGACCTTTCAGATCCCGGGGGCCGCCTTCGGGCAGGATGCCAAGACGGCGGGCCACTTCCTGATAGGCTTCCTCGACATTGCCGAGGTCGCGGCGGAAGCGGTCCTTGTCCATCTTTTCACCGGTCTTCAAATCCCACAGGCGGCAATTGTCCGGGCTGATTTCGTCGGCCAGGACGATCTGCATGTCGTCGCCATTGTACAGGCGGCCGAATTCCAGCTTGAAGTCCACCAGACGGATGCCGATGCCCAGGAACAGGCCGGTCATGAAATCGTTGACCCGCAAAGACAGCGACATCAACTCGTCCAGATCCTGGGTGGTGGCCCAGCCGAAGGCGGTGATGTGTTCTTCCGAGACCATGGGATCGCCCAGGGCGTCGGACTTGAAATAGTATTCGACAATGGAGCGCGGCAGCGGGGTGCCTTCCGACAGGCCGAAGCGCTGCGCCAGCGAACCGGCGGAGATGTTGCGGACCACCACTTCCAGCGGGATGATCTCCACCTCACGCACCAGCTGCTCACGCATGTTGAGGCGGCGCACGAAATGGGTGGGGATGCCGATCTCGCCTAACTTCAGCATCAGATATTCGCTGATGCGGTTGTTGAGGACGCCCTTGCCGGTGATGGTGCCCTTTTTCTTGTTATTGAAGGCGGTGGCGTCGTCCTTGAAGTACTGGACCAGGGTGCCCGGCTCGGGGCCTTCGAAAAGGACCTTGGCCTTGCCTTCGTAAATCTGTCTGCGACGGGCCATAGGGGGAACATCCGGATAGGGGAGCGCGGATAGCGTCATGCGCGGGGAAAGCTCGGGCGTATGCGGTCAACGTCCGTCGATCGCTTAAGTTCATATAGCAGGGAAGGGGCGGGGAGACAATGTCACGCCATGAATTCCATGCGCCAGCTCATATAGGGCTGGATCACCGGCTCGTCGCCGTTCTCGCCGTCCCATGAGTCGATGACGTAGCTATCGCCGCTGTCCAGTTCGATCATTTCCACGGCCACGTGCTGCAGCACCACCAGATAGCGCATGACGAAACCGCCTAATTCGTGGCGGTTCAACAGCTTGGCTTGGGCCAATCGGTCCAGATAGGTCCGCGTGTTGATGGATTCGGACACGCAATCCATCTGGCCGTCCCCGTCCTCGCTCAGATGGGAATTGCGGGCGTGGTCGCGCCACGTGCCGTTCTGGGCGCCCACGAAGGTCTCGAACTGGCCGATGGCATGGGCGATCATGGCCCGTTCGGTTTCGGCATCGGCGCCCCCGTCGCCGAAGCCGGTGCGGATCATGGCCGCCTCTTCCTCGCTCAACCGCACGTCTGAGGTCTGTGCACAGGCGGTGTCTTGGCACACGATCATGGGCGTGGTCAGTGGGTCGGCTGCGTCGAGCGCCTGCGCCTTATTGTGAGCGACCAGCCGTTCGGCGCGGCTCGGCCAGTCTTCGGCGCGGGCCGAGGCTGTGGTCATGACTACGACCGCCGCGAGGGCGAAGTGCAGGGGGCGCATCATGGGAAAATGACCGGCTCATAGGGCGTGCGGTCGGGCCGGCCAGGGGCGAACAGCCATTGCGGCGGATGGTCGGCGCCCATTTCCGGCAGGGCGATCAGTGAGGATGACACGGTGCCGAACCCATCGGCGCGAGTGAAGCACATGGCGGCCACCTCCTCGCCATCGGCGCCTGCGCCGGTATCAGCCATCAGCCGGGTCCATGCGGCCCAATCGCTGGCGTCGGGGTCGGGCACGGCGGCGGCGGCGAAGTGTGGGGCATAGGCGGCCACGCGCGGGCTGGCGGGGTCGTCCAAATCCAAGGCGGTGATGATGTGCAGGCCTTCGGCCATGGGCCGCATCTGGACCTTGGCGCTGCCATCGGCGCGGATCCAATAGGCGTCGCGATTGTCGGCAACCACCATGTTGAACGGGCGATAGGCGCGCCCATCCAGATGGGCCAGCGCCTCGGCGGCATCCACCGCGTCGTTGTGGTCCAGGGCTTCCAGCACCAATTCCCCGCGTGAGCGCTTACCCGCTTGAGGACCCAAAGTGCCGACCCGGTTGAGAATGGCCGCGACCACGCCAATATGGTTCACGCCAAGCCACGAACCTTCGGCCAATTCGTCCATGCCTGCGACGATCTCGGGCCGGTCGGGCCAGTGGTGGCCCGGTGCTTTCCACGGGCGCCCGGCCATTTCGTCACGGTTGGCAGCAACCAAAACGGGCCATTTCGACTGGGGGCGGCGAAGGATGACTAAGGTGCACATGCAAAAATCCGTTTTCTACACGAACCAACCACCGGTATAACTCCATCGCCACAATGGCATCGGGTCCCAACGACAACCACTTTGATATAGTGGGCGAAAAAGGAAGTCGCGACCATGACCACGTTCGACGGCCGTGAAAAGGCGTTCGAGGCGAAGTACCAGCTAGACCAGGAAACGCAGTTTAAAGTCAATATCCGCCGCGACAAGCTGCTGGGTCTGTGGGCCGCTGAGCGCCTGGGGCTCTCGGGCGATTCCGCCAAGGCTTATGCGCTGACCGTGGTCGATGCCGAGTTCTCGGAACCCGACCATGACGCCAGCCACAAGGTGATGCGCGATTTCGCAGCCAACGGCGTGGCTGTGAGCGATGCCGAGGTAAAGAAGGAGTTCTCTCGTCTGGAGGGGATTGCCCGCGGCCAGCTTACCGAGGAAATCGTCAGCAAGTAGCGCTGGCCTTTCAAGCAAAGCAAAAGGGCCGGGGAGCGATCCCCGGCCCTTTGTTTTTTTGTCTTACGCCCGCCCGAACACCCGCTTGAAGATCGTGTCCACATGCTTGGTGTGGTAGCCCAAATCGAACAGGGCCTCGACCTGGGCCGGAGTCAGCGCCTTGGTCACTTCCGGGTCGGCCTGCAACAGGCGCAGGAACTGGCCCTTGGTATCCTTGCCCTCGCCGGCGGCGTCCCACACCTGCATGGCGTTGCGCTGAACCAGACGATAGGCGTCCTCACGGGACACGCCGGCCTGGGTCAGCGACAGCAGGACGCGCTGGCTGAACACCAGACCGCCCAACTGGTTGAGGTTGCGGTCAACGGCGTCGGGATAAATCACCAGCTTGTCCACCACGTTGGTCAGCCGTGCCAGGGCGAAGTCCAAGGTGATGGTGGCGTCGGGGGCGATATAGCGCTCCACGGACGAATGCGAGATATCGCGCTCGTGCCACAGGGCGACGTTTTCCATGGCCGGAACCACATAGCCGCGCACCATGCGGGCCAAGCCGGTCAGGTTCTCGGTCAGTACCGGGTTGCGCTTGTGGGGCATGGCCGAGCTGCCCTTCTGGCCGGGCGAGAAGTATTCCTCGGCCTCGCGCACTTCGGTGCGCTGCATGTGGCGGATTTCCACGGCCACGCGCTCGATGGAGCTGGCGATGGTGCCCAGGGTGGCGAAGTACTGGGCGTGGCGGTCGCGCGGGATGACCTGGGTGGACAGGGGCTCGGGGGCCAGGCCCAGCTTTTCCGCCACGTATTCTTCCACGCGCGGGTCGATATTGGCGAAGGTGCCGACAGCGCCCGAAATGGCGCAGGTGGCAATGTCTTCACGGGCCGCCAGCAGGCGGGTCTTGGCGCGCTGGAACTCGGCATGGAAGCCGGCGAACTTCAGGCCGATGGTGACCGGCTCGGCATGGATGCCGTGGCTGCGGCCCATGCAGGCCAAATCCTTGAACTCGAACGAGCGCTTTTCCAACGCCGCCAGCAAGCCGTCCAGATCGGCCAGCAGGATGTCGGCGGCCTGGGTCAGCTGTAGGCTGAGGCAGGTGTCCAGCACGTCCGACGAGGTCATGCCCTGATGGACGAAGCGCGAGTGGGGGCCGATATGCTCGGACAGCTCGGTCAGGAAGGCGATGACGTCATGCTTGGTCTCGGCCTCGATGGCGTCGATGCGGGCGATGCGCTCGGCGGTGTAGGGCTTGTCGCCGTTGGTCCACACGGCCTTGGCGGAGTCCTGCGGGATCACGCCCAGCTCGGCCAAGGCATCGCAGGCATGTGCCTCGATGCGGAACCAGATGTTGAACTTGTTGGCGGCTTCCCAAATGGCGGTCATCTGGGGGCGGGAATAACGAGCAATCATCTGGGGCCTCACCTGCGGGCGATCGGGAACGGGGGTTATGGCAAAAAAACCGCCGTCTTGCAAAGAGATGGACGATGGGTTGATAATTCATCTGTGCGGATGGGCGCCGCGTTCGAGGTTAAAGATGGATTTGGTCGAAGGGGGCTTGTCAGGCTTCTCGCTGTTTTCGGGGCTTTCGCCGGATGAACTGGCGGCCATCGAGGCGCGCTGCTCGTGGCATGTCTTTACTGCCGGCCAGCAGGTGTTCGACAAGGAAAGCGACACGCTGGAAGTTTATTTCGTCATCACCGGGGCCTTGCGCATCCTGACCGGAAATGGCGAGCGTGAAGTGGCCTTGGCCGACGTGGTTGCCGGCAATTATTTCGGCGAGTTGGCGGCTATCGACGGTATGAAGCGTTCGGCCCGGGTGATCGCCACCATGGATTCGCGGTTGGCTTCGTTGAACGGGCCATCTTTCATCCAGGTCCTGAACCAGCATCCCCAGTTGGGCGTGCGCGTGCTGGAGCGGATGACCCGCATCATCCGAAGTCTGGATCAACGCGTGACCCAACTCTCCACCACCGGCGAGTCCCAACGTGTTTGCGGCGAATTGGTGCGGCTGGCTCAGCCCGATAGCGGCCGGACCGACGGGTGGGTCATTCCCGATCTGCCCAATCACAAGGAAATCGCCGCCTGGGTCGGAACCTCGCGTGAGGTGGTGGCCCAGGCCATCGGCGAGCTGGCTCGCGACGGGGTCGTCAAGCGGCGCGGCATGGGTCTGGTCATTGCCGACTGGCCGCGTTTGCAATTGATGTCAAGGGCTTAACCTTATCGAAGCAAATTAGGTGTATTTTTAAGAAACCTTGCGGCAAATCGGCCGCAAATACAGCGGCGTTTTGTCGAAAAGGTCGCAAGTAAACAAAGCGAACGCTGTGAATAAAAATTGAACCTGATGTAATAATTCTGTTGATCGATCTGCGAAGTCTGGTCTATACATGGTGACAGCAAACGGGGCGGCGGGAAGCGCGAACGGTTAACGCAAGCATCCTCCCGAAAGTGAACGAACACCCTCTTGGGCCGCCGATCAGATAAGGAGTTGAAGCTATGTTGACCAATCTCAAGACCGTCATCGCCTCCCTGCGCCGCGACGAGAAGGGTGCCACCGCCATTGAATACGGTCTGATTGCAGCCTTCGTGAGCATCGCGATTATCGCCACGCTGCAGCTCATCGGCCCGGCCCTCGACGGTATCTTCCAGCAGGTTCTGGCTGCGCTCCAATCCGCCTAACGGATTGTTCCGCAAAAACATTAAGAAGCGCTTCCTGGGTTGCCGGGAAGCGCTTCTTGTTTGAGTGGTGCGAAGTATGGGGGCATTAAACTTGTCCACCCTTGCGATCGGTCTCGCAGGCACAGTGTTTTCCGCTGCTTTGGTCGACGCCGCCATCTCAGACCTTAAAGCCTTTCGCATTCCCAACCGCGACAGCTTGCTCATCGCCGCCGCCTTTGTGGTGGCGGTGCCGGCGCTTGGCCTGGGGGCCGAAGCGGCGGCGTGGCACGTGGCCGCTGGTGTTGCCGCTTTCGTCTTGGGCGCGGTTCTGTTCGCGTTCAAGGTGTGGGGCGGCGGCGATGTCAAACTGGTGGCGGCTGTGACATTGATGATGGGTTTTGCTGGTTTGCCACGCTTTCTGCTGGTCATGGCCCTGGCCGGAGGTATGCTATCTTTGGTGATGCTCCTGCTCCGCATATCCGCTGCTAAAGGATCGTGGGGAGGGCGCGCGGCGGCGTCGGGACATGTTCCCTACGGTGTCGCCATTGCCGCGGGTGGTTTGGATTGGGCCGTCCTGTCTTTACTGCCGCGTCTGGCGGAATGATCAGGCAGAAGTTGAGGTTGGGGGAAGGGGGCAAGAATGCGTCCGATAGCCGTGGTGCTGGTGGTGGTGGCGATGGTATTCGCCGGCATGACCGCGTTCGTGGCGAAGCGTTGGCTGGATGTGCAATCCAGCCGCAAGCCCGCTGAAGTGGCCGCCACATTGGACGTGTTGGTGGTCGCCCACGACGTGGCCGCCGGTGCGCCTCTAACCGACGGCGATTTGCGTTACGATCCCTGGCCGGCTTCAGCCGCCGCCGAACGCTTCGTTGTTCGTAAACCGGGGGATGACCCCAAGGCCAAATTTATCGGCCAAGTGGCGCGCCGCCCGTTGACCGAAGGCGAGCCCTTCACGCCCGCATCCTCGTTCAAGCAAGACGGCGCCGGCGTCCTGGCTGGCGTGCTCAAATCCGGCATGCGCGCGGTATCCGTCGCCATCACCAATGCCAGCGCGGTATCTGGCTTCGTCGCCCCCGGCGATCGGGTGGATGTGGTCATGGCCGCCGATTTCCAGCGCGCGGATTCGCAGGCGGGCGGCAAGGGCGGCGGCATCGTCCGCTATGCCGCCGAAACCATCCTGGCCGACGTCAAAGTGTTGGCCATTGACCAGCAGATGGCCAAAGGCAAGGACGGCGCTGCCATCGTCGGCAAGACCGCTACGCTGGAGGTGACGCCCAAACAGGCCGAGGTGCTGACCGCCGCCGGCATGGTGGGCCAACTTTCCCTGGTGCTGCGCGGCCTTGCCAGCGAACAGACCGAGCCCGGCCAACCCGCCCGCGTCCCGTTCACCAGTGACACCGAGGCGTCCAAGGCCATGCAGGCGTTGATGGGCGGCGCGGCCAAGCCCAAATCCGCTCCCCGCTCGGGCGGTGGCAGCGGCGTGGTCATCAATCGCGCCGGCGACATTTCCAATAAGAGCTTTTGACCATGGCAGTGCGCACCCGTCTTTTAGCTCTTTTTCTGGTCATGGCCGGCCCTGCTTTGGCTCAATCCGCAGCGCCTGAGCCGCCGCTGCCGCTGGCAGCGCCGCGCGTCAAGGTCATCAGCATGAGCATGACCAATCCCGCCATGACAGCAAAGGCCGCGCAGATCACGGGCGAACCGGCGCGCTTTGCGCTCAACAAAACCCACGAGATCATCCTGCCCGGCCCGGTGCGCGATGTGGTGGTGGGCAGTGCCGACGTGGTGGACGTGGTGGTGCGCACGCCCACTCAAGTCTATTTGGTGGGCAAAGGGGTGGGGCAGACCGACGTAACCTTCTTCGATATGGCGGGCAAGGTCATGCGTCGGGTGGCGGTGGACGTCCATCTGGACGCCGATGCCCTGCGTGAGGTGCTGAGTGAGGTCATGCCTGAGGAAAAGAATGTCCGCGTCTCGGGCGTGGGCGATTCCCTTTATCTGTCCGGCACGGTGCGCAACGACGGCACCGCCGGCCAAATCCGGGCCTTGGCGCGGCGCTTCGTCAAGGACGAGGTCAATGTGGTCAACTTGCTGAAGATCAGCGCCGAACAGCAGGTGCTGATGCAGGTCAAGGTGGCCGAGATGCAGAAGTCCGTGCTCAAGGAATTGGGCGTCGAACTGCGTGGCGAGGTGGGCTCCACCGGGAACGTTCGCGCCATCTTCAACCCTAATAGCGCAGTGGGACTGACCCAAACTCCGTTCGGAAGCCTGACGGTCTCCGGCATTGGTGCATTGGTCGGCCAGTTCAATGCCTTGGAAACTCAGGGGTTGGTCCGCACTTTGGTCGAGCCCAACATGACTGCCGTTTCCGGTGAAACCGCCAACCTTTTGGCCGGCGGAGAGTTCCCTATTCCCGTGGCTGCGCAGAACGGTCAGATCACTATCGAATTCAAGCAATTCGGCGTGCTGTTGAACTTCACCCCGGTGGTGCTTGACCCCGGACGGATTTCCTTGAAGCTGCAAAGCGAAGTCAGCGCGGTGTCGTCGGAGCACGTCGTTCGAGTCAATTTGGCCAACCGTGAAATCATCATTCCCGGCCTGACCGTGCGCCGCGCATCGTCTACCGTTGAAATGGCGTCGGGTGGCTCCATCATGATCGCGGGCCTGTTGCAGAACGACATCACGTCGAACCTGTCCGGCTTGCCAGGCATCATGGACATTCCCATCCTGGGCACGCTGTTCAAATCCAGTTCGTTCCAGCGTAAGGAAACCGAGCTGGTGGTCATCGTTTCGGCCTTCGTGGTCCAGCCGCTGGAGAAGCCGCGATTGTCCATGCCCACCGATGGCTTTGCGCCGTCGTCGGATTGGGATCGCATACTGCTGAACCGCCTGCAGGAAAACTACACAACGTCCAAAGCCCCAGCCCCGGTGCCGGTACAGCTTCAGGGACCCATCGGCTACATCGTGCAATAGGGGAGGCATATCATGCGGTTGTACCGGTTTCTCGCCCTTGCCATCCCCCTGGCGGCCTCGGCCTGTAGTGTGGACATGGCCAATTATGACCCCCACCAGCGGCACGAGGTCACGGTGGAAAGCCGCAAGGCCATAGCCTCCATCGCCCGTCCGGCGGAGGGCCAGTCCCTGTCGGCCACCGACGCCGCTGTGTTGAGCGACCTTGCCGCCGAGCATCTGCGCCGGGGTGCCGGTCCCATGGTCATCGCGGCGGGCAAGGACGACGAGGCTTTCGCCCGGTCCCTCGCCGCGCGCCTTGCAGAATCCGGTGTCCCGTCCGAGCGCATCCAAATTGCCACCGCCGAGATTTCGGGCAGTGCCACCATCACCGTGCCGGTTTGGGTCGCCAACGTGCCCGAATGCGGCCAGTGGCCCGAGCGCATCAACCCGGACTTCCGTAATGAGAACACCTATAATTTCGGCTGCTCGGTCACCCGCAATATCGGCCTGATGGTATCCAACCCCGCCGATCTGGTGCGTGCGCGCGAAACCAGCGGCCGCGACGCCAACCGCTCGGTCGATGTGCTGACCAAATACGGCCAGGGCAAGGCCACCGGCTCGGAGGCCGAGGCCAAGCCTGCTGGCGGCCTCAGCTCGGTCGGCAAGTGAGGGCATGACCATGCTGATGCGCGTCACCATCGACGCTTTCGCCCTGACTCCCGACGTGGCCGAGGTCATGAAAGCGGTGCGCGACGATCGCTCTTTCGCCAAGGCGCGCATGGAGGTCTATCCGGGCGGCTTGGCTGCGGCCATCGCTCAGTACCACAACAAGCCGTCGCCCCAGGTGATCGTGGTCGAGGAAGACGAGGACGACGCCACCCTGCTGACCGGGCTGGAAGATTTGGCCGAGGTTTGCGAGCCCGGCACGCGGGTCATCGTCATCGGCGCCCTGAACGACATCAAGCTGTACCGGACGCTTATGGGCAACGGCGTCAGCGAGTATCTGCTGCGGCCGCTGCAGCCGCGCCAGTTGATGGATGCCGTCGCCACCCTGTTCGCCGATCCCGCCGCCGCGCCCAAGGGGCGTCTGGTGGTGTTCTGGGGTGCGCGCGGCGGTGCCGGTTCCTCCACTTTGGCCCAGAATCTGGCTTGGGCCATGGGACGTGGTCAGCCGGAGGCGGTAGTTTATGTGGACCTCGATCTCGCCTTCGGCACCTCGCAATTGGCCTTTAATTTGGATGCCAAACAGCACGTGGCCGAAGCCTTGGCCAACCCCGAGCGCCTGGACGCGGTGCTGCTGGAGCGCTTCCTTGCCGCCTATGACGATGGGCTCAAAGTGCTGGCCTCGGCGGGGGAAGTCCGCCAAAGCCCGCCGGTGACCTTCGAGGCTGTGGACAAGCTGCTGGACTTGGCCTGCCGCATGGCGCCGGTAGTGGTGGTGGATTTGCCCCATCTGTGGGCCGATTGGATCGAGCATTTGCTGACGGTGGCCGACGAAGTGGTGGTGGTGACCGCGCCCAATCTGGCGTCCTTGCGCGACACCAAAAGCCTGCTGGAGGCCCTGGTGACTCGCCGTGGCGAGGGGGCGCCGCCCCGGCTGGTGATCAACAAGATCGACGCCTTCAAGAAGACACAGCTGTCGCCTAAGGATTTCGAGGAAACTCTTGGTGTCACGCCGTCCCTGTTGCTGCCGTTCGAGCCGCAATTGTTCGGCCAAGCCGCCAATAACGGCCAAATGCTGGCCGAGGCCAATCGAGGCGCCAAGATCAACGAACAACTGTCCGCCTTCGCCGTCCAATTGTCCGGCCGCAGCCCGGCCCGCAAGGGCGGCGCCAAGAGCAAAAGCCTGCTCGACTGGCTGAGGAAATAGCCATGTTCGGCCGCCGCAGTCAGCAGCCCACGCCGGAACCGGCACAAGCGTCTTCCGCCCCGGCGCAGTCCGCGTCCTCGGGGGCGGCGGTGGCGCGTGCGCCGGCTCATCCCGTAATGGCACCGGCGGCCAAGCCGACGTCGGAGATGGAAAAGCGGCTGTCGGACGTGAAGATCGCCATTTTCAACGATCTGATCGATTCGGTGGACCCGGCGGAACTGGGCAAGCTGGACGCCCATGCGGTGCGCGAGGAAATCTCGGACATCGTCGCCGAGATCATCAGTATGCGGTCGCTGGTCCTGTCGGCGGCGGAACAGCAGGTGGTCATCAGCGACATCTGTAACGACGTGCTGGGACTGGGCCCGCTGGAGCCGCTGATTGCGCGGGACGATATCGCCGACATCATGGTGAATGGCGCTGGCAAGGTCTATATCGAGGTCAATGGCCATATCGAGCTGACCGACATCAAATTCCGCGACAATGCGCAATTGATGAACATCTGCCAGCGCATCGTCTCGGCAGTGGGCCGCCGGGTGGACGAATCCAGCCCCATCTGCGATGCGCGCCTGATGGACGGCTCGCGCGTCAACGTGATCGCGCCGCCATTGGCGCTGGACGGGCCGACGCTGACCATCCGCAAATTCAAGCGCGACAAGCTGACCCTGACAAAGCTGATCGAATTCAACACCATATCGCCCGCCGGGGCCAAGGTGCTGGAAGTGGCGGCGGCGTGCCGGCTGAACGTGCTGGTCTCGGGCGGCACCGGCTCGGGCAAGACCACGCTGCTTAATTGCCTGACCCGCTATATCGACGTGGACGAGCGTATCGTCACCTGCGAAGACGCCGCCGAACTGCAATTGCAGCAGCCCCATGTGGTCCGGCTGGAAACCCGCCCACCCAATCTGGAAGGTGTCGGCCAGGTCACCATGCGCGATCTGGTGCGCAACTGCCTGCGCATGCGCCCGGAACGCATCATCGTGGGCGAGGTGCGCGGCCCCGAGGCGTTCGACTTGCTGCAGGCCATGAACACCGGCCATGACGGTTCCATGGGCACTATCCACGCCAATACGCCCCGCGATGCCCTTAGCCGTGTGGAAAACATGATCGCCATGGGCGGCTATAACCTGCCCACCAAGGCGGTGCGCGAACAGATTGCCTCGGCGGTCAACGTCATCGTCCAGGCCTCACGCCTGCGCGATGGTTCGCGTAAGATCACCCACATCACCGAAGTGATCGGCATGGAAGGCGACGTCATCACCCTGCAGGACCTGTTCGTCTTCGAGTATGAGGGCGAGGACAGCCAGGGCCGCATCATCGGACGTCACCGCCCCACCGGCATCCGCCCGGCCTTCTGGGACAGGGCACGCTATTTCGGCCTCGATCGCGAATTGGCCGAAGCATTGAACGAGCAATTGTGAGCATGAGGGGGAGGGACGAGAATGGCTGACATGCCCACCATCGTCGCCCTGCTGGTGCTGGTTTTGCTAGGCGCAGTGGGGACGTTTGGCGTCGTCCTGTATCGCCTGCTTTATGGTTCCAGGGCGCGTCTGAAGCGCCGTGTCCAACAGGTGGTCGGAGGCCGTGTGGGCGGGCGGGGTGGCATCTTGCAGCCACGCCGCCGTACGCTTCAGCGGCTGAAATCCAACGATGACAGACAGCGCTGGGCCTATTCGTTGCGCGAGCAATTGCGCCAAGCCGGCCTGCGCTTGGAGGTCCGCCACTTCCTTGCCATCTGCGCATGCCTTGCCGCCACCGCGTGGCTGGTGGCTTGGGCAGTATCGGTGCCCCCGCTGGCCCAACCCATGGCGGGCGCTATCATCGGTTTCGGCCTGCCCAAGGTGGCGGTGGGGTGGCGGGCCAAGCGGCGTATCGACCGCTTTACCACGGCGTTTGCCGACGCGTTGGACATTGTAGTGCGCGGCATGCGCTCGGGTCTGCCCTTGGGTGAATGCATCAACATCATCGGGCGTGAAATGCCCGATCCCCTGGGCGCCGAATTCCGCCTGATTACCGAGGGACAGAAACTGGGCCTGTCCCTGCAGGAAAGCCTGGAGCGCGCGGTAGAACGCATGCCGACCGCGGACTTCCGTTACTTCACCATCGTCTTGGCCATCCAAAAGCAGACCGGTGGTAATCTGGCTGAAACGCTTGGCAAGCTGGCCGACCTGTTGCGGCAGCGCAAGCGCATGCGTGACAAGATCAAGGCCTATTCCTCGGAAGCGACCGCCTCGGCCATGATTATCGGTTCGCTGCCCCTTGTCGTGGGCGGATTGCTGACTCTGGTGGCGCGCGATTACGTCACGCTTTTATATACCACCGGGACAGGCCATGTGCTGCTGACCATCGGTTTTATAATGATGACGACCGGCACTCTGGTGATGCGCAAAATGATCAACTTCGATTTCTGAGCGGAGAGATTTCATGTCTCTCGAGCTCCTCTTGATCGGTATCGCCGCCATTGCCGCCTTTGCCTCGGTGATGGCGATTGGGTTGCAGTTGACCTCACGCGATCAATTGGCATCCCGCTTGAAGGCGGTGGCCGCCCGGCGTCAGCAATTGTCGGCCCGTCAGCGTGACGGCTACAAAACCGCCCGGTTCCAGCCCAAGCGGCATGTCGGCTGGATGAAGGCGGTGGTGGACCGTATGAACTTGAAGGAGATGCTGGAGGCGCCCGCCCTCAAGCATAAGCTGGCTCAGGCCGGTTGGCGCGGGTCTTCCGCCGGCGTGACCTTCATGTTTTCGCGCATCGCCGTGCCGGTGGTGATGTTCGGCCTTGGATTGATTTACGCCACCTCGGTGTTTGCCCATTGGACCTTCGTGCAGCAAGCCATGCTGGTGCTGGGCGCAGGCACCCTCGGCAATTACCTGCCTGAAATCATGCTTTCCAATGCTGTGCAGAAGCGTCAGCAGGCGGTTGCGCGGTCGTTTCCCGACGGCCTTGATTTGATGGTGATCTGCGTCGAAGCCGGCCTGTCCATCGAGGCCACCTTGCTGAAAGTGGCCGACGAACTGGGGTCATCGGCGTCCGAGCTGGCCGAGGAAGTCGGGTTGACTGCCGCCGAACTGGCGTTCCTGGGCGATCGCCGGGCGGCCTGGGACAACCTTGCCGACCGCACCGGCCTGCCCCAAGTGAAATCCCTGTGCACCGCCTTGGTTCAGTCGGAAAAATACGGCACTCCGGTGGGGCAGGCGTTGCGCGTGCTGGCCGACGAAAACCGCACCGCCCGTATGGCGGCGGCTGAAAAGAAGGCGGCCTCGCTGCCGGCCAAGCTGACCGTTCCCATGATCCTATTTTTCCTGCCAGTGCTGTTCCTGATCATCATCGGCCCCGCCGCCATTCGCATCGCGGGCGTTATGAAGTGACAGGGCTGTGGACGCTGGCGCGACGGGAATTTATGCTAAGCCATGACCGCACAACCCAATAATCCCCTGCACGGAATCACGCTGGAAACGGTGCTGACCACATTGGTCGAGCATTACGGTTGGGCCGAGCTGTGCAAGCTCATCAATCTCCAGTGTTTCTTCAACAACCCCAGCATCAAATCCAGCCTGAAATTCCTGCGCCAAACCCCGTGGGCGCGCAAGAAGGTCGAGGATTTGTATTTGAGCCTGAAGGGCTAACGCGAGTAGGGGCTACCGCGCCGCCCCGGCCAGGGTGCGGTAAATTCCGGCATTGGTGCGCACCATGTCGGGGGGCAAATCCTTGGCGGCCATGCGTTCGGCGGCGGGGGCGTCGCCTTTCAGGGCCAGCAGCAGGGCAAGATTTTGGCGCAGTTGGGGCCCGGCGCCGGGGTGTTCGTTGGCCCGTTGCAGGGTGTCTATCGCAATGGACAACTGGCCCGACTGGGCTTGGGACAGTCCCAAATTGTTCAGCACCACCGGGTTGTCTGGGGCCAATTCCAGGGCGCGCTCATAGGCTCCCTGGGCCTCGGGATAGCGGCCCAGGGAATCCAGCGCCACGCCCATGGCCGAATGGATGTCCCAAATGTCCGGCGCCTTGGCTCTGGCTTCTTCCAGAATTTTCAGGGCCAAGCCCAGCCGCTCTGCCGCCAGATAATCCTTTCCCAATTCGATCAGCACAGGCACATCGCGGCCTGTGCGGGACAGCGTGTCTTGCATAAGGTCGGCGGCCTGTTGCGGCTGTCCGCCATAGCGCCATGACCGCGCCAGGGACAGGCTGATGGCGGTGTCCTCGGGGTGGCGTTGGTGCAGTGTGCCCCAATGCTGGGCGGCGCCCTTCCAGTCGTTATTGGCCTCGGCGTTGGCAGCGGCGGCGCGCAGGCTGGGTTCCACCGCGCGCGCAATCACATCTTCGCCCGCCGTCTCCATGGTGACGGCGGCGCAGCCCGTCAGCAACAGCGGGATCAGGAACGGGGCAAAGCGGCGCATGATGGCGGCTCCAGCGGAGATTTCGCAAAAATCCGTATAATTACATGTAATTACTTGGATAACGGCAATGTTGCCATAGGAAAGATTGGTGCGCTATCATTGTTTGTCTCGAATAAACTTTGTCCGTGGGGGCGAGTATGGCCGGCCGGTTTCTAACCAAATGCGTGATGGTCGCGGCGTTCGCCTTGACGGCCTCCTCTGCCGTCGCCGGGGCCGGCGCACCGGTTGAGGTTGGGGCGGGGCATGCCGTGCTGCTGCTGCTCGACAAGCCCGCCCGTCAGGTCATTATCGGCGATCCCACGGTGGCCGACGTCTCGGTGGAATCGCCGACTCGGGTGGTGGTATTCGGCAAGCAGGTGGGCTCCACCTCGCTGATGGTGTTGGACGGCAGCCATCAGGCAATGTTGGATGCGGCCATTGTGGTCCACGCCGGCGGCGTGGGCAGCGTGACCGTCACCTATGGTGCTGGCAAGGACGTCAAATCAGGCGGTCTGAACGCCGTATTCTCGTGCGCCACCACCTGCGTGCGCGCCGCCGAAAAGGCCGCCGGTGGAGCGCCCGCTCCGGCGGCCCCCGCAGCACCGGCTGCGGCCGCCCCGCCCAAATAGCCGTAATATACTTAAAAAACAGATCGCAATTTACTTGAATGGCATTGAGTATTTTCAAGTGACGAATTTGCCTATTCCGGTGGAATGGCGTATAATTCGGTAGACTGTTTTGTCATGGAACAAGTAAATGGCATCGCTCAGTGCATTTGGATCGGTCACGGCTGTTGCCGCCCGTCTTCTCAGGGAGACCAAGGGCTCGGTTGCCATCGTGCTGGCCCTGGTATTGCCGGTGCTTATGGGCATGGCGTCATTGGGGGTGGAGACCAGCCTGTGGTTCGCCTCCAAACGCGACCTCCAATCGGCGGCGGATGGTGGTGCGATTTCAGGTGCGTGGGAGGTTACGCGTTCGTCCTCGGTGTCCACCATCAGCACCGTGGCGGCGTTGGACGCCCGCAGGAACGCCCATTCCGCGGACCAGCCATTCACGGTTACGGTGAATACTCCGCCCATTTCCGGTGCCTATGTGGGCAATGCCCAGGCAGTGGAAGTTCGGGTTAACCGGGCCGAGACCCTGCTGCTGGCGAAACTGTTCCTGGACTCCATCCAAGTGTCCGCCCGTGCCGTCGCCCTTGCCGGTTCCCCTGGCGATTATTGCGTGGTCGCCCTGGACAAGGCCTCCGCCGACACCGCTGAGTTCACTGGCAATGCCACCATCAACTTGGAAAATTGCGGCGTCGCCGCCAATTCGGACAATGATCAGGCCTTGCTCATCTCCGGTTCGGCCACCTTGGCAGCGAAGTTTATCGAAACGGTGGGCGGCTATGCCCAGCAAGGGGCCGGGCAGTTGCTGGTGGACACCCGCATCACCCATTCCTCCGCAATCCCCGATCCCTTCGAGAACTTGCCCATCCCGCCCTCGGGGGCCTGCTCGGCGAAGTCCAGCTACAAAAACACCGAGACCATTTCGCCCACCACATGGTGTGGCGGCGTCACCTTCAACGCTCAGGCCAATGTGACTTTCCTGCCCGGAGTTTACATCGTTGATGGCGGCCAATTCCGCGTCAATGCCGGCGCAACCCTGTCCGGCACTGGGGTGACCATCATCCTGACCGGCTCGGGCAGCGATGTGGCAACGGTCAACATTAACGGCAACGCCACGATCGATCTGCAGGCGCCGACCTCGGGGGCCTATTCGGGCGTGGTGATTTATCAAAACCGCACGGCCAGCTCCAGCGGCACCAACACCTTCAACGGCGGGGCCGGCATGGAACTGACCGGCGTGATCTATATTCCCAGCCAGGAGATCCGTTTTTCTGGCGGCAGCAGCAATGGCGGCGGTTGCACCCGGCTGCTGGGCCGCTCGGTAACCTTCACCGGCAATGCCAGTCTGGAAAACAATTGCGACGGCAAAGGCATTCCCGCCATCGTGCGCAAGCCAACGTTGGTGGAGTGATCATGCGTGGGCTTACAGCCAAGCTATGGGCATGCCGCAGCGGGGCGGCGGCGGTGGAGATGGCGCTGGCTGCGCCATTTTTGCTAGCCATTGCACTGGGTGTTGCAGATTTCGGGCTGGCGGTGAATGAGCGTATCAGGCTGTCGAGCGCAGCGCGGGCCGGCGCCCAGACGGCCATGACCGATCCCGCCAACATCGCAAATATTCGCCAAGCCGTGGAACTGGCGACGGAGGATTTGGTGGCCAGCCGGCTGACCGTGGCGGTCAGCACCCAATGCGGTTGCAGCGACGGCAGCGCCATCGTCTGTGGTTCCACTTGCGCCGACGGCAATTCGCGCAATTACGTCACCGTCCAGGTGACGGAGGCCTATCCGACGCTGTTCACTTATCCCGGGGTGGGGCCGACGGTGGCGCTCAGCGCCGACGCCACCTTGCGCTATTAGGGGAGGGGCGAACATGTTGCGCAGGCTTTTCCAGGACAGGCGGGGTGCCACGGCGGTGGAGTTCGCCCTGGTGTTGCCGGTTTTTCTTGTCCTGTTGCTTGGCACTATGGAATTGGGGCGGGTGATGTGGGCCCACTCGACCCTGCAATTCGCCGCCGAAGAGGCTAGCCGCTACGCCATCGCCCACAGCAGCGCCAGCAACGCTGAAATCACCGCCAAGGCGCAGGCCCATCTGGTGGGATTGAATAGCGGTGAGGTGACGGTGAACGTAACGAATAATGCGGCAACGGTTACCGTTCAGCTGACGCACAATTTTCAGTTCGCGACCGCAGGCTTGTTGCCCTATGGCAACATGGCCCTTTCGGCGACCTCAAGGTTTCCGCGGAACTAGACCGATTTCCGACCATGTCGGATCGGTCTAGTTTTTTTGTTTAGCCCTCGCCGGGCGCAGGCTCCGCCTGCTTGGCCGCCGCCGCAATGGCGGCTGCATGATCCGAAGCGATCGGATCATGCTCTAGGTAAGCGGGCGCGGGCGGCCGTAATGGATGAAGTCGGTCCAGGTGCGCTCGACCCGCTGCATGGTCGCCAGCGTGGTCTCCAGCATCTTGGCGGTGTCTTCGCTGCCGCCCAGTACGGTGGACAGATCGTCCTGCAACTTGCGCACGGCGTTGCACAGATCCAGTCCCTTTTCCGTCAGCTTCAGGCGCACCGAGCGACGGTCGTGGGGCGAACGCTCCTGCATCAGGTAGCCGTACTCGGTCAGCGCCTTGATGTTGTAGGAAACGTTGGAGCCCTGATAGTAGCCGCGATCCTTAAGGTCGCGGATCACCACTTCGTTATCGCCGATATTGTAAAGCAGCAAAGCCTGGACGGCATTGATGTCTTCAATGCCCAGACGCCGCATTTCCGTCCGCAATACGTCAAGGAAATGACGGTGAAGACGCTCGATCATTCGGACGATATCGAAGTATGGCTGGTTCATGGCGGCGGATTATAAAGATTCGGCCAAGGGGCAACAACAGGGTTTTTTAATGGGCTGCGTTTGCCCGGAAGAGTCGCTTTGAACGCCGCTCCCCTGAATGCGCTCGTTCTATTCGTTTCTAAAAATCGATCCCCGCACCCGTCTACCCGGACGCGGGGATCGTGGTCGTTACGCCGCCTGGTTGCCCTTCAGCCAGGTCAACATGGTGTCGGCGTCGGACACTTCGAACGGGTCGGTCGGGCAGTTGTCGTCGAAGCCCGGCTCGGCGAACACCTTCACCACTTCGCCGTTATCGACGAACATGGAATAGCGCCAGCTGCGCATGCCGAAGCCCAGATTGGACTTGTCCACCAGCATGCCCATCTTGCGGGTGAATTCAGCGTTGCCGTCGGGCAGCAGGAAGACCTTGTTGGCCCCTTGCGCCTTGCCCCATTGGTACATGACGAAGGCATCGTTGACCGACAGGCAGACGATGGCATCCACGCCCAGCTTCTTGAAGTCTTCGTACAGTTCTTCGTAGCGGGGCAGGTGGCTGGTCGAGCAGGTCGGGGTGAAGGCGCCGGGCAGCGAGAACACCACCACCTTCTTGCCCTTGAAGATCTCGTCGCTGGTCAGGTCTTTCCACTCGAACGGATTGGGACCGCCCAAGGCTTCGTTGCGCACGCGGGTCTTGAAGGTAACTTTCGGAACTTGCATCGCTGGTGCTCCATGATTTTTGGTTTAGCAACATCTGCGGGGCGAAGGCGGTTCCAGCCTATAGCAACCCCACGCTCTTAAAGCTGGTATGGCCCTTGCGGCCCATAATCAAATGGTCGTGCAGGGTGATGGAGACGGCCTTGAGCGCGTCGCGCACCGCCCGCGTCATCTCGATATCGGCCTTGGACGGCGTCGGATCGCCTGACGGGTGGTTGTGAACCATGATGATGGCCGAGGCATTCAGCGCCAAAGCGCGCTTGATCACTTCGCGCGGATACAGCGGCGTGTGGTCCACCGTGCCCTTTTGCTGCAATTCGTCGGCGATCAGGGCGTTCTTGTGGTTCAGGAACAGCAGGCGGAATTGCTCGGTGGGCAGCCGGGCCATGGCGGCGTTGCAATAGTCCAGCAGCGCGTCCCAGGACGACAGCACCGGCTGGTTCATTACCGACAACTTCGCCAACCGCAGCGCCGCTTCCTGCACCAGCTTGATAACGGCGGCCGAGGCCGGCCCCAGGCCTTCGGCCAGAACCAGATGGTGGTAATCGGCGCTAATGACATCTGCGAAGCTGCCGTAACGGTTCATCAGCGCCTTGGCGATGGGCTTGACGTCCTTGCGCGGGATGGCGGTTGCCAATAGCAATTCCAGCATCTCGTAATCGGGCAGGGAATCGGGATTGGCGATGAAGCGCTCACGCAGCCGCTCCCGGTGCCCCACATAATGGGGGGCTTTCTCGTCCAGGCCGGGCAGGGTGGGTGCGACAGTCACAAGCTGTGGGTCACAGGCGGTCGTGGAAGGCTTCCAGCCAGGCCAGCCGGGTCTCCAGCAACGAGATGTCGTGGTCGAGCCAATCGGTCAGGTGGCAGGGATCGGAATCGTTGGTGGCGAAGGTGCCGCGCAGATCCAGCAGGCGGGTCAGCTCGCTTTCCACCATCTCGCACAGCAGATCGGCCTGGGCGCGCTGTTCCTTGGCCTCCAGCAAATCCAGGAAGCGCATCTTCAGCGCGATGATCAGTTTGGACAGATCGGTGCCCGGGCGCAGGCGCGCGGTCAGCAGGGTGTGCAACTCGTGCCGACCGGCTTCGGTGATGGCAACCAGGGCGTCGTCTTCCATGCCGGCGCCGTCCAGGGCTTCCACCAGACCTTCATAGCGCAGCAACTCGATGGAGGTGCCCATGAGGTCCAGCTGCGGGCCGGCCACCCGCGACAGGAAATGGCGCACCGATCCGGCCAGTTGGGAATAGTGCATGGGCTCGCGGGCGATCATGCCCAGCGCACAAAGCCGCACGGCTTCCTTCGGCGTCAGTGTGTTGTCTGCGAACATGGTGGGAACCCTTCCCGGCCTCAATTGCGAACCGTTCGCAACATATAGTGCAGCGCAGGAGCTTCGTCCAGCGCGACTTACATCATGCCAGAATGCGGCCGGGGCGCCTAGTGGGCTGAAGGGCAGGCACTACTCCCGGTAAGCTTCCTGGAACCGCACCGGCTTGCCCACCGGGTCGCCCACCAATTGGCCGTCCATCATGACCGGGTTACCCCGCACGATGGTGGCCATGGGCCAGCCGGTGACGCGCTTGCCGTCGAACGGGGTCCAGCCGCAGCGGCTGACGATCCACTGGTTGGTGATGACCCGCTCGGCCTTCATGTCCACCAGGGTGAAGTCGGCGTCATAGCCCAGGGCGATGCGGCCCTTGCCGGCGATGTCGTAGATGCGGGCCGGGCCGGCGGAAGTCAGATCGACGAAACGCTCCAGGGTCAGGCGGCCGGCATTGACGTGGTCCAGCATCAGCGGCACCAGGGTTTGGACGCCAGTCATGCCCGAGGGCGATTGCGGATAGGGCTTGTCCTTTTCCTCGCGGGTGTGGGGGGCGTGGTCGCTGCCCAGCACGTCGTCCACGCCGTCGGCGATGGCCTGCAACAGCCCGTCGCGGTGATGTGCCTCACGGATCGGCGGGTTCATCTGGTCGTAGGTTCCCAATTCCTCGTTA
>JACMLB010000399.1 GCA_014379805.1 Rhodospirillales bacterium | reverse complement strand
GGACGCCTCAAGGGCGGCCTTGACCGGGCCCATGACGTTGTAATGCTCGACAACCTTGCGGCCGCCGTAGAACGAGATGGTCATCAGGCAGCCGCCATCCTTCATCAGCGGCTCGGCCAGATGGCCCATGCGCATGAACGAGTGGCACGACACATCCATGGCCAGCATGAAGCCGTCACGCGAGCAATCGGTGACGCGGCCATGCAGATCGTCGCGGTTAGCGAAGGCGATGGAGTGGATGACGAAATCCAGCTTGCCCCATTTCTTCTCGATCTCGGCGAAGACCGCTTCCATCTCGCCGTCCTTCTGGACGTCCATGGGCATGATGATGGGGGCGTCGAGGCCCTCGGCCAGCGGACGGACGTATTTCTCGGACTTGTCGTTGAGGTAGGTGATGGCCAGTTCGGCGCCATAGGCACGGCAATGCTTGGCGCAGCCATAGGCGATGCTCTGGTCATTGGCGATGCCGACGACAAGGCCCTTCTTGCCGGCCAGACTGAGAGTCTGAACCTGCTGATACGGTTTTGCGATGGCGTCCATGATCTACCTTTCGGGTGAGTGCTGCGGTGCAACATACTCCCCTGTCGGGAGTACCTCAAGGTGCCTACCCCCCTTTGCGAAGGTTTTCCCCAAACGGTCATAAGCGTGATTATGACCAAAGGCCGGGGCTTGACGCGCAAGGGGGCCCGGCGATAAAGATAAGGAACGTGGTAATTTGACCGACCGGCTTGCGGCCACGTTAAACAAATCGCTAAAGAGGTCCGTGCTTGGAAACCCGAGCCCCGGCCCCCTTGCTTCCGGTCACGGAATTTGTCGCCAGGACAAGGGGCTGGAAATGACCGATAGCACTCAGACCAAGCCGAGCCGCACACTTCGTTCGCGCACCCGCCAAGTGCGGGCCGGATTGGCGCGCACGGGATATTCCGAGACCTGCGAAGCCCTGTTCATGACCTCGGGCTATGTCTACGGATCGGCTGAGGAAGCGGAAGAGAGCTTCGACGGCACCCGCGACCGCATGGTCTATTCCCGCTTCAAGAACCCCACCGTGGCCGCCTTCGAAGAACGTCTGGCCGCCATCGAGGGCGCGCCCGCCTGCCGCGCCACTTCGTCGGGCATGGCCGCCGTGCATGCCGCCCTCATGTGTCAGGTCAAGGCCGGCGACCGGGTGGTGGCGCCGCGCGCCTTGTTCGGTTCGTGCACGTGGATTATCAACGATTTGATGCCCCGCTTCGGCATCACCGTGGAATTCGTCGAGGGCACCGACCTCGCCCAATGGGCCAAGGCGCTCTCGAAGCCCACCGCCGTGGTGTTCATGGAAACGCCCTCCAATCCCACGCTGGAGATCATCGACATCCCCGCCGTGGCCGAACTGACCCACAAGGCCGGCGGACGGCTGGTGGTGGACAACGTGTTCGCCACGCCGCTGTTCCAAAGCCCGCTGGCCTTGGGCGCCGACGTGGTGGTCTATTCCGCCACCAAACACATCGACGGCCAGGGCCGCTGCCTGGGTGGCGCCGTGCTGGGGTCCGAGGATTTCTGCAACGACGTGCTGGGGCCGTATCTGCGCCACACCGGTCCGGCGCTATCGCCGTTCAACGCCTGGCTGCTGCTGAAGGGGTTGGAGACGCTGGATCTGCGGGTCGAACGCCACGCCGCCAACGCGCTCAAGGTCGCCCGCTTCCTGGAAACCCGGCCCGAGATCGCCCGCGTGCTGTATCCCGGCCTGGAAAGCCATCCCCAGCACGCCTTGGCCAAGCGCCAAATGAGCGGCTTCGGCGGCATCGTCGCCTTCGCCCTGAAGGACGGCAAGGCGGCGGCCTATAAGCTGCTGAACGGGCTGGAGGTCATCGATATCTCCAATAATCTGGGCGATTCCAAAAGCCTCGCCACCCATCCCTGGACCACCACCCATCAGCGCCTGACGCCGGAAGACAAGCTGGCCCAAGGCATCTGCGAAGGCCTGATCCGCCTGTCGGTGGGCCTGGAGGATGCCGACGATTTGATCGAGGACATCGCGCTGGCGTTAGCCGGTTAACTTTAAAGAGAAGCGCTAACTTTAAAGAGAATCCGGCACACGCACACGGTTTGCCCGGCTGGCATAGGGCGAACGGCGCTACGACATCTTGCGCAGAGGTTTCACCGTCAGGAGCGGATGACCAATGCGCAAGATGCTTCCCGTGACCGCGCTGCTGCCCCTGGCGCTGGCCGCCTGTTCCGGCATGATGGGCGGCCAGCAAGCCCCCCAAAGCTCGGCGGCAACCGGCTCGCCCTTCACCCAGGCGTTGGCCAGTGAATACCGCCAGTTCACCGATTCCGAATATGCCCAGCAGGACTGGCCCGATACCTATTCCTTCCGCGACAAGGCCCAGATGGCGGCGGAGGGCCGGACGCCGACGCCCGAGGATCCAACCAAGCGCGGCGTCGGCACCGGCCTGCAACTCCACCCCGAAGTGGATATCGGCAAGGAACAGCGGGGCGAGGCCATCGCCGGACGTCAACGCCTGATGGCAGCCCTGGCGGGCGAAGCCCCCCGGCGCAACCCCCAAGCCGCCGCCCGCGCCCAGGTGGCCTATGATTGCTGGGTGGAGCAATTGGAGGAAGGCTGGCAGCGCGACGACATCGAACGCTGCCGCAAGGCCTTCAACACCGCCATGGGCGAAATGGAAGCCCGCCCCATAGCCCAGACAGCGCCCGGCGAGCGGCTGCAGGTTTATTTCGCCTTCGACTCGTCGCAGCTGACCCAGGAAAGCCGCCAGGCAATCGCCTCTGCCGCCCGCGACATCAAGGCCCGCGCTGGAACAAGTCGTGGGGGCCGCATCGAGGTGGACGGCCATGCCGACCGGTCAGGCTCAGACACCTATAATGAACAATTATCCCAGGCCCGCGCCCAAGCAGTCCGGCAGGAACTGCTGGCCGAGGGCGTGCCTGCCAACCGCATCACCATGCAGGCTTACGGCGAGCGCGCCCCGCAGGTGCCCACCCCCGACGGCGTGGCCCAGCCTGAGAACCGCCGCACCGTTGTCGAGTTCGATTAGGAATCCCCACGCGAACGGAAAGCCGCACGCGGCACTGTGGACATCGCTTCAAACGGGTCTAATATGACCAGTAAGTGACGGTGGGACGCCCTCTTTTGGGTGCCCCGCCCACTTATGGGAATGATCAGCGTTAGGACGCGGCCATGTATACCGAGACCACTCGCGGCATCACCGTGTCGGTCCAACCCGTCTATCTGGAAGACCAGTCTTCGCCGACGGAAGGGCATTTCGTCTGGGCGTACCGCGTCCGCATCGAAAACCACAGCGACGACACGGTGCAGCTGAAACGGCGCCACTGGAAGATCACCGACGCTAAGGGCCGGGTCCAGGAAGTCCAGGGCGCGGGCGTGGTGGGCGAACAGCCGGTGCTGGAACCGGGCGGGGCCTATGAATACACCAGCGGCACCCCGTTGCAGACCCCGTCGGGCATCATGATGGGCGCATATCAGATGGAAGCTGGGGACGGCGAGAAATTCGACGTCTCCATTCCGGCGTTCTCGCTGGACAGCCCCCATGAAGTGCATCGCTTGAACTAGCCGGCCATAGAGCCCACATCCCCCATGGCGATAGGCCATAATGGGCAGAGGCCCAGCGGACGGGAATTTCGTATGAAGACCAACGACCAACTGACCCTGCCCCAGGAATTGCGCGCCACCGCCTTCGGCCCCCGCCCCAGCCGGGCCGAGGCCGAACAGGCGGTCCGCACCCTGCTACGCTGGGCCGGCGATGACCCCGACCGCGAAGGCCTGCTGGGCACCCCTGACCGCGTAGTGCGGTCCTATGAAGAATTCTTCGCTGGCTACGAACAGGACCCGGTAGAGCTTCTCAAGCGCACCTTTGAGGAGACCGAGGGCTACGACGAGATGGTGCTGCTGCGCGACATCCGCTTGGAAAGCCATTGCGAGCACCACATGGTCCCCATCATCGGCAAGGTCCATGTGGCCTATCTGCCCGACCGCCGGGTGGTGGGCATCTCCAAGCTCGCTCGCGTGGTCGAGGTATTCTCCAAGCGCCTGCAAATCCAGGAAAAGTTGACCAGCCAAATCGCCAACGCCATCAACGAGGTGCTGCAGCCCAAGGGCGTCGCCGTCGTCATCGAGGCGGCCCATCAATGCATGACCACCCGCGGCGTCCACAAGCCGGGCGTGACCATGGTTACCAGCCGCATGCTGGGCGCCTTCCGCGACCAGCCGGCCACACGGCGCGAGTTCATGGCGCTGATCCAGGGCCGGCATGAGGGGCTGTCGAACGCGTAGGGGCGCCCCGCCCGCCTTCCCATCCCCACGATTTGCTGGACAGCCCGGCCGAAGCGGGCCATTAGTCCATCCAATTTCAGGGGATTCTTCCGCGTGATCGACTTCAAGCCGGTCATCTTCGTCAACGGCATCCTGCTGCTCATCCTGGCCTTGGCCATGGGCGTGCCGGCATTGGTGGATGCCGCCTCGGGCGACCGGGATTGGGCGGTGTTCGCGCTGTCGGCATTGGTCACCGGCTTCATCGGCATGGGCATGGCGCTGGGGGCACGGCCCGATCAGCGCCAGCCGCTGAACACCCGCCAAGCCTTCCTGCTGACCAGCAGCACGTGGTTCCTATTGTCGGCATTTGCCGCATTGCCCTTCATCTTCTCCGCCCTGAACCTCAGCGTCGCCGATGGCGTGTTCGAGGCGGTCAGCGGCTTCACCACCACTGGGTCCACGGTCATCGTCGGGCTGGACCACGCCCCCAAGGGCATCCTGATCTGGCGGGCGCTGCTGAACTGGCTGGGCGGCTTGGGCATCATCGTCATGGCGGTGGCCATCCTGCCCATCCTGCGCATCGGCGGCATGCAGCTGTTCAAGATGGAATCCTCGGACAAAAGCGACAAGGTCAAGCCGCGCATCGCCCAGGTGGCCATGTCCATCGCCACCGTCTACCTGACCTTCACCGTCTTGGCGGCGCTAGCCATGTGGGCTACCGGCATGACGGTGTTCGAAGCCATCTGCCATTCTTTCGCCGCCCTGGGCACCGGCGGCTTCTCCACCTCAGACTCTTCGCTCGGCAATTGGAGTACCGCCACCCAATGGGTCACCATCGCCGCCATGCTGGTGGGCGGCACCACCTTCACCCTGTACATCAGCCCTTGGAAACATGGCCGTTGGCCGTTCGTGCACGATAGCCAGATTCGCTGGTATTTGGGCTTCCTCGGCAGCTTCGCGGCCTTGTTGGCGTTCTGGCAATGGGCGTTCAACGACATGGAACCGGGCGATGCGCTGACCCATGCCACCTTCAACGTGGTCTCGGTGGTCACCACCACCGGCTTTGCCACCACCGACTACAACGCCTGGGGCGGCTTCGCCCAGGTGGTGTTCTTCATTCTGACCTTCATCGGTGGCTGCACCGGCTCCACCGCCGGCGGCGTGAAGATCTTCCGCTGGGAAGTGCTGTTCAAGCTGGCCGGCATCCATCTGAAGCGCCTGCTGCACCCCCACGGCATCTTCGCCATCGATTTCAACAAACGCCGCATCCCGAAAGCCGTGGTGGATTCGGTGTTGGGCTTCATGACCGTGTATTTCCTCACCTTCGCCCTGTTCGCCTTGGCGCTGACTGCGGTGAACATGGACCTGATCAGCGCGCTGTCGGGCTCAGCCCAGGCTTTGTCCAATGTGGGACCGGGGCTGGGTCCCATCATCGGGCCGGCGGGCAATTTCAAAAGCATCCCCGAGGCCGCAAAATGGATCATGGCCTTCGAGATGATCCTCGGGCGACTCGAACTGTTCAGCGTCATCGTCCTGTTCACCCGCTCGTTCTGGCGGGCATAAGCCATGATCGACTTCCGCCCCGTCTTCCATATCGTCGGCCTGATCCTGTGCCTGCTGGCCGGCGCCATGGCCATACCGGCTGCGGTCGATCTGATCGCCGGCCACTGGGAATGGCAGGTGTTCGTGCTTTCCGGCGGCGTCACCCTGTTCTTCGGCCTTGCGCTGGTTCTGGGCACCCGCACCACCGTGCGCACCTTATCGGTGCGCCAAACTTATCTGGCGACCGCCCTGGGCTGGATAATGCCCTGCCTGTTCGCCGCCTTGCCGCTGGCCTTCGGCCCCGCCCATCTGACCACCATCGACGCCATATTCGAGGCCACCAGCGGGCTGACCACCACCGGCGCCACGGTCATCTCCGGGCTCGACCGCATGCCGCCGGGGCTGTTGCTGTGGCGCAGCCTGCTCAATTGGATGGGCGGCATCGGCATCATCGTCATGGCGGTGGCGGTTTTGCCGGTCCTCAATATTGGCGGCATGCAGATATTCCGCATTCAGGTCAGCTCGGCCAATGACCGCGCCACACCGCGCGCTGCCCGCATCGGCACCACCATCCTAAGCGTCTATGTGGGCCTGACCGTGGCCCTGGCGGCGGCGCTGTGGCTTGCCGGGATGGGCCGCTTCGACGCCATCGTCCACGCCATGAGCACCATCGCCACCGGCGGCTTTGGCACCTACGACACCTCGCTGGCCCATTTCGACAGCGCTGTGGTGGATGCGATCGTGTGCATCGGCATGGTGGTGGGCGGCCTGCCCTTCCTGCTGTTCTTCCTGGTGGCGCAAGGCCAACTGGGCCGCGCCCTACGCGACCAGCAACTACGCTGGTATTTGGGCCTGATGGCGCTGGGGGCCACCACGGTGTCCCTGTGGCTGATGATCGATCGCAGTTACGACCCGCTGACCGCGTTGCGCCACGGCGCCTTTACCGTGGTGACGGTCATGACGGGTACCGGCCTGACCAACATGGATTACAGCGACTGGGGCGGCCTGCCGGCAGCCATCCTGTTCTTCCTGACCTTCGTGGGCGGCTGCGCCGGATCTACCGCCGCCGGCATCAAGGTGTTCCGCCTGCATCTGCTGTTCGCCAATGCCCGCGTCCAACTGCGCCAATTGCTGCGCCCCCACGCGGTGATGATCCCCACCTTCAACAACAAGCCCATTTCCGAGGAAGTCCTGGAATCGGTCATGGGTTTCCTGTTCGTCTACGTGCTGGGCTTCGCCGTGCTGTCCATGATGTTGGGCTTCCTGGGCCTGGATTTCATTACCGCCATCTCCGGCGCCGCCTCAGCCATTTCCAATCTGGGTCCCGGCCTGGGCGACACCATCGGCCCCGGCAGCACCTTCGCCCCCCTGCCCGATGCCGCCAAGGTTTTGCTGTCCGCCGGCATGCTGTTCGGCCGCCTGGAGATGTTCATCCTGCTGGTGCTGTGCGTGCCGGGGTTCTGGAAGCAGTAAGCTTTCCCGGCTTAAAACCTCGTCAATAGACACGGATGAACACGGATAAAAGAGTAGATTTCTTATCCGTGTTCATCCGTGGGCGGCGAAGCCGCCATCCGTGTTCATCCGTGTCTTATGATTCCGGTGACAGCCGCAATAGCCAAACAAAAAACCCCCACCACCTCGCGGCGATGGGGGTTTGTTTGTAGTGACCCGTTCTACTGAACCCAGCGGGCCAGATACGTCTTGATCAGTCCGTCCATCTGACCGTCGATGTCGCGGATCAGGCTTTCGGTGATTTCGTACATCACCCGGTCGCGTTCGTTCAGCGACACGCCCTCGGGCACGGTTTTGGTGCGGGTGGCACGGGCGACCACGTCGCCGATTTGCATGTGGCGCTCGTCCAAAATCTGGATGGCCACGTCCAGGGTGCCGTCGTAACGCTCGGCCTGCTCTTCCTTGAACATGCCGGTGAAGCTCTTATCGGTCCTCAGCGGCACCTCGACCACGCGGGCGTCCTTGATAACCACGCGGGCATAGCCACTGCGGCCCATGGGCTTCAGGCGGTCCTGGGCCCAACGCACGGTGGCGTTCTCGGGACTGACCGGCATCAGATGTTCGATGTTGGGCTTGCGCGCCGGCGAAACGTATTCCGGCACGATCTCAAGCTGGCCGACGTCCAGGCTGATGGGCCGCTTGTCGGCGAAGCTGATGTCAGGGAGCTTCTGGATCGGTGGCTTGCTCTGGCAACCGGAAAGCGCCAGGGCGGCGGCCAGCGCCATCACCACGCGAGAGGGACGGAAGGTCATCGGGGGCTTCCCATTTCTTTGGTGGAGTTCGTTGGCGCCATTTTGGCACTTAACCCGCAGCCGTCAAGGCGCGTAAACCCGCTCCAGCGCTTCATCATCAAAGGCATAGACGGTTCGGCAGAATTCGCAGGTGATGGTGACCTCGCCATGATCATCCTTGAGCGATGCAATTTCGACCCGCGGGATGGCGCGCAATGCGCTGGCGATCTTGGGGCGCGAGCACCGGCACTTGAACTCAAGCGCCTTGGCTTCCCACGCCTGCAAGACCTCGCCATGGAACAGGCGGTACGCCACCATCTCGGCGGCCAGACTGGAGTCCAGCAGTTCGGCATGGGTCAGGCTGCCCAGCAGGATGGTCGCGGTACGCCAATGTTCCAAAGAATCATCAGCCGTGAGGATCGGCGCGCCCGGCTGGCTGCCGGGCATCCGCTGAATCATCAATGCGCCGGCTTTCCAACCGGCACCGTCATTCGGAGACTGGGACGCCAACACCACCTCGGTGTCCAACTGCTCGGACTGGGCGAAATATTCCTTGGC
>JACMLB010000046.1 GCA_014379805.1 Rhodospirillales bacterium | reverse complement strand
TCCTTAAGGATTGCACGGCTTACGCGTAAGTGTGTAATTCGACATTGCGTCTGGGCATAAGCGCGATCAACGCGGTTCGAGGAACGGGGAAACCAAATTCATGTCATCACCATCCATGGTCGCCGGTGCGGTGGCGCCTGAACGTCCCATGACGAAGGAGGAGAGGAAGGTCATTCTCGCCTCGTCGTTGGGTACAGTTTTCGAATGGTACGATTTTTATCTTTACGGCTCGCTGGCCACCATCATCGGGGCGCAGTTTTTCAGCCAATACCCCGAAAGCACGCGCAACATCTTCGCGCTGTTGGCGTTTGCTGCGGGCTTCCTGGTTCGGCCTTTTGGCGCATTGGTTTTCGGCCGCCTGGGCGATCTGGTTGGTCGGAAATACACCTTCCTCGTCACAATCGTGATCATGGGTGCCTCGACCTTCGCGGTCGGCCTGTTGCCGAGCAGTGAGAGCATCGGCATCACCGCCGCCATCCTGCTCATCGTGCTGCGCTGCCTGCAGGGCCTGGCGCTGGGCGGCGAATATGGCGGCGCCGCGACCTACGTGGCCGAACACGCACCCCATGGCAGGCGCGGTTTCTACACCAGCTTTATCCAGATTACGGCTACGGCTGGATTGTTTCTCTCGCTGGTGGTGATCCTGTCGGTGCGCAGCATCCTGGGCGAGGCCGACTTTGCGGCTTGGGGCTGGCGTATCCCCTTCCTGCTTTCGATTTTCCTGCTCGCAATCTCGGTCTACATCCGTTTGCAGATGCAGGAGAGCCCGGCCTTCCAGAAAATGAAGGATGAGGGCACCCGCTCCAAGGCCCCGCTGGGAGAGGCTTTCGGCCAGTGGAAGAATGCCCGCGTTGCCCTGCTGGCGCTGCTTGGGCTGGTCATGGGTCAGGCGGTCGTTTGGTACACCGGCCAGTTCTACGCCCTGTTCTTTCTGGGTGCTGTACTCAAGGTCGATGGCTTCACCACCAACATGCTAATTGCCTGGTCACTGGTGCTGGGCTCGGGCGGTTTCGTTCTCTTCGGCTGGCTGTCCGACAAGATCGGCCGTAAGCCGATTATCATTGGTGGCATGCTACTCGCTGCAGCCACTTACTTCCCGCTGTTCCAGTATCTCAGCGCCCAAGCCAACCCGGCACTGGCGGCAGCGCATGCCACCATTCCGGTGGTGGTGCGAGCCGACACGTCAACCTGCTCCTTCCAGTTTAATCCGACCGGCACGGCCCGCTTCACCGAGCCTTGTGACGTCGTCAAAGCGGCCCTTGCCCGCGCCTCGGTGAACTACCGCACCGAGAATACGCCAGGTTCGGCGGTTACCGTCACCATAGGCACTCAACCGGCGGTCAATGCCCGGGACAACCCAAACTTCGCCCGTGAGTTGGCAGCCTCGCTGACTGCTGCAACCTATCCGACAGCCAATAATCCGACGGTCGTGCGGATGAGCAGTCCGTTCGACATCTTCCGATCGCAGCCGGCGATCCTGATCGGTATCCTCACAATTTTGGTGATCTACGTGACGATGGTCTATGGCCCGATCGCCGCGGCGCTGGTGGAGATGTTTCCTACCCGCATCCGCTACACCTCGATGTCGCTGCCTTATCACATCGGCAATGGCTGGTTCGGCGGCCTGATGCCGGCGACGGCATTCGCCATGATCGCGCAGACCGGCGACGTGTATTACGGGCTGTGGTACCCGGTGGTCATCGCGGTGGTTTGCGCCGTCATCGGCATCCTGTTCGTGCGAGAGAGCAAGGACAATGATATCAACGCCGAGGAAGTGACTACTCGCTGATCCTCAGCACGCCGACAGAAAGGCGGCGGAGGGCAACCTCCGCCGCCTTTCTCATGTCCAGTGAGCTCTATTTCTTGCCGGCGAGATAGGCGTCGAAGAACGGGGTGCGCTTCAGGATGCGGTTCTCCATCTCAACCAACAGATCCCCGTCAGCCGCGGCCTGAAGGTAAGCGCCCCAGAGCGGGTCTGCTGCCATGGCCTGACGCCGGCGTTCCCTGTCGCCCTGGTCTGTGTAGCCCCACATGTGGACGACCCGGTTCAGCGGA
>JACMLB010000398.1 GCA_014379805.1 Rhodospirillales bacterium | reverse complement strand
TGTCCTAGGCCTCTAGACGATGGGGACGTTCCGAGGCGAGGGCGACTTAATACCTGCGTCGGGAGGGGTGGTCAAGCGGTTTATCTCGCCGGTGCGGCATCATCGATAGTTAGTTGGACCGAGCTGGAACCTTGCCAGGTATCCACCCGCAACGTGCCGCAGAAATGGAAGGCTCCGCCTCGCGCGGTAAGGAGTGCTTGGCCCATATCCGTGTCGGCAGCGCGGAAGGCGATGGCCTTCAAACGTTGGCCGCCAGCGCCGGTCAGAATCAGGCGCACATGGCCGTTGCCCACCACGTCGGCCTTGATGATGCGGGCGGCGGTGACGGCGAAACGGGGTTCGGGATTGCCGGCGCCGAATGGGCCAAGCTGTTTCAGCGTCTCCACCAAATCCACCGAGCAGCCGGCGCAATCCAGCGCGCCGTCCAGTTCCAGCAGGGGCACCAGTTCGCCGCTCAGTTGGGCCTGCAGGCGTTCGGCCAGGAAGGTTTGCAGATCGCCCAGGCGGTCTTGCAGTACGGTGAAGCCTGCCGCCATGGCGTGGCCGCCGCCGGCTTTCAGGATACCGGCTTGGCGGGCTGCGATGATGGCGGCGCCGAGGTCCAGGCCCGGCACCGAACGGCCCGAGCCCTTGCCCACGCCGTCTTCAAACGCAATGACGCAGGCGGGGCGGTTGTAGCGTTCCTTCAGGCGCCCGGCGACGATGCCGATGACGCCGGGGTGCCAGTTCTCGCCCCAGGCTACGACCAGCGGCAGGCCGTCATCGGGGCGGCCTTCCACTTGCTCCATGGCTTCGTGCTGCACGCCGGCCTCGATGGTCTGGCGGTCCTTGTTATAGCTGTCCAGCAGCTTGGCGATCTCGGTTGCTTCGATGGGATCAACGGTGGCGAGCAGGCGGGTGCCCAAATCGGCCTCGCCCACGCGGCCACCGGCGTTGACGCGCGGACCCAGCAGATAGCCCAGGTGATAGGCGTCGGGGCGTTCCTTGACCCCGGCCACGTCGGACAAGGCGGTCAGGCCCACATTGCCGCGCTTGGCCATGATCTTGAGACCCTGGGTCACCAAAGCGCGGTTGACGCCCTTCAGCGGCACCACGTCGCACACCGTGCCCAGCGCCACGATGTCCAGCCATTGCAGCAAATCGGGGGCTTTGCGGTTCCCGTACCAGCCGGCTTGTTTCAGGCCGCGATTGACCGCCACCGCCAGCAGGAAGGCCACGCCGACAGCGGCCAGATGGCCGTGCGGGCTGTCTTCGTCCATGCGGTTGGGGTTGACCAGGGCGAAGCAGCGCGGCGGTTCGGGCTCTGCTTCGTGGTGATCGACGATGATGACGTCCAAACCGGCATCGGCGGCGGCGGCCAGGGGGACGTAGGCAGTGGTGCCGCAATCCACCGTGACCACCACGGACACGCCCTCGGCTTGCAGGTTCAGCAGGGCCGGGGCATTGGGGCCGTAGCCTTCCAGGATACGGTCGGGGATGTGCACGCGCACCCGCGCACCCGCAGCCTCAAAAAAAATCCGCAGCAGGGCAGACGAGGTGGCGCCGTCCACGTCGTAATCGCCAAAGATGCCGATGGTCTCACCGCCGGTCACGGCCTGGACCAGCCGCGCCGCCGCCTTGTCCATGTCCTTGAGGTGGCTGGGATCGGGCAGCAGGGCTTTCAGCGACGGGTTGAGGAAGATTTCCGCTTCCTCCAGGCCGATGCCGCGCGCCGCCAGAACCCGGCCAATGACCTCGGGCAAAGCCAGGCGTTGGGACAGGGTTAGGGCAAGGCGTTCGTCACTGGGCGCCGCCTGCCACCGCCGTCCGGTCAGCGAGCGCTCGACGCCCAGGAAGGCGTCACCGGTGGGGGTGGGAAGCGGGCCCTGATGGCTCATGACGAATGCAGTTTGGCGTGTTTGATGAAGTCGTGCCGGGCGGTCAGCTGCCGGATAGTGCCGGTCATGGAGCGCATGACCATGGAATGGCTGACCGCGCCGCCGGGATGGTGGCGCACGCCCTTCAGGATGTGGCCGTCGGTGATGCCGGTGGCGGCGAACATGACGTCGCCACGCACCATGTCGTCCACGTCCCATTTGCGGATCAAATCGTCGATGCCGGCGCGGCGCGCGCGTTGACGCTCGTCCTCGCTGCGCAGCATCAGGCGGCATTGCATCTGACCGCCCAGGCATTTCAGCCCGGCAGCGGCCAGCACGCCCTCGGCGGCGCCGCCCGAGCCCATATAGATGTCGATGCCGGTTTCGGGCAGGCCGGTGGCGATGGCACCGGACACGTCGCCGTCGTCGATCAGCACCACGCGCGCCCCGGCATCATAGATGCGGCCCAGCAGCTCGGAATGGCGCGGACGGTCGAGCATGCACACGGTAAGGTCGGTGATGGACATGCCCTTAGCGTTGGCGACGCGGGCAAGGTTTTCCTCGGGCTGCAGGTCCAGATCCACGATGCCTGCGGGCAGGCCACCGCCCACGGCGATCTTTTCCATATAAACGTTGTGGGGCACGTGCAGGAACGAGCCCGAATCCGTGGCGGCCACCACCGACAGCGCGTTGTGGCTGGCCTTGGCGCAGATGGTGACGCCCTCGATGGCGGTCAGGGTGATGTCCACGCGGGGGCCTTTGCCGTTGCCCACCTTCTCGCCGGTGTGCAGGGGCTGGGCGGCGTCGTCGGCCTCGCCGTTCAGGATGACGCCGTCCATGGCAAGGCTGTTCAGCGCGTCACGCATGGCGGTGGTGGCCGCGTCGTCGGCGGCTTTTTCGTCGCCCCGGCCCATCCATTGGGCGGCGGCCAATGCGCTGGCCTCGGTCACCCGCACCACCTCAAGGGCGAGGTTGCGGTCCAGGGCCTGGGGCGGGGGGACGAAATTTTTGTGGGGCATGTCAGCCCTCCCGGGACGTCAGTAAATTAAAGGTTCTCGATGCGGATCAGGCGCGGCGGCTCGACCACGGCGTCCAGGGCGCCGATGCGGGCGACGGCACGGTTGATGGCGGCCTCGTTGGTGTCGTGCAGGGTCATGACCATGGGCACGGTTTCACCCGGCGCGCGGCCCGGCTGGATCATCTGTTCCACGGAAACCTGCTCGTCGCGCAGGGCGGCGGACACGTCGGCCAGCACGCCGGGACGGTCAACCACCATCAGGCGCATGTAGTACGAGCCTTGACGCGCTTCCATGGGCGCCGCCTTGCCCGGCTTCAGCGCATCCACGGGCACGCCGAAGGTGGGCGTGCGGCAGCCGCGCGCGATATCGATCAGATCGGCGGCCACGGCGGATGCGGTGGGACCGGCACCGGCGCCACGGCCTTCATAGATGGAGCGGCCGACGAAATCGCCTTCGGCCACCACGGCATTGAACACGCCGTCCACATGGGCGATGGGGGTCGCCATGGGCACCATGCAGGGATGGACCCGCTGTTCGATGCCGCATTCGGTGCGGCGCGCGATGCCCAGCAGCTTGATGCGATAGCCCAGCTTGGCGGCGAAGTCGATGTCCGTGGCCGAGATGTGGCGGATGCCTTCCACATGCATGGACTTGAAGTCCACCGGCTGGGCAAAGGCCAGGGCGGTCAGGATGCACAGCTTGTGGGCGGCGTCCACGCCGTCGATGTCGAAGCTGGGATCGGCCTCGGCGTAACCCAGGGCCTGCGCCTCGTCCAGCACGTCGGCGAAGTCCCGCCCGGTCTCGCGCATGGTGGTCAGGATGTAGTTACAGGTGCCGTTCAGGATGCCGTAAACCTGGGACAGGGTGTTGCCGGCCAGACCTTCCTTCAGCGCCTTGATGATGGGAATGCCACCGGCCACGGCGGCTTC
>JACMLB010000397.1 GCA_014379805.1 Rhodospirillales bacterium | reverse complement strand
GTCGATAGCGTCCCGGAACTGGCCCAACGCAAGGCCGCCAACCTTCGGCAGAAAATGATCGAAGTCAACGAGGCCAAAAAGCTGGTGCGGGCCTTGCCATCGGAGTCCCAGGTCGAGGAATGGATCAAGCAGGCCAAAGAACTGCCCCGCATGGTCACCCATTAAGCCTCACCCGAACAAATCCTCCTGCGGCTGCGGTACGGTCAGCTCGAAACGGGAGCACAGGGGGCACCGTCAAACCGTCCGACCATAAGGAATTCCTTATTGCCCTCCGGCCCGGTGATGGGGCTTTCGCATAAACCGATGACCTGCCAACCGGGCCGGGCCGCCAACCATTCCTGAATGCGCTCGCACACTTCCGTGTGCAACTCGGGCTCACGCACCACGCCGCCCTTGCCGACCCTGCCCTTGCCCACCTCGAATTGCGGCTTGATCAGCGCCACCAGATGGGCGCCGGGGCGGGCGAAGCCCATGGCCGTCGGCAGCACGGTTTCCAGCCCAATAAAGCTGGCGTCGCACACCACGAAATCAACCGCCTCGGGGATGTGTTCGTGCGTCAAATAGCGGGCGTTGGTGCGTTCCAGCACCACCACGCGCTCGTCGCTGCGCAGCTTCCAGGCCAATTGGCCATGGCCCACATCCACGGCATAAACCTTGGTGGCGCCCCGTGTCAGCAACACATCGGTGAAGCCACCGGTCGAGGCACCCACATCCACGGCGACCTTGCCGGTGGGGTCCAGGACGAAACGGTCCAACGCCTCGACCAGCTTCAGGCCGCCGCGCGAAACCCACGGGTGATCCTGGCCTTTCAGCTCCAGCGGCGCGTCCTCGGCCATCTGCTGGCCGGGCTTGTCCACCCGCTTGCCGCCGGACAAAACCAACCCGGCCATGACCAAGGCCTGAGCCCGCGTGCGGCTTTCAACCAGCCCGCGTTCCACCAGCAATTGATCGACTCTCTTGCGTTCACCCATGCGGAATGGCCCTATACGAAAAACGGCTATGGAAATTGCCGAACTGATCCGTCAGCATAAATGAAACATATCCCCAAGGGACGTCCGAAGAAACAAATGGCAACGCTCTTTTTCACGCACCCGGTCTGCCTGGAACATGATACCGGCGACTACCATCCCGAATGCGCCGAGCGCTTGAAGGCCGTACTGGCTGCGCTTGAGGGCGAAGAGTTCATGAATCTGCTGCGTGAAGAAGCGCCTCAGGCAACTCGGGAACATCTTCTACGCGCCCATTGCCCCCATCATGTGGAGCATTTCTTCGAATCGGTGCCGGCCGAGGGCGAACACCATTACATGGACCCCGACACGGTCATGTCGTCAAAGACCGGCGAGGCCGCTTTGCGTTCCGCCGGCGCCGTCATCGCCGCCGTGGACGCCGTCACCGCCAAGCAGGCCCGCAATGCGTTCTGCGCCGTGCGCCCGCCGGGACACCACGCCGAGCGCGACGCCCCCATGGGCTTCTGCTTCTTCAACAACGCCGCCATCGGTGCCCTGCACGCCCGCGATCAGCACGGCTTCCAGCGCGTTGCCATCATTGATTTCGACGTGCATCACGGCAACGGCACCCAGCATATCCTGTGGGACGAGCCCAACACCTTCTATGGCTCCACCCATCAGGAACACGCCTATCCCAATACCGGACTGGCTAACGAGACCGGCGGCAAGGGCGTCATGGTCAACGTGCCGCTGCCCGCCGGCACCGGTTCCGACGATTTCCGCCAGGCCTTCGACGAGATCCTGATCCAGAAGCTGCGCGACTTTGCGCCGGACTTCATCATCATCTCGGCGGGCTTCGACGCCCACGCCTCGGACCCGCTGGCCCATCTGCGCCTGAAGACCTCGGACTTCAAATGGTGCACCGAAAAGCTGATGGATGTGGCTGCCGAATTCGCCGACAACCGCGTGGTTTCGGTGCTGGAAGGCGGCTACGACCCGGACGCTTTAGCCGCCTCGGTCAAGGAACATGTGCGCGCCCTGATGGGGGCGTAAGTTCGTTTTTTAACCCTCTCCCCTAGCGGGAGAGGGTGGCGCGAAGCGCCGGGAGAGGGGGAGTCGCACAGCACCGTGCGTGTTGCCCCCTCTCCCTCCCATCTTCGATGGGCCCCTCCCTCCCCCGCGAGGGGGGAGGGGTTTTAAAAAAGCCACGCCGCTCCGCGCACGCCTGACGAGTCACCGTGCAGCGGGGCCAGCAGCTTGGTCTCCACCGAATCCGAGAACACGTACTCGCCCCACAGCTTGGGCACCTCGCGGTACAGCCGGGCCATGTTGCCCAAGCCGCCGCCCAGCACGATCACATGGGGGTCGAGCACATTGATGATGGTTGCCAGCGCACGGGCCAGCCGGTCTTCGTAGCGCATCAGCAGGCCCTCGGCCTTGTCGTCGCCGTCTTCGGCCATGCGCACGATCGCGGGTGCGGCGATACCTTCGCCGAAGTCACGCTCCAGCGCCGGGCCAGACAGGAAGGTCTCGATGCAGCCCGTCTTGCCGCAATAACAGTAATGGCCGGGCAATTCGTCGGCCTCGGGCCAGGGCAGCGGGTTGTGGCCCCACTCGCCAGCAATGGCGTTGGGACCGGCCAGCAGGCGCCCGCCCACCACCATGCCACCGCCCACGCCGGTACCCAGGATCACTCCGAACACCGTGGCTGCCCCCTGGCCGGCGCCATCGGTAGCCTCGGACAGGGCGAAACAATCGGCGTCGTTGGCAAGGCGCACGGGGCGGCCCAACGCGTTCGCAAGATCACGGTCGAACGGCTTGCCGATCAGCCAGGTGGAATTGCCATTCTTTACCAACCCAGTCTTAGGGCTGATGGTGCCGGGAATGCCGATGCCGACGGAACCGGTGCTGCCAAGTTCGGTCTCCAGCCCGCTCACCAATTCGACGATGGTGCGGATGGTGCCGTCGTACGAGCCGCGCTCGGTCGGCACACGGCGGCGCGCCAGTTCGGTGCCCGAGGCGCGGTCCAGGGCGATGGCTTCGGTCTTGGTGCCGCCCAGGTCGATGCCGATGCGGAGGGTGTGGGTCGTTGTCATGCCCCATTTAACCATGAAGCATTTCAACGATGCTTCCAACCGCCCCGCCTTCGTGGTTAACAATCCCCATGACCCGCACCCCGCTCGACCACCCCTTCCCCATCCCGCCTGACGCCGGCACCACGCTTGAGGTTGCCCCAGGCATCCACTGGCTGCGCATGGCGCTGCCCTTCGCCCTGGACCACATCAATCTGTGGCTGCTGGAGGACGGCGACGGTTGGGCCATCGTGGATACCGGGGTGAACGATGAAGCGACGCGGGCAGCGTGGGTAACCGTGCTGGCAGGCAAGCGCGTCACCAAGCTGATCTGCACCCATTTCCATCCCGACCATATGGGGCTGGCCGGCTGGCTGGCCCAGCGCCATCAGGTGCCGCTGACCGCCACTCTGGGCGAGTGGAGCTTCGGGCGCATGCTGACGCTGGATGTGGGCGACGACTACCACGCCAATCAGGTGGAACATTACCGCCGCGCCGGCTATGGCGAGGACTTGCTGGCCGGTGTGCGCCAGCGTAGCGGGGCGTATGGCACCCGCGTGGCGCCCTTGCCGGCCTCCATCAGCGACATCCGCGACGGCAGCCGCATCATCATCGGCGGGCGTTTATGGCAGGTGGTGGAAGGACGCGGCCATTCGCCCCAGCACGCCTGCCTGTGGTGCGCCGAGGCGGGTGTGCTGATCTCGGGCGATCAGGTGCTGCCGCGCATCAGCCCCATCGTCGGCGTGTGGCCGCAACAGCCCGACGACGACCCGTTGCGCGACTTCCTGACCTCGCTGGATACGCTGAAACAGCTGCCCGACGACGCACTGGTGCTGCCGTCACACGGCCTGCCGTTCCTGGGTCTGCACGCGCGCTGCGACGATCTGATCCGCCACCACGAAACGCGCCTGACCCAATTGCTGGAGGCCGCGACAGAACCAACCACCGCGTTGGATTTGGCCCACGTGCTGTTCCGCCGCGCACTGGACCCGCAGCAATTAGGCTTCGCCATGGGCGAGACCCTGGCTCACGCCAATTGTCTGATCGAGCGCGGCCTGTTGAAGCGAGACCTAAAGGATGGCGTCTGGCTTTACGTGAGGATGGAATAAAACATCCGCAGTGACGTGAAGCCCAGGAACACCGCGAACACCCGGCGCAGCACGGTGGTGTTAAGCTTATGGGCCAGCTTGGCGCCGAACGGCGCGCAAAGCATGGAGGTCGGCGCGATCAGCGCCAGTCCCACCAGACTGACAAAGCCCAGACTTCCCGGCGGCAGATTCGGGGCGTTCCAGCCGCCGATCATGAAACCGATGGTTCCCGGCACGCCGATGATGAAGCCGGTGGCGGCGGCGGTGCCCACGGCACGGTGAACCGGAGCGCCGAACATGGTCATCAGCGGTACGGTCATGGTGCCGCCGCCGATGCCCATCATAGCCGACAGGGCGCCGATGGTGGTGCCGATGCCCAGGCGGGTTGCGCCGGTGGGCAGGGTCTCGCCCAATTTCCAATGGGGATTGCCGAAGGCGATCTGCACCGCCACCACCAAAGCGACCACGGCGAACACGCTGGTCAACACCGGCCCCTTGACCGTGGCGGCCACCACCGATCCCAACAGCACGCCCATAATGATGGCCGGGCCGAAGCCCTTCAGAAAGTCGGTGTCTACCGTGCCGCGCTTGTAATGGGCGCTGGCCGACGACCACGCGGTGGCGACGATGGTGGCCAGCGACGTGCCCACCGCCACCTGCATGCGCACGCCCTCGTCCACGCCCAGATGGGTGAACAAGTGAAACAGCACGGGCACCACGACGATGCCGCCGCCGACGCCCAGCAATCCGGCGATGATGCCGGCCCCGGCCCCGGCGATCAGCAGCAAAGCTGCGAAGGGAAGCAATTGGGAGAGTTCTGCGCTCATGCGGGTGGATATACGAGAAATCGCGCCCCAGTGCTACCCAACGGAGTGCTACAATGCGGACTGTTTGGGGTTGCAAAGTGTGGGGACAATGGCTGACGGCCCGACGCCGGAACAGCAGGCCGATTACCTTGTGCGTAAGCTGGAGCACACCATCCGCGACAACCGGACGGTCAAGGGCATGTCGTTCCGCACCTGGCAGAACATCGCCCGCGAGGAAATCGCCAACGCCCTGCGCGCCGCCGAAAAGCGCCATGTGCAACAAGACCGCACCATCGGCCGCATCCTGCTGGTGGGCGCCGCCTCGCTGGTCAGCATCGGCTTTTGGGGCGCGGTGGTGGCGGTGGACCGCACCTTCGGCGGTGTGGCCGCCATCGTCTCGCTGGTGGCGGGCGCCGCCTTGTGCTTCGTCGGCGCTGAATGGGGCATTTCGCGCTTTGCCGCCGGCTGGTCCAAGAACAAGCGCGAGGAACGCCTGACCAAGATCGAAGATTTAGACCGCCGCATCAAACGCATGGAAAACATGTTGCAGAAGAAGCACGATCTGCTGAAGGAACGCATGGAAGGGGTGGGGCCGCTGTGAAGCGCCTAGTCCTCTTCCTGCTGTTCCTTGCTGCCGCCTTCGGTCTCGCTACCGCGTCGGGTTGCTCTACCGCTGATATGGAAGCGGGCTTGGTTCTGGGCGACCTTACCGCCGGTAGCGGTCCCTCCACCTTGAAACGGCTGACCGGACGGCCGCAGCGCGAAGGCGTAAGCTGGACCGTGGACGGGCGCAAGAACTCGGGCGATCTGTACTTGCCGGCAGAGAAGGCCAAGGTCGGGCTGGTGCTCGTTCCCGGCGCGGCGAAAGAAGGCAAGGACGATCCCCGTCTGGTGGCCCTGGCCCAATCGCTGGCCCGCGCCCGCTTCCTGGTGCTGGTGCCCGACATGGCCAGCGTGCGGGCACAGGAAGTGTCCGCCGCCGACCGCTTGCCCATCGCTGACGCCATCCGCTTCCTGGACACCGAACGCCGCGTACCCGGTTTGGGCATCGCCGCCATTTCCTATGCGGACGTGCCCGCCATCCTGGCGGCGCTGGACGAGCCCAAAGTGGATTTCGTGGTCAGCGTCGGCGGGCTATACGATCTGACCGCCGTCATCACCTTTTTCACCACCGGCCATTACCGCGACGGCCCCGGCCAGCCCTGGCGTCAGGCAACGCCCAATGCGTACGGCAAATGGGTGTTCGTCAAAGCCAATGCGCGGCGCCTGGACGATTCCGGCGACCGCGCCCTTTTGTCGGCCATCGCCGAGCGCAAGATGGCCGACCTTGCCGCACCCGTTATTGATCTGACCGCCAAGCTGGGGCCACAAGGCAAATCGGTGATGGCGTTGCTGGCCAATGACGACCCGGCCAAAGTGCCGGCCCTGATCGCCGCCTTACCGCCGCGCATCAAGGGCGAAATCAGGGACATGGATTTGGCGCCGCGCGACCTGTCGCAGTTGAAGGCCAAGCTGTTCCTGATCCATGGCCGCGACGACCGCATCATCCCGTGGACCGAAAGCGCGGCCCTGGCCCGTATGGCGCCCCAGGCCGAGTTGACCCTGCTGGACAATCTGGCCCATGCGGATCTGAAACCCGGCAATGTGGTGGATTCCTATGCGCTTTGGCGGGTCGTGGGGCATCTTCTAGTCCAACGCGACCAATTGGCCGACCGCCGACCATGACAGTGGTGCCGCACGGTGTTACGCTTCATCTCAAGCACCCCTCTAGAGGGCGCGAAAGACAGGAGGTACGGCACCGTGACCCTATCGGTTCTGGTTGTCGACGATGAGCCAAACATCGTCCTTTCGCTCGAGTTCCTGCTGAAGCAGGTCGGCTATGACGTGCGTGTCGCCCGCGATGGCGAACAGGCACTGGACTCCATTCGCCAAGCCAAACCCGGCCTTGTCCTGCTGGACGTGATGATGCCCAAGCGCGACGGCTATGACGTCTGCCAGACCATCCGCGCCAATCCCGATTGGGCCGATGTGCGGATCATCATGCTGACCGCCAAGGGCCGCGACGTGGAACGCGAGAAAGGCTTGGCGCTAGGCGCCGACGAATACGTCACCAAGCCGTTCTCGACCCGCGACGTGGTCGAAAAGGTGCGTCACTTCCTCGGCGCGCCTTAACGCCGGACGAAAACGGAGGGCCGTGATGACCGAGCGCAAGCGGGTCGCCCTCCTGATCGCCGCCACGGGCGTGTTTGCCTTGGCGTCGGCTCAGGTTCTAGCTCATCTTCCGCCCACGGCCAGTGCCGCGGCGGCAACCCTGGCCGGCTTGCTGGCCGGCGGCGCGGTGGCGCTGGCCTTGGCATGGCTGGGCCGGTTGCTGGACCAAGCCCTGAAGGCGCGGGACCTCAAGTCCAAGCCCGTCGCGACTGCCCCCGCCGCCAACACCGATGACCGCCTGACCCAGGCAGCCGCCCAAGCCGCCCGCCATCGGGCATGGCTTGAGGTCATCCTGCGCGATCTGCCCGAAGGCATGGTGCTGTGTGGCCCCGACCATCGCCTCATCGGGCACAATTCCGCCGCCGCCCGCTTGCTGGGCGGGCCCGACCAATTGGCACCGGGCAGACCGCTTTTCGCTTTGGTCAGCCGCGAGCCGGTGCTGCACGCCTTGGAACAGCTGCGCGTACCCGGCGCCGCCGATTGGGTCAGCTTTGCCGGCGCCACCCCCGACACCTGCCGGCTGGTACAGGGGCGCATGGCGCTGGTGCGCGGCCCCGACGGCACGCCCGCCGGCTATGTGCTGACCCTGACCGACCCCACCCGCGAGGCAGAGCAAGCCCTTCAGGACAACATGCTGCACCGCGCCCTGGCCCGCGAATTGCGCCAGCCCATCACCAACCTGCGCGCCGCCGCCGAAGTCATCACCGCCTATCCCGGCATGGCGCCACGGGAACGCGCCGCCTTCGACGAGGTGTTGGCGGAGGAGGCCCGCTTGTTGTCGGTGCGCCTGGAAACCCTGGACGCCCAGTTCCGCCGTCAGGTCGCCACACGCTGGCTGATGGCCGATCTGCATTCCCAGGATTTGTTCAACTGTCTTGCGCGCGAGGCTGCCCGTGCAGGCCTGATCCTTACCATGGTGGGCATTCCCCTGTGGCTGCACGGCGACAGCCACTCGCTGTTGCTGGCGTTGCGCGCCCTGGTGGCGGGGCTGGCCGGGGCCACCGGGCGCAAGAGCTTCGATCTGGAAGCGCTGCTGGCCGACCGCTACGTCACATTGGACATTGGCTGGATCGGCGATCCGGTGCCCCAATCGGCCATCGAGACATGGCTGGACCGCCCGCTGGAGGGCGGCCAGACCGTGCGCGACGTGCTGGACCGCCACAATTCCGAACCGTGGAGCCTGAAGCTCAGCAACGGCACCACCGTGCTGCGCATCCCCCTGCCCGCCCCCACGCGCCAGCAATTCCTGCCCGACGAGCCCGCCTTGTTCAGCCGGCCCGAGTTCCACGACGCCGCCCTGATGCGCGCCCATTCCGACACCGGCAGGTTGGGCGCGCGCCTGCTGTCGGACCTCAGCGTCGTGGTTTTCGACACAGAAACCACCGGCCTGAAACCCAGCGAGGACGAGATCGTCCAATTGGGCGCGGTCAAGGTGGACCATGGCAAGGTGCTCACCGCCGAAGGCTTCGAGCGTGTGGTCAATCCCGGACGCCCCATCCCACCCGACAGCATTCGCTTCCACGGCATTACCGACCAGATGGTCAAGGGTAAGCCGCCGTTGGCCGTGGTGCTGCGCCAGTTCAAGGACATGGTGGGCGACGGGGTGCTGGTGGCCCATAACGCCGCCTTCGACCTTAGCTTCCTGGAGGCCAAGCGCGACCAGACCGACATCACGCTGACCAATCCGGTGCTGGACACCCTGTTGCTGTCCCTGGTGGCAGACCCCGGTGCCGACCCGTCACTGGCTGCCCTGGCCGGGCGGCTGGGGGTGGCGGTCGATATCAGGCACTCGGCCCTGTCCGATGCCATGACCACCGCCGAAATCTGGGTCCGCCTGACCGAATTGCTGGCAAGCCGCGGCATCCGCACCTTGGACGATGCCATGGCGGCTCAATCCGCCTTGGCCGGAGGCTTGTGACCATGGGCCGGCGCCCCGCCAGCCTACGCCTCGCTCATCCTAGCGGACGCAAAGAACGGCTGGCCGCCGCCTTCCTGCTGGGACTGGTACTGTTCATGCCGCCCTTGCTGGCGGTCGCCTCCAAGGACGTCATGGTGTGGGGCATCCCGCTGCTTTACCTGTGGCTGTTCGGCGGCTGGCTGGCGTTGATCGGCGTGCTGGCGCTGGTGGTCGAGCGCTCGCGCGGCGAGGAGGATTAGGGCCATGCTGAGCAGCACCATGGTCGCCGTCATTTCCTTCGCCTATCTGCTGCTGCTGTTCGCCATCGCGTGGCTGGGCGACCGCAGCGCCGAGCGGGGCCGCTCGCTGATCGCCAACCCCTACACCTACGCCCTGTCCATCGCCGTCTACCACACCAGTTGGACCTTCTATGGCAGCGTGGGCCGCGCCGCCACCACCGGCATCGGCTTCCTGCCCATCTATCTTGGCCCCACCTTGATGGCAGCGCTGTCGGGCGTGATACTGGCCAAGATGGTGCGCATCGGCAAAGCCCACCGCATCACCTCTATCGCCGATTTCGTTTCGGCCCGTTACGGCAAAAGCGCGACCCTGGGCGGTCTGGTCACCATCATCGCCGTGGTGGGAATCATGCCGTACATCTCGCTGCAACTGAAGGCGGTCTCCACCACCTTCACCGTGCTGCTGAACTGGCCCGACCTGCAAGGCGGACCGCCCGTGCCCATTCTGGGCGATACCGTGCTGCTGGTGTCATTGTCCCTGGCCGCCTTCGCCATCCTGTTCGGCACGCGCCACATCGACGCCTCGGAACATCACGAGGGCATGGTGTTGGCCATCGCTTTCGAATCCGTGGTCAAGCTGGTGGCCTTCGTGGCGGTGGGCGCCTTCGTCACCTTCGGGCTGTTCGGCGGCTTCGGCGATCTGTTCGCCAAGGCGGCGGAGCATCCAGACATCCGCAAGCTGTTCACCGTGCCCACCGCCGGGGCGTACGGTGACTGGGTGGCGCTGACCATCCTGTCCATGCTGGTCATCGTCTGCCTGCCGCGCCAATTCCAGATGAGCGTGGTCGAGAACGTGGATGAGCGTCACGTGGCAAAGGCCGTGTGGCTGTTCCCGCTTTACATGTTCGTCATCAATTTGTTCGTGCTGCCCATCGCCCTGGCCGGGCGGCTGGTTTTCGACGGCCAAGCGGTCAACGCCGATCTGTTCGTGCTGGCCCTGCCCCTGGTCAACGGCCATGAGGGCATCGCCATGTTCGCCTTCATCGGCGGTTTGTCGGCGGCGGCCAGCATGGTCATTGTCGAAACCATCGCGCTGGCCACCATGGTCTGCAACGATCTGGTCATGCCGGTGCTGCTGCGCATCCGCTGGCTTGGCCTGTCCGAGCGCTCGGACTTCTCGCGCCTGCTGCTGGCGATCCGGCGCTGGACCATCATTGCCGTGGTGCTGCTGGGATACGCCTATGTGCGGCTGATCGGCGAATCCTATGCCCTGGTCTCCATCGGACTGGTCAGCTTCTGCGCCGCCGCCCAATTCGCCCCCGCCTTGATCGGTGGAATCATGTGGAAAGGCGCCACCGAAAAGGGCGCCTTAGCGGGCCTGAGCGCGGGCTTCGTGGTGTGGGTGTACACCTTGCTGCTGCCGTCCTTCGCCCGCTCGGGCTGGCTGCCCCAGGCCTTCGTGGAGTCCGGCGTGTTCGGGCTGGACCTGCTGAAGCCCTATGCCCTGTTCGGCCTGGGCGGGCTGGAGCCGGTGACCCATTCCCTGATCTGGAGCCTGATCGCCAATCTGGGCGCCTATATCGGCGTATCGCTGCTGACCAACCAAAGCGCCATCGAGCGCATCCAGGCCGCCTTGTTCGTGGACGCCCTGCGCCCCCCCGCCGAAGGCGAGCGCCAGCGGTTCTGGCGCGGCACCGCCGAGGTAAAAGACCTGATCGCCCTGGCCGAACGCTTCGTCGGCCACGAACGGGCGTTGCGCGCGTTCTCCGGCTGGGCCAAGGAACACGGCCTGGACCTCAATACCATGCGCCAAGCGGATTCCCAATTGGTGGATTTTGCCGAACGCCTGCTGGCCGGCGCCATCGGCACCGCCTCGGCCCGAGTCATGGTGTCTTCCGTCGCCAAGGGCGAAGTGGTCGGCCTGGACGAGGTCATGGAAATCCTCGACGAGGCCAGCCAAGTCATTGCCTATTCCCAGAAGCTGGAGGCCGCCACCAACGAGTTGAAAGCGGCCAATGAGCGACTGAAGGAACTGGACCGGCTCAAGGACGATTTCATGAGCACGGTGACCCATGAATTGCGCACGCCGCTGACCTCCATCCGCTCGTTCTCGGAAATCCTGTTCGACAATCCAGGCATCGAGGAAGCCCAGCGGGCGGAATTCCTGTCCATCATCATCAAGGAAAGCGAGCGCCTGACCCGGCTGATCAATCAGGTCCTCGACATCGCC
>JACMLB010000396.1 GCA_014379805.1 Rhodospirillales bacterium | reverse complement strand
TGGACGGCCTGTTCCCGTTCAACCCGTTCGAGGAGATGGGCAAGCAGAACATGGCCTTCTTCGAAAGCGCCATGAAGATGTTCTCGCCCTTCTATCCCCACGGCGCCGACGGCTCGGTCCGTCCCGGCGATCCGCAAACCGAGCCCCGGCTCGAAGATTTGCAGGCCAAGATCAACGTGCTGCAGCGCCAGATCGAGGACATTTCCAAGAAGAAGTAGGCGGGGCGCTATCGGTCGACACACCCCTTCCATCGTCATGGCCGGGCTTGACCCACGGCTGTCCGGCTTAAATTTCGGTGTCGCCCGGAAAGGCAGCGGCAGCGTGCCCTTGCGGCGACATCGGTCCAATTGGACGGGGAATTTACCACAGAGGCACAGAGGCACAGAGATATCTGTCGGGTGGAACCCTGGCTGGGTTCCGTCTGGCGCGTGGTTAATCTAAGGGCGCCTGTCGCAAGGGCAAGTCGTTGGTTTTCCAATAGCTTGTCATCCCGAGTGAATGCGAGGAATCTCATCCTGGCACGTCGGAATCCTGTTTTGACACGGCGTGCCAAAATCCTGTTTTGACACGGCGTGCCAAGCGGAGCCCCCTCCTCCCGTTAGTCGTTCGGGATGACAAGTAAATTTAAACCGGACAGTCGTGGGCTTGACCCGGCCATCCACGTGCTGGGCGCGGAGAGGCGGCGGCGATCAGCTTTTCGAAGGGGTCCAGTTGAGGCGTGATAAGGCAAGTACGACGAGATGTGTGCATGTCGTAGGGTCAAGCCCGCGCATGACGTAAATGGCTGGGCGAGGTCCCCGTCCGCCTATGCTTCCAGCATCTGCAAAATCTGCCCGTCGGCCCCAAAACACGCGCAGGTGATGGGGCCGCCAAAGCCGGCACCGGAATCCAGGGTGGCAGAGAACGCGCCTACCCGGACGCCGCCGCGGCGTCGGTCCGAGCCGCGGACCACCAGACGATAGCCGCCATAGGGGCCTTCCAGCAGTTCGAAGCCGGCGGAACCCCACCAGAAGGCGTCCATCTGGGCGGAGAGCGGGCGCGAAGGGTCCAGGCCGGCATGGACGAACAGCAGGGCGTTGTCGTCGGTGAAGGCGGCGTGTTTCAGCACGCTCATCAATGCAGTGTGGCCGTCATAGGCGCGCATGTTCTGGCGCAGCGCGCTGGTCCAGCGGGTCAGTGCCAGGATGCCTTCGCGGGCAGAGCCCAGGCCTTCGTCCATGGAACCGCCATAGGCGGCGATGGTGGGGCCGATGCCGTGCTCGACCATCCATTTCAGAACGTCGATGGAATTGGGGGCGAATTGCAGCTGCAGCAGCTTCTGCCACATCTCTTCCTGAGCGCCGCGCAGATAGACGATGTCGTCCACCTCGACCCCCGGCTTGGCCAGGAACGAGCGGCGGAACATCAGCAATTCGTCGATGGTTTCGCGGACGGCTTGGCCGTAGCCCAGGTAATCGCCCAGATAAACGATCTGGTCGCCGGCCTTGGCGTCTTGAGCCAGTCGGCCGTGCAGCGCGCGCAACCGTTCGATCTCGCCATGAATGGCGGCGATCGCCCAGATGCGGCCTGAACCCCGCAATGTGGCGAAGACGTTGTTTTCCGACACGATGACGCCCATGCCCCCTGGAATGCTCGCCCGGCGGCCAAGGATATGGCCTGCCGGGTGCGCATGGTCGCAGGCGCGAAGGATTCCGTCAACGCCGTGCTGCACCCGCACAATGACTGTGCGGCATGCGAAAACGCTTGCGTTACGGACGGCGCGGTTTAGGCGGCGTCCAGCAACTGCTCAAGCTTGTGGGTGGCGGCGGTGGTGTCGATGCTCTCGACCGCAGCCAATTCAGCGGCCAGACGCTCCAGCGCCGCTTCATAGATCTGGCGTTCGCTGTAGGACTGGTCGGGCTGATTGGCGTTGCGGTGCAGGTCGCGCACCACTTCGGCGATGGATACCGGGTCGCCGGAATTGATCTTGGCTTCGTATTCCTGGGCGCGGCGCGACCACATGGTGCGCTTGACCTTGGCGCGGCCCTTCAACGTGGACAGGGCCGAGTCCATGACCGTGCGCGACGACAGCTTGCGCAGGCCCGATTTGGTCGCCTTGGCCACCGGCACGCGGAGCGTCATACGATCGCGGTCGAAGGTGATCACAAAC
>JACMLB010000395.1 GCA_014379805.1 Rhodospirillales bacterium | reverse complement strand
GAGGGCATCACACCCATCATCGTGCCGTTGGCCGAGGCCGCTCTCGCGCTCACCGGCGCGCCCGTCACTTCTCAAAAGACGACGGTCTAACCACTAGAGAGAGGGGGTCACTCCATGGCCAATATCACTTTCAGCAGCCCGACGCTCGCCAAGGACGTCACCGTTTACGCCATTGCCGGCGATACCAACACCCTGTTGGCCGTGGCCAAGCAGAACAACATCGTCATCCCGTGCCAGTGCCACGAAGGCGATTGCGGTTCGTGCCTGATCAAGGTGACCAATCTTGGCCCGAACAAGCCCAAGGCCATCGCCTTGACCCAGAAGGAAAAGCTGACCCTTTCGGTCAACGGCAAGTTGACCAAGGAAGCTTTGGAAAACGCAGAGACCAATGACATGCCCCCGCCCTACCGGCTGGCCTGTCAATACGTGGTCCGCGACGAGGACATCCTCGTGGAATTCACCGGCGAACCCGGTGTCGAGATCGACCTGCGGCGATAAGGTGGCGGAAGCGAACGCAGGTCGATGTGGGAGGGGAGCTTCGGTTCCCCTCCCTTTTCCTTGAGTGAGGAGGCGTCCAATGGCCCACGTGGTGTTCTTCGAAAAACCCGGCTGCGGCGGCAATGCCCGTCAGAAGAAGCTGTTGTCGGACTCCGGACACGATGTGGAGGCCCGCAATCTGCTGGCTGAGCCATGGACCGAGGCAACGCTGCTGGCCTTCTTCGGGGAGCGCCCGGTGGCCGAATGGTTCAACCGCGCCAGTCCTCGGGTGAAAGCCGGCGAGATCAAACCCGAGGCCATGACTGCAGAGCAGGCGCTGACCCTGATGCTGGCCGACCCCCTGCTGATCCGCCGCCCCCTCTTGCAGGTGGCTGAGCGCCGCGAAACCGGCTGGGACGAAGCGCTGGTGGATGCCTGGATAGGCCTGAAGGGCGACGGCATCGGCGAAGGCTGCCCCAAGGGGGATACCGGACATAAGTGCCCGTAGTCCAACGGACTCGTCACCCCCGCGAAAGCGGGGGTCCATGGGTGGTGCACTCAGACGTATACGTTTAGCGGAAACATGGCCCCCCGCTTTCGCGGGGGTGACGAAACGAGTGCTCACGCATCCCGCAGCTTTTCCGCCAATTTCAGCAAGCCCTGCACCTGCGCCCGTACCTCTTCGCTGATCTTCTTGTCCAGCTTGGTCAGCCAAGCCGACGGCACATCACCAATGCCATAGGTGGCGCCGGCCAGCATGCCGGCCAGGGCGCCGGTGGTGTCGGCATCGCCGCCTTGGTTGACCGTCTCGATGACGCAGGTCTTGAAGGAATCGGTGACGAAATAGAAGTTGAACACCGTCTGCACGGTATCGACGATATACGCCGAGCTTTGGCCGCGGAACGGCTCGAAGCGGAAGATGCGGTGCTTATCCACCAGGGTCTTGGCCACTTCGCGGGCGCCCTTGACGCCGTTGCCCAGCAACAACCCCTGCACCATGCGGCCGAAGGCCAGCGACGCGTCATCCGATAACGGGTGATGGTGGGTAATGTGACATTGCGCCAAGGTCCAAGCCTCGAACAGATCGGGCCGGTACAAGGTGGCGATGGCCAAGGGCAGCAGCCGCATGGCCGCGCCGTTGCCGCCGTCGCCGTCGCAATACGCGCCCTCAACGCTGCCATGGATCATGTAGCGGCGGATGCCGCGCCGGCAGGTGTTGCCGATATCCACCGGCCCGCTTTTCAGCCAGGCGGCGAATTCCTCGCACACATCCTTGGCGTCGAAAGTGCCTTGGCGCACCAGCGAGCGCCCCAGCGCCAGCGCCATTTCGGTGTCGTCGGTAATCTGACCAGGGGCCAGATGCAGCCAGCCGCCGCCGATCATCTTGCGGTGAACGCCGTATTTGGTCTCGATCTCGCGCCGGGTCAGGAATTCCACGGTTGCACCCAGTGCGTCACCTACGGCAAAGCCGAGAAAGGCGCCCAGCGCCCGGTCTTCAAGGGTCATCATATCCGTCATTCGCTACCTTTCATTGAAAATCATACTAGCTAAAAATAACTTGCGGTAACACGGTAATCGCCGCCGATGACAAGGTACTCGCCCTCGCCCTTCAGCGGGTGGATGGGCAGCAGAGTGTTGAAGAACACGATCTTCACCGCCGGCACCTCGGCTTCCACAATGGTGTCGCCGAAGCAATCGGCCACTGAACGGTCCGACGAGAACGAGGCCAAATTGTTGATGCGCATCACCACGGTTTTCTTGTCGATGCGCTTGACCACCTGATGTTCGTCGAAGGAATTGGTGCCGCGATACAGGCGGATATGCGGCTGTCCCGGCGCGGTGAATTTAGCCAGCGCCCATTGGGAGAACTCGTACACCATGTCCAGCTGCGTATAGATGGAGTTGTTGTGGAAGCGGCTGGACATCTTCTCTTCCACATAGGTCGCCCAATCCGGGCCACCGACACGGCCCAGAATGGATTTGTGGAAGGTTGGGAACAGGCCGAAGCGGCTTTCCACCCAGCCCTTCAAGACCGCCCCTTCGGGCCCGTTGGAATCGTAGCCCCAGCCCTTCAGCAGGCGCAGGAAGCTTGAGCGGTAGCGCCGCAGCTTGACGCCGCCCTTCTCCGCCTCGGCCCGCTCCTTCTCCATCTGCTCGGGATCGATGCCGAACACCGCCATCATGTATTTATAAAAGGCGTCGCCCGCCTCAGCCAGGCTCTCGGCCTGGGACAGCATCTCGAACAGGTTCTTGTTCATCTCGCGCACACCGGAGAGGTGAATCTCCATGGGGTGCTCGTTGAACGTGGCGCTGCCCAGCAGGTCGGTGGAAAGACCGACCAGATTGGTGGAATGGCCGATACGGCGCTGCTCCTGCATGTGTGCTCCGCCCCCCTGAACGCGGCGGCATTTACAATGCAAGAAGCATACCCAATAGCCTTAAGCCATCTAGGGGTAAAAACCCCAACGTCTGTGCGGGTTCCAACACAGTGTCGGATTCCCAACAGGGTGCGACACCGCACAAAAATTGGGCACGCCGCCCATCAACCAAATCATCTCATTGATTTCACTGTGTTATTTTTTTAGCCATATGAGTTGGCACGCCGTCTGCAAGACAAGGTCCGTGGCGGAGGTCGAGCCCCCCGCCAAAAAAATTCGGAAGGCTTGGACAGAGAAAGGAACCATCACATGGCACTTCGTCAGATCGCTTTCTACGGCAAGGGCGGCATCGGTAAGTCGACCACTTCCCAGAACACCCTGGCCG
>JACMLB010000394.1 GCA_014379805.1 Rhodospirillales bacterium | reverse complement strand
GAACATCAGGCCGTCGGTCAGCATGTCGGTGTCAACCGAGCACACATGCTGCGCGGTGTGCTGCCACTTGCCCTTGGGATCAGTGAAGCGGAAATCGACGTACTTAACGTCGTGCTCCTTGATCATATCGAGGACTTTCTTGACGTCGTCGGCCATGGTCAATTCCTGAATTGTTGGTTGGTAAAGTAAAGAAAATCGCCCGAAAGGCGTCTTAGATGGCGTCGCTGCCGCGCTCGCCGGTACGGATACGAATGGCTTCCTCGACCGAGGAGATGAAAATTTTGCCATCGCCGATACGGCCGGTGTGGGCCGCCTGCTGAATGGCTTCGACCGCCCGCTCAACGAGGGCGTCCTCGATAACCAGCTCAATCTTCACCTTAGGCAGGAAATCCACCACATACTCGGCGCCGCGGTAGAGTTCCGTATGGCCCTTCTGGCGACCGAAGCCCTTGGCCTCGGTGACGGTCAGACCTTGCAGACCCACTTCGTGCAGCGCCTCCTTCACCTCGTCGAGCTTGAAGGGCTTGATGATCGCTTCGATCTTCTTCATGACACCGCGTCTCTCGAAATGCGTGGAACCTGCGTCAATCGCGGGAAACCATTTAGCACGGGACATGCCAGTTGGGCCACCGGGAAAACAGTGGGGACACGGGCACAAATCCTGGGGCACCTGCCCCATTTTAAGGCATTTGTGCGCAATCCTTGAGCACAGACCTTCGTCCAGCAGCGGACGGCTTCGATCCTGCCCCGGCATATGCTAAATGTTGCGCCCCACCCACCCCCCAACCGGCCCGGTGTCATGGTCCACGCCAATTCCATTTTCGCCGCCTGCGGCACCACCATTTTCGAGACCATGTCTCGCCTCGCCAATGCCTGCGGCGCCGTCAATCTGGGCCAAGGCTTCCCCGAAGGCCTGGAACCCGCAGCCCTGATCGAGCGCTTGGCCGAGGCCGACCGCAGCGGTCCGCACCAATACCCCTCCATGATGGGAACGCCCAATTTACGGGCGGCGGTGGCGGCCCATGAACAACGCGAATGGGGATTGGAAACGGATTCCGCCGAGGTGATGGTGACCTCGGGCGCCACCGAGGCCCTGGCCGCCTGCTTTTTCGGCCTGATCGAGCCGGGCGATGAAGTGGTGCTGATCGAACCGCTGTACGATTCCTACCTGCCCATCATCCGCCGCGCCGGCGGCATTCCCAAGCTGGTGCGGGTCTCGCCGCCCGAATGGCGGCTGCCGCGCGAGGAACTGGCAGCCGCCTTCAGCCCGCGCACCAAGCTACTGGTGCTGAACAGTCCGACCAATCCGTGCGGCAAGGTCTATGACGCCGACGAACTGGCCTTCATCGCCGCCCTGCTGGACCAGCACGACGCGGTCGCGGTGTGCGACGAGGTCTACGAGCATCTGATCTATGATGGCCGCCGCCATGTGCCGCTGCGGGGCCTGCCCGGCATGCGCGGGCGTACGGTGAAGATCGGCTCGGCGGGGAAGATTTTCTCGCTGACCGGCTGGAAGGTGGGTTGGGTGGTGGCCGAGGCGTCGCTGCTGGCCCCCATCGCCAAGGCCCACCAATTCCTGACCTTCACCACCCCGCCTGCCCTGCAGGAAACGGTGGCGTGGGGGCTGGAGCATCAGCGTCCATATTATGATGGGTTAGCGGCAGTACTGGAAAAACGCCGCGACCGACTGGGGCCGGGCCTGACCCAGGCTGGGTTCGGCGTGTTGCCGGCGGAGGGCAGCTATTTCATCACCGCCGATTTCCGGCCCTTAGGCTTTGACGGCAGTGACGTGGAATTCTGCCGAATGATCACGGAGACGGCGGGCGTGGCCGCCATTCCGGTCAGCGCGTTCTACCAAGGCGACGCGCCCTCGCATTTTGCCCGGTTCTGCTTCGCCAAGACGGATGAGGCCATTGATCGCGCGGTGGAGCGGCTGGTGGAATATAGCCACCAGCGCGCGTAATCGGAAAGGTGTGCGGACGGCCGCCCGGGCGACCGTCCGCAACCAATCAGACGGGCACCGAGGCGCGATAGGCCAAGATGCTGCCGCCAGTGAGGTAGCCGACACTGTCGATAGCGAAGCCGCCAGCGATCATCCCCACGCCAATTCCTTTGGAAACCGGCTCGGGGCTCTTGCTCAACGCCCAGCCGATCGGCAGGAGAAAAGCGGTGAGCTTACGGAGTTGAAGGGGGATGGCGGCACCGCGGGCAAGCCAGAACCGTTTGACGGCATCCTCCGACTTCCCCTCTTTCCCCCCGGCCAGCCACAGCCCGACAAGCAGAAGGTTAAGGCCGACCACTGCCATTCCACTGAATGAGGTCAGCCCCGACGACAGCCACACCAGAGGATTGGCAGCCAAGCCGCCATACCAGCCCGCAATCGTGCTCACCAGCCCACTGGCGAAGACAAGGATGATCGTCACCACGATCACCAGGGCAATGATCTGAGTAGCAGCGGGGTGCTCCTTCATTTTACCCCATATCCAGGCCCCCAAGCCACCGATCAGCCCCTCGGTAATGCTGAGCCACAGCCAGGGGCCGAAATCAGCGATGCGAACGATCCAGGTGAAGGCCCCCCGTAGCTTTCCGGAGGTTGCCACATTGTCCAGGTCAGTAATGCGCAAAGCGTTTTCTATTAGACTGACGGCCGATCTGATGACAGCCCACACCGCCACGCAGATGTCGTAGATGAGCGTCATCACCCTGTAGGTGGCGGTGACTTCAGTCTTGACGCTGTCTTGACTGTTAGCGTCCACCTCGGAAAGCAGCAGGCCGGGGATGATTGCCAGTGGGCTGGTGAGCTTGGCCGGCAGCACCATTGCCGGGTCGATGACCGGCTTCTTCTTATAGATGTGATGAAGGATGACGGCAGGAGCGACCAGGAACAGGCTGGCCAAATCGATGATGCTGAGATCCGCCCCGCCCGAAAGCCCGCGGTAAAGCGAATTGACCCAGGCGAACGGCCCACCCAGGGTCGCCACCGACGCCTGCAGCGCCTTACGGAACAGCCCGATAATTGCGGCCACCATCTCCAGCACCAGCGTCTGGATCACGTCCACCAAATCAAGGGCGAACAATACCACCGGCTTAAGCACCCGCAGCAATTGGCCGCTAGCGATCGACAGGCCGTCGGCGAGCGAGGTTTTTCCCTGGAACATGTCGGACAGCGGTTTAAGCAGTGCCTGCCATTCATTACGCCGCCCGATCTCCTCGGTGCGGGCAGCCAAGGTGTTGATCTTTTCCGCCAATGCGGGCGAGATTTCAAACAGTTTGAATTCCCCGGCGGTCTCCGGCACGGCGTTCTGCACCAACAATACCCGTGAATTGTTGGACTGAATGCGTTTGCCGGTGGGATCGGCTTCGACCTTACCAACGGGCGTCGCCCCCTTCCCGTCGAACTGACCGATGGCCTGATCGAACACGGTATTCACTTGGCCCTTGGCCCACGCCACCCCTTCGGAAATTTTTGCGGGCAACGCCTGACCGACTAACGTTTCCAGATCGATCAGCGTCGCGAGGCTGTAGTCGCGCACCAAATTCTTGCAGCGGATGACATCGGCCCAGCCAACCTTTTCCGCCAGCCAACCACAGAACCTTTTGCCGGCTTCGTACAGGTCCTTGGCGAGGCTGCACACCCAAGCCACCACCGCCTCAACGCCTTCAGCAATGTAGCGCCCCACCCGCGTGAACAATTCCACGGCGCCTTCGGCGGTCGTAACGATGAATTTGACGCCGCTATCGACGACCTCGACGACGAAATCGCGCACTTTAGTCCACATGCTGCGCAGGTAGGACCAGAAGCCACCGGGCGTATTATAGACGGTGGTGGTCGCACTCAGGCTACGCGCCACCCCCCCGGCAGCCGGAACCGACTGCGCCACACTGACACTGCCATCGTCCGCTCGCGAGAAACGGACCGACACCGGGGCCGGAGCACTGGAATTGGCGACCATCCGGCGGATATGGGTGTTGCCGGGCGCCCCCGTTCCATCGCTCAGCGCCTTCAACGCAGAGCTTCGCAGCACATCCGCCAGTTTATTGGCATCCCCGTCGGACATGGACGCCGGCGCCAATCCCGCCGCCTTCAGCCGCGCACCATCGACCAGGAAGTCGGCATCCAGTCCGGCCAGCCGGCTCAAGGCGCTTTCCTGGGGCCGGAACGAGATTTCCGGAACGTCCGGCAGGTCGGCAGCGGAAACCAAAAGATTGGCCGTGTCGATCCCCGATGCCTTGAGCCGAAAGGTCACGCCGCCGGTAGCGGCAGTGACGAACGTCACCGGCCGATCCGGCCCCAGCCGGTACAATCGTCCCTGATACTCTGCCACGGTGGGACGGGACGCCCGCACCATCACCTCCGCATTGGGAACCGGATCGCTTTGCGCTGTGACGGTGGATAAGGTGATGATGTGCACATCCGCAGGCTCAGCCTCAGGCACCGGTTCGGGGATGGTGACGCTGGAACGCGTCCATTCGTCCAGGCTATCGCTTTGGGTGATCTGGTCGATGCGGTCGCCGCCGTTATCGACGAAGACGTAGGGGCGGCCACGCTCGATCTGCGGGGCCTCGATGTCCCGGCCGGTCCAGCCGGTCGGTGCCCAAACCAAGGAACTTGCATGGGCGCCGGTTGCCCAATTTGCGTACCAGATCAGGTCGTTACCGTCGCGCACGAAGACATGCAGGGCGCCGTCATCGCCGAAGGCTGAGGTAACGTCGTGGGCCTCATCCGGCCCATCGCGATGGCCGGTCAGCACCGCCATGTTATCGGCCCGCTGTTCATCGCCGAAGGCGCAGGCGATGAGTTGATGGTCGGCGGTGCGGACGAACATGCCGTGGCACAGCCCGCGGGTGTCGGTGATCGGGGTCATGCACGAGGCGTCAACGGCATCGACCCGAATGGGCATCCGGAACGACCGGCTGCGGTCGTTCATGTTGAAATGGACCGGCAGGAGATTGTCGCGCAGGTCACGCGGATTGATCGACGCCGGATAGAGAGTGAGGACGTTGTTCTGAAGGCGGCTAAGGCACAGCGTATAATCAGTGGATGTTGCCACCAGACGATCGATGCCCTGGGGATTGTCCATCAAGGCAAGGGTAAAGGCTTCGCCTGCATTGGTCACGCCATAGCCGGCAAGGCTTATCCCCCGACCGGGGGGAAGGCAGGCGTAAAAGGTTTGCAGCTTGCCGCCGCCGATGCCGACGAATCCCGAAGCGACCGCCAAGGACAGGTCCTTCGTGGGGATCGGCGAGAACGGCAGATTGAAGGGCCGCCAACCGGACCGAGGGGTGCGTTCCAAAATCAGGAACACCTGTCGGCGAGGGTTTGCGGTCAGGGCCGAAACAGTGACGATCAAACGCTCACTCCCGGTCTTCGGATCCTGAGCGCTGGCATTGATCTTGATGATGGTGGCGCCCTTCAGCTGGGGCACGTCGTAGCGTTCCTCGACCCAACCGTCAGGGGTGCCCTCTTTAGCCTCGAAACGATGAAGAACGCCGTCGCCGCTGATAACGATCAGGTCTGGATCGGCGGCGCGGCCATCGGCCGTGCGGCGCCCCACCACCGCATACGGACGCCCCTCAAGCCCCAGATCGAACGCGAAAGTGCGCGGGAAGTAGTCCTGTAAAGTCGCGCTTGATGCGACGACAGCATTCACTCGGCCATATGGCGCATTGACGGTTGGCATGGATGTCCCCCTCCCAAATGAAGTGCCGTCGAACGCAATGCCCCAGCACAGAAGCGAACGACGGCACGTATTACGGGAGGCTATCCTGCTGCATACAGCAATACGATAAGGTGGATACCCCACCAATACCAAATGAGTGCATGGGGCTAAAGCCGCGCCATTCCCCTAGACCAACCCCTCCTCTTTCATCGCCTGCTGCACCTTGGCTCGCCCGCGCACGCGGTCCATGTAGGCGCGCAGATTGGCGTACGGCGCCAGATCCACATTGTGGAAGCCACACCAATTCACCACGGTGAACAGGTAGGAATCGGCGGCGGTGAAAGTGTCGCCCATCAGATATGTCCGCGCGGCCAGCTCCTGATCCAGCCAGGTGAAGCGGCGGGCCAATCGGTCGCGGGCACCCTGCTTGACCTCTTCGGGAATCGTGGGGTTCCACAGCGGGCCGAAGCCCTTGTGCACCTCGGAGCTGATGAAGGTCAGCCATTCCTGCAAGCGGTAGCGCGCCATGGTGCCGACGGCGGGGGCAAGGCCGGAGGCAGGGCTTTGGTCGGCGAGGTACTGCATGATGGCGACGCCTTCGGTCAGCGTCTCGCCGTTATCCAGCACCAAGGCGGGGATGTATCCCTTGGGATTGACGGCATTGAAGTCGCTGCCGTCCTCGCATTTGTGTTCCTTGAGATCGACCTTGCTCAGATGGAGCGGCAGACCAGCCTCGACGGCCACGATGTGCGAGGCCAGCGAGCAGGCGCCGGGGGTGTAATAAAGCTTCATCGGATCGTTCTCCATGGGCTGTGCAGTACCGTCAGCTTACGTCAAAAAAGGTTGAAACTGGTGCTTGACGGCAGGGGGGCGATTTGGGTACACATGCGGCCTCCCCAGTGGCGGGTGTAGCTCAGTTGGTTAGAGCGCCAGTTTGTGGTACTGGATGTCGCCGGTTCGATTCCGGTCACTCGCCCCATTCCCCCCTATAATTCGATGCCGGCCAAACGGCCATCCTGACGGATGAGCCGCGATATCTCATGCGCATCCCACATCCCCCTGATTTTGCGAATTATTTTCGCGCGGTTGGGAGGGGCCTTACACGATTTCGGTAGGGCGATCTCCGCGCATTTGGGCAATCCCTACCGACGATGAACGCGTGGCTACCTCTCTCAGAAGGTGGGAGGCGGGACGCCGCTCGGATAAGACTTGGCTCAGAAAGATCCAACTCGCGGGCCCGAAAGCTGCCAACGCACGGGGACTGATATGCAGAACGTTGAAATGCTTCTGATTGATGCCAACAAGCTGTTTCGGGAAGGCCTGAAAAAGCTTTTGGACGGATCGTCCTTCGTGATCTCCGACGAGGCGGACAGCATGGCCGAGGGCATGGTGCGGCTGGAAGCCGGCATGAAGCCCAAGATTGCCCTGGTGGAGTTCGACGCCGGTTCGGACGACATTTCGGTGCTGCAGCAGATGCGCGAAAAGCACGCCGACCTCAAGCTGGTGGTGCTGGCGGCCAGCACCCGCAACATTCACAATCTGGCGCGCTGTTTCGAAGCCGGCGCCGACGCCTATCTGCTGAAGAACATTTCGCCCGATGCACTGAAGCAATCGCTGAAACTGGTGCTGCTGGGCGAAAAGGTGTTTCCCACCCGGCTGGCGGCCATGCTGATCTCGGGTCAGGTGGACACCCAGCGCCCGGCCATGGCCTCACCCGATCTGCAAGGCCTGTCCGAGCGCGAAATTCAAATCCTGCGCTGCCTGCTGAACGGCCACCCCAACAAGGTGATCGCCAAGAAGCTGAGCATCACCGAAGCCACGGTGAAGGTGCATCTGAAGGGCGTGCTGAAAAAGATTAACGCCGCCAACCGCACTCAGGCCGCCATCTGGGCGCTGAATAACGGGCTGTCGGCTGAGAACGCCGCCGTAATCACGCCTCGTCGCGGCGCCGTTGCCCATGGCGGCAGCACGCCGACCACCGCCAGCCCCATCGAATTCGGTTCGGGGGTTTGAAGGGGGCGCACCTAGCGCCCTGACGCGTCTTGAGGGGGTTCCCTTCTTCGTCATGGCCGGACTTGTTCCGGCCATCCACGCGTATCCGCACCGATGCTGTTGGAAACATCAGGATTTGCGGCACCGCGTGGATACCCGTGACAAGCACGGGCATGACGGCGGATGGCGACACATTTTTCCGAACTGATCCACACCCCAGCGCGGCAGCCTTTTCTTGTCGTCTCGAACGAATGTGAGAGATCCCATCCTGGCAGGGCATCAGCCGGAACGCCCCTCCGTCCGCCGTGCCAGGATGAGATCCCCCGTCGCTGCGCTCCTCGGGATGACAAGCTTTACCGAGTTCAATGCGGCGCAGCCCTGTCCTCGGGATCGACCGTTTTCTCCTTGCCGCGACGGGACAGGGATTGGCGGATCAGTTCGTTCTGGCGGGCGGCGAAGACCGCCGCCTCGGTGCGGTTCTGGAATTTCAGCGCCTTCAGAATGGCGCGCACCTTGGTCTTCACATTGGCCTCGGTCAGCCCCAGCGAGCGGGCGATGGCGCGGTTGGTCTTGGCCAGGCGCACCTGATCGAGGATGGATAGCTCGATGAAGGACAGTTTTTGCAGGGTGTCGCAGCGCAGCCGGTCGGTGACGATATCCATCACCGCCGCTGAGGGCAGGATGGAATAGCCCGATTTGGACAGCTGCAGGATGTCGCGCACCCGTTCCATATTGGCGTCAGCGAAGATCACGCCATCGACGAATTCCAGAAAGCCGATGGAATCCAGGAATTCCGGCGAGCGGATCAGCAGCACCGCCTTGTTGTTGCGGCAGAACTCGGCCAATTCATCCAGATGGTATTTGGCCAGCTGTTTCATCACCGGATAGGAAATGATGGTCACCTCGCCCGGCGAGGTCTCGGGATGTTCGACCAATTGCCGGGGATCGTCGAGGATGTGCACATCCTGTCGCTCGGCGGGTTCGAACCGGCCGACGATTTCGCTGACCATGTGCG
>JACMLB010000393.1 GCA_014379805.1 Rhodospirillales bacterium | reverse complement strand
TTCGCTCTCGGCGGCGGCTGCGAGCTGGCGATGTCCTGCGACATGATCCTGGCGGCCGACAACGCCAAATTCGGCCAGCCGGAAATCACCATCGGCACCATCCCCGGCGCCGGCGGCACCCAGCGCCTGACCCGCGCCGTGGGCAAGGCCAAGGCCATGGAGATGATCCTGACCGGCCGCATGATGGACGCCGCTGAAGCCGAGCGCGCTGGCTTGGTGTCCCGCGTCATCCCCGTGGCCGATCTGCTGGAAGAAGCCCTGAAGGTGGCCGACCGCGTTGCCTCCATGAGCCGTCCGCTGGCCTTCATGGCCAAGGAAGCCATCAACGCCGCCTTCGAGACCACCCTGGCCCAGGGCGTCCATCTGGAACGCCGCCTGTTCCAGTCGTCCTTCGCCACCGAGGACCAGAAGGAAGGCATGGCCGCCTTCAGTGAGAAGCGCAGCCCGGCGTTCAAGAACCGCTAAAGCCGGTTACGGCTACGCAAAAGCCCCGCTGGAAACGGCGGGGCTTTTTTTATCCCCTCGCCCCTCGCGGGAGAGGGAGGGACCCAGCCGCAGGCTGGGAGGGAGAGGGGGCGCCGGTTAAACGACAGACGCCTCCACATCCCCCAACGCTTCCAGCGCCAACGCTTGTTCAGCGAATTCCTGCACCCGGCCTTCGGCGATGGCGGCGCGCAGGCCGCGCATGGTGTCCTGATAGAATTGGATGTTGTGCCAGGTCAGCAACATCGGCCCGAGGATTTCTTCCGAGCGGGTTAAATGGTGCAGATAGGCCCGCGAGTAATTGCGGCAGGCCGGGCAGGCGCAGCCTTCATCCAGCGGGCGGGGGTCGTCCTGGTGGCGCGCGTTGCGCATATTCACCGTTCCCCGGCGGGTGAAGGCTTGGGCGGTGCGGCCCGAGCGGGTCGGCATGACGCAGTCGAACATGTCGATGCCGCGCAACACGGCGCCGATGATGTCGCTGGGCTTGCCCACGCCCATGAGGTAACGGGGCTTGTCCTTGGGCAGCAGTGGCGTGGTGAAGTCCAGCGTGCTGAACATGAGTTCCTGACCCTCGCCCACCGCCAGACCACCGACGGCATAACCGTCGAATTCCATAGCCGTCAGCGCGCTCGCGGATTCGGCGCGCAAATCGTGATAGACGCCGCCCTGGACGATGCCGAACAGGCCGTAGCCGGGGCGCTGAACGAAGGCGTCCTTGGACCGGCGCGCCCAGCGCATGGATAACCGCATGCTTTCCGCCGCCTGTTCCGGCGTGGCCGGGAACGGGGTGCATTCGTCGAAGGCCATGGTGACGTCGGCGTCCAGCTGGTTCTGGATTTCCATGCTGCGCTCGGGCGTCAACATATGGCGCGAGCCGTCGATATGGGATTGGAAGGCGACACCTTCCTCAGTCAGTTTGCGCAGCTTGGCGAGGCTCATGACCTGGAACCCGCCGGAATCCGTGAGGATCGGCCCATGCCAGTTCATGAACTCATGCAGGCCACCCAGCCGCCCCACCCGTTCCGCGCCGGGGCGCAGCATCAGGTGATAGGTGTTGCCCAGAATCATCTGCGCACCGGTGGAGGCAACGCTTTCCGGCGTCATGGCCTTGACCGTGGCGGCAGTTCCCACCGGCATAAAGGCCGGGGTGTCCATGGGGCCATGAGCGGTGTGCAGCCGGCCCAATCGGGCGGCGCCGTCGCTGGCGAAGACTTCGAACTTGAACTGGCTCACGCGTCATTCTCCCGATGCAGCAGGCAGGCATCGCCGTAGGAATAGAAACGATAACCGCTTGCCATGGCGTGCTCATAGGCCCGCTTCATGCGCTCCATCCCGGCGAAGGCCGAGACCAGCATGAACAGGGTCGAGCGCGGCAGGTGGAAGTTAGTCATCAACACGTCCACCAAGCGGAACCGGTAGCCCGGCGTGATGAAGATGTCGGTGGCGCCGTTGAACGGGCGCAACACGCCGTCTTCGCCGGTGGCGCTTTCCAGCAGGCGCAGGGACGTGGTGCCCACAGCGACCACACGCCCGCCCGCTGCCTTGGCAGCGTTGATGGCGTCGGCGATCTCAGGCGTCACCACACCGCATTCCGCATGCATTTTGTGGTCCTTGGTGTCGTCCACCTTGACCGGCAGGAAAGTGCCGGCGCCCACATGCAGGGTCACCGTCAGCCGCTTGACCCCGCGCGCGTCCAAGGCCGCCAGCAGTTCGGGGGTGAAGTGCAGCCCAGCGGTGGGGGCGGCCACGGCGCCCTTTTCCCGGGCGAACACCGTCTGGTAATCGGCGCGGTCGGCCTCGTCCGCTTCCCCCTTGCGGATATAGGGCGGCAACGGCATACGGCCATGGGCTTCCAGCGCCAGCATCAGTTCGTCGCCGGAGCGGTCGAAGGCCAAGGTGACCTCGCCGGCCTCGCCCTTTTCCGCCACCGTGGCGGTGAAGCCGTCGGTGAAGCGGACCACGTCGCCCAGTTTCAGCTTCTTGGCCGGACGGGCGAAGGCCTTCCAGGAATTCAGCGCCACCCGCTGATGCAGGGTAACCTCGACGCCCGCTTCGCCGCGCTTGCCGAACAGGCGGGCGGGAATGACGCGGGTGTCGTTGCTGACCAGCACGTCGCCCGGGCGCAGGAAGCCCGTCAGATCGCGCACCACGCAATCCTCCAGCGCCTCGCCAATATGCAGCAGACGGGCGGCATCGCGGGGGCTGACCGGGCGTTCGGCAATCAGCTCACGGGGCAGCTCGAAATCAAAAAGATCCACGTTCATGGCCGGGGGTGTAGGGTGCGAAGCCGCAAGCGTCAATGCTATTATGACGCACCCTGTCTTTAGCCCCAGGAACCCACCGCCCATGGACCTGTTCCCACCCACCGAGCCCACCGCCTGGGGCATGTTAGAGGTGGGCGACGGCCACACCGTTTACTGGGAAGAATCCGGCAATCCCAACGGCGTGCCGGTGGTGTTCGTCCATGGCGGCCCCGGCGCCGGCACTGCGCCGCCCTATCGCCGTTTCTTCGATCCCGCCTTCTGACGCATCATCCTGTTCGACCAGCGCGGCTGCGGGCGGTCCACGCCTCAGGCCAGCGTTCAGGCCAACACCACCCGCCACCTGATCGCCGACATGGAAATGCTGCGCGTCACCTTGGGCGTCGAGCGCTGGGTGCTGTTCGGCGGCTCATGGGGCAGCACGCTGGCGCTGGCCTATGGCCAAGCCCACCCCAAGCGGGTGCTGGGGTTTGTCCTGCGCGGCGTGTTCCTGTTCCGCCCGGCCGAGGTGGAATGGTTCATGACCGGCATGGGCACCTTCTTCCCCGAGGCCCATCGCCGCTTCAAGGCCCACATCCCCGAGGCTGAGGGCGATGTGTTGGCGGCCTTTTACCGCCGTCTGACCGACCCCGACCCGGCGGTGCATTTGCCCGCCGCCCGTGTCTGGTGCGGCTATGAGGAGGGTTGCGCCCGGCTGATGCCGCGCGGTGAGTCCGCCGAATCCGAACCCGGCGCTTGCCTCGCCATGGCCCGTATCGAGTGCCATTACATGGTCCATGACGGCTTCCTCAGCCCCGGCCAGCTGCTGCACGATCTGCCGCGCATCGAGCATCTGCCGGCCATCATCGTCCAGGGCCGCTACGACATGGTGTGCCCGCCGGTCAGTGCCCATGATCTGGCGCGCCATTGGCCGCGGGCAAAGCTGACCATGGTGCCCGATGCCGGCCATTCAGCCATGGAACCCGGCATCCGTCTGGCCCTTATCGCGGCCATGGAGAGCCTGAAGCAGACCCTTGGCTGAGCGCACCAAAAGCACTGCTACCAATGATAATGACTACGAGCAAGCCAGCCATAACCCGTTCACAATCCGAGTCACAGCGCGATACAAGCCGTCGCAACTCGCGGGTGGGAAGCTAGCCCACACTTGCGCACAATTCCCCCTATCGAGTTTGTATTAAAGGGGGTTCACCCATGCTTGCCCTTGCCGAGATTCGCACGCCGCCGCCGGTGCGCTACAAGGTCAGCGATCCCTTCGTGGCCGAGGTCATCACCACCATCGCCGCCGAATTCGGACTGTCCGAGCGCGAGATGATGACCCACTCGCGCGACCACCGCCTGTGGAAGCCCCGCATGGCGGCCATGTATTACGCCCGCCTGCTGACCTCGTGCTCGCTGCCCGAACTGGGCCGGGTGTTCGGTGACCGCAGCCACACTACCGTGCTGCGCGCCTTCCGCCGCTGCCGCGAAATGATCGACATCGACGAAGCCTGGGCCGGCCGCATGGACCGCCTGCTGGTCAAGCTGGTGGACAAGATCGTCAGCCCGCGCGGCTGAAAACACCCATTCGTCACTTGCCGTCACAATCCGCCACGGTTTGCAATTTGACGCGCCACCCCGGCTAGTGCTCCATAGGCACAGCTTAAGCCGGTTGGGGACGGTGGCATGGCGAACATTGCGGTTGTTGAAGACGAATCGTCGCTGCGGGCCGATCTGGTGGAATACCTGTCGGCCTGCGGTCATGACGTGATCGGCTGCGAAGACGGCATCGCCCTGGACCGCGCCCAAGCGGCACGGCCGGCGGACATCATCATTTTGGACGTCAATCTGCCGGGCGAGGATGGCTTTTCCATCGCCAAGCGCCTGCGCGACCATTCCGAAGTCGGCATCATCATGCTGACCGCGCGCGGCGTGAATGTGGACCGCGTGGTCGGGCTGGAAATCGGCGCCGACGTCTATCTGGTCAAACCCATCGAATTGCGGGAATTGGAAGCCCAGGTGCGCACCTTGGCGCGCCGTCTGAAGGCGCAGCCGGTGGCCCCCGCCCCAATGGCACAACCGGTTAAACCAGCCTCCAATTCCTGGATCTATGATCAGGTGGCGTGGGCACTGATCACACCGCGCGGCGCCACCCTGAAGCTGACCGCCAACGAACGGGTCTTCGTCAATCTGCTGGTGGACCGCCCCGGCGAGCCGGTGTCGCGCGCCGACATCTTCCGCGCGCTGGGCAAGCGCCAATGGGACATGGGCGACCGCTCGGTGGATTCCATGGTGCGCCGCCTGCGTTCCAAGGGTGAGGAAGTCCTGGGCCACGATTTGCCCATCGAGGCGGTGCACGGCACCGGCTATGCCTTCGCCGCCCCGGTTTCGATGCGGTAGGCCCTTACACACATGGGCAAGGACGGCAAACTCTCTCTGAAAACCCGCACCGCAGCCAAGGCGCCGGTAGCGGCCCCCTGGCAGGTGCTGGTGGTGGACGATGACGAGCAGGTCCATGCCATGACCCGCGTGCTGCTGCGGGATTTCAGCTTCGATGGGCGCGGCTTTGAGATGCTGTCGGCCCATTCGGCGGCCGAGGGCGCCGCTCAGCTGAAAGCTCATCCGGACATTCCCGTGGCCCTGCTGGACGTGGTGATGGAAAGCCCCGACGCCGGCCTTCAGCTGGTGCGCCACATCCGCGAGACCCTGGGCAACACCCATATCCGCATCATCCTGCGCACCGGCCAGCCCGGCGAAGCGCCCGAGCGCGACGTGGTGTTGACCCACGACATCAACGATTACAAAAGCAAATCCGAACTGACGGCGCAGAAGCTGTTCACCGCCTTGGTCGGCGCCATCCGGGCTTGGCGCGACATTTCCACCATTGGCCGGCTGAATGAGGAATTGTCGGGCCTCAATGCCTCGCTGGAAGACAAGGTGGCAAGCCGCACCGCCGAGTTGGAAGACAGCCTGGACGCCCTGGCCCGCGCCCGTGACCGCGCCGAACTGGCCCTGACCCGCGAATCCGAAGCCAAGCAGGAGTTGCGGCAGTTCCTATCCATGGTCAGCCACGAATTCCGCACGCCCCTGGCGATCATCGATTCGGCGGCGCAGATGCTGATGATGCGGGCGGAAAAGGCCGACAGCGCCGCCCTGCCCCGGCTGGAAACCATTCGCGGCGCCGTGCATCGGCTGGTGGATCTGATCGCCACCTGTCTGGCCGACGAGCAGTTGGAATCGGGCCGCATCGTGCTTCAGGAACGGGCGCTGGATTTGGGCGCGCTGCTGTCGGCAGCATTGGCCCATCACCGCGCAGCCACTCCAGGCCGCGATCTGGAATTGACCATGGGAGAGGTGGCCCCCGTTTGGGGCGACCCAGGCATGCTGTCCCTGGTGTTCAACAATCTGGTGGGCAACGCGCTGAAGTATTCCGAGACCGGCCCGGTAGAGATTTCAGCCCGGCCCGATCATGGCGGCATCGCCGTGGATGTGCGCGATTACGGCATCGGCATTCCCGAAGACGATGCCCCCCGCGTGTTCGAGCGCTTCTTCCGCGCCGCCAACACCAACAACATCGCGGGCTCGGGCATCGGCTTGCATATGGTCCGCCAGATTGTCGAACTGCACGGCGGCTCCATCGCGGTGGACAGCCAGTTAGGCCGTGGAACCACCATTACCGTGCGGCTGCGCCGCGCCCCGCGCCATAAGGAAAAGGCATGAAACACATCCTTGCGATGATGGCCGTCCTGCTGGCGCCCATCTCTGCCTTCGCCGACGAGGTGATCATGGCGGTGGGCCGGTCGTTGCCGCCCTACGTCATCGTCGATGAATGGCGCGGCCTGGAATACGACATCGTGCGCGAGGCCCTGGCGCTGGAAGGCCACACCATGAAGCCGCGCTTCATGGCCATTGCCCGTGTGTTCAAGGAATTGGATAACGGCATGGTGGATGCGTCCATGACCATGCAGCCATCATCCGGGATCAAGGCGTTCTATTCCGACAGCCACGTGACCTATCGCAACTTTGCCATCACCCTGGCCAAGCGCAACTTCACCATCAAACGGCCCGAGGATTTGGCCGGAAAATCCGTGGTGGCGTTCCAAAAAGCCGCGCTTACCCTGGGTCCGGCCTTTAAGGCGGCGGTGGAACACAACCCGCGCTATCGCGAGGAAGTCAAACAAATGGTGCAGCCGACGCTGCTGTTCCTGGACCGCGTGGACGTGGTGGTGGCCGACGGCAGCATCTTCGGCTGGTTCGCCAATGACCCCGAGGTCAAGGCCAAGGTGGACACCACGCAAGCCGTGCGCTTCCACCCCATTTTCCCGCCGACCGCCTATAGCGTGGCCTTTCGCGACGTCGCCATGCGCGACAGTTTCAATCGCGGTCTGAAAAAACTGCGCGACAGCGGCATGTATGGCAAGATCGTCGAACGCTATTCGGGCTTGTTGAAGGTCGAGGGTGGCGGTTGAACCCATCTGGCTTCGGTTGTAAAGACATTGATCAGCACGACACGCGAGGAAGGTCCCACTTGACGATCCCAGCGAACACGCCCCCAGAGGGTGAACCGTTGACGCTTGCTCAGCATTACCGCGCCTTCAAGGGCGTGCTGGATGAGCGCGGCATCCTGTTCTCGTTCTCGGGCTATCTGTCCGAGGGCATCCTGTATTCCCTGGGCGACACCCTGCGCCAGAAGATGACCCTGGACGACACCGATCTGACCACCATCAAGAAGGTGTTCTCGGTGTTCGTCGAGCAGGCCCAGAACATCATCCGCTATTCGGCGGAAAAGGTGCTGGGCACCGTGGGCAAGTCGGTGGAACTGTCATCGGGCATGGTCACCATCGGCACTGAACGCGGACGCTTCTTCATCGTCTGCGCCAACACCATTCTGGAAGACGACGTGCCCCAGTTGAAGCACCGCCTGGAGGTGTTGCAGAAGATGGACAAGGATGAGATCAAGGCCTACTACAAGGAACAGCTAAGGGAAGCCCCCGACGAAAAAAGCCGGGGCGCCACCATCGGCCTGATCGAAATCGCACGGCGCGCCAGCGAACCCATCGAATTCGACTTCGACCGCATCGACGCTGAAAAGCACTTCTTCTGCCTTAAAGTTTCCATCTGAGGGGGGTCATGGACAATCTAGTGATCGCCGCCACCGAGCGCTCGCCCGCAGTGGATTTCGACTTTGCCGCCGGCGTCCTGTCGCTCAAGGGCGAATCGTACCCCGAAGACGCCTCGACCGTGTTCGGCCCCATCTTCGCCGCCCTGGAAGGGTTCCTGGGCGTAGCGGAATGCCGTGCTCTGCGCTTTGATTTCGAACTGATCTACTTCAACAGCTCCAGCGCCAAGGCGCTGATGAACATGTTTCAGCTCATGGACAAGGCCGCCGCACGGGGTGTGACCATCGAGGTCAATTGGTTCTTCGCCCGCGAGGACGAGACCATGAAGGAGTTCGGCGAGGACTTCTCGGAAGATCTGGAGCACGTCACCTTCAATCTGGCCACGACCCAAAACTAACGGTGGTGGGTGTGGCCAAGTCCGACGGCGGCTTCAACCTGTTCGACGCCGAAGAACGGGTGCTGGCCGAGGCCAATGCCCTGCGGGAATCCCTGGCCGAGTCCGCGCCCGATATTCGCAACGGCGTGGAATCCCTGACCGAATCCTATCGCCGCTCCGTGCGCGAACAGCGCCGTTTGGTCAAGGTCAGCGACCGGCTACAGAACCAGTTAGCCTCGGTCAACCAAGAGCTGGCCCGCCGCAAGGCCGAGGCCGAGGAAGCCCTGGCCCGCCTGCGCGAAGCTCAGGAAACCCTGGTCCAAGCGGAGAAGTTGGCGTCGTTAGGCGCTCTGGTGGGCGGCGTTGCCCATGAGATCAACACCCCCGTCGGTATCGCCCTGTCCTGCGCCTCGCATCTGGCGGATTCCACCGCCCAGATGCGCGCTTTATTCGAAGCCGACGATATCGGCGTCGAGGATTTTGAGCGCTATATGGAAACCGCCTCCGACACCAGCCAGCTGATCCTGGCCAATTGCGAGCGGGCGGCGGCGCTGATTCGCAGCTTCAAGCAAGTGGCAGTGGACCGCACCAGTTCCGAGCGCCGGCGTTTCGACCTTGCCGCCTATATCGGCGAAACCCTGGCTTCCTTGAGTCCGCGCGTGCGCCAAGCCGGTCATAAGGTCACCATCACCTGCCCGCCGGGGCTGGAAGTGGACGGCTATCCCGGCGCGCTGAGTCAGGTGCTGACCAATTTCGTCATGAACACCATCGTGCACGGCTATGATCCCGGTCAGTCGGGCACCCTGTCCATTACCGTGGACGAGCCGGTTGCGGGCCAGATCCGGCTGGTCTATGCCGATGACGGCTGCGGCATTGCCGACGCCCACAAGAACCGCATCTTCGACCCGTTCTTCACCACGCGGCGCGGCGCCGGCGGCACCGGTTTGGGCCTGCACATCGTCTATAATCTGGCCACCGGCCCGTTAGAGGGTTCGCTTGCGGTGGACAGCGCCACCGGCCACGGCACCCGCTTCACCCTGACGTTTCCGCGCCAAGCATCGGGTGGGACTCCACCGGAAATTTGACGCGCCCCCTGGAAAACGGGAAAATACGCCCTACACTTGCGCCCTCACGTTTTAGCCTAAGGATGTCGCCCCATGGAGTGGCTCTCGGATCCACAAATTTGGATCAGCCTGTTGACCTTGTCCGCGCTCGAGATTGTTCTCGGCATCGACAACCTGGTTTTTCTCGCCATTCTGGCCGATCGCCTGCCTGAAAAGCAGCGCCCATTGGCCCGCAAACTGGGACTGGGCTTCGCCTTGATCACCCGTTTGGCCCTGCTGGGCTCGTTGGCCTGGATCATCGGCCTGACCGAACCGGTGTTCACCGTGCTCAATCAGCCGATCTCATGGCGCGACATTATCCTGATCGGCGGCGGCGTCTTCCTGCTGGCCAAGGCCACCCATGAAATCCACGGCTCGCTGGAAGGCGAAGAAGACGAGGTTCCCGGCACCGCTGGGGCCAAGGCGGCGAAGGCAGGCTTTATCGCCACCATCGTGCAGATCGGCATCCTGGACATCGTGTTCTCGCTGGATTCCGTCATCACCGCCGTGGGCATGGCCCAGCAGCTATGGGTCATGGTGACCGCCGTCATCCTCGCCGTGCTGGTGATGCTGGTGGCCGCCGGGCCGCTATCGGCCTTCGTCTCCAAGCATCCCACCGTCAAAATGCTGGCGCTATCGTTCCTGCTGCTGGTGGGCATGTCACTGGTGGCCGACGGCATGGGCTATCACATCCCCAAGGGCTACCTCTACTTCGCCATGGGCTTCTCGGTGCTGGTGGAGGCCCTCAATCTGACCGTCCGCACTCGCCGCAAGCCGGTCACCTTGCGCAACAAGCTGTAATACCCCTTAACCCTGTGGGGTTGAGGCCTGTAGGTGTCTATGCTATTGCCGGGGCATATTATTTATGCCCCGGCTAGCGGGAGCGCGCCTGATGATTGACCTGATCCGATCCCTGCTGAAGCGGCCTGTCGCCCCAGGCGAATGTGATCGCCTGCGGTTGGCGGTGGCCACCTTGCTGGTGGAAGCCGCCACCCTGGACGGGCGTTTCGACGAGGCCGAGCGCACCTGCGTGCTGACCTTGCTGTCGGCCCGGTTCGATCTGGACCAGGACGAGGCGCGTTGCCTGCTGGCGAAGGCGCAGGCCGCCGCCGCCCAATCGGTGCAGATGGTGGGCATGACCCAGTTGGTGAAAAACACCTTCGACTACGACCAACGGGTCGAACTGCTGGAAATGTTGTGGGAAGTGGCCTACGCCGACGGCCAATTGCATGATTATGAAGCGAACTTGCTACGCCGCATGGCCGGTCTGGTGTATGTGTCGGATCAAGATGCCGGCGCTGCCCGCAAACGGGTCATAGCGCGCATGGGTCGCACGGACGGCATCGCCTGAAACCGTGCTTCTGAATTAGAGTCATTTGGAGTCGATCATGGCTTACGTGGTTACCGAGAACTGCATCAAGTGCAAATACCAGGATTGCGTCGAAGTTTGCCCGGTGGATTGCTTCTACGAGGGCGAGAACTTCCTGGTCATCAATCCCGATGAATGCATCGATTGCGGTGTCTGCGAGCCGGAATGCCCGGCGGAAGCCATCTTCCCGGACTCCGACCCCAAGACCACCAGCTGGCTGGCCATCAACCGCGACTATGCCGGTCAGTGGCCCAACATCACCAAGAAGGGCGACGCCCCCGCTGACGCCGATGAATGGAAGACCAAGGGCGACAAGGCCGCCCTGCTGTCGCCCAATCCGGCCAAGCGGTAGCAGCGCTTTCCGCGCAGGCTTTGCCTCAAGGCGGCCTGAGCGGGAGAACGCCCGATTTTGACGGCTTTGAAGCCCGGTTGCTGCGAAAGCGGTAGTCGGGCTTTTTCGCTGTCTTTAACGGGGCGTTCGTGGTACAAGATCCAGTCCTCCGAACTGTGTCGGCGGACAGTCTATTCGACCTGAAGGGGTTGTTTAGCTCGCAGAGCAGGGCGGCACGCCGCCCCCAAGTGAACACGTCCGCAATGACCGAATCCCCGCCCGTTCTGGACGAGGCCGGTGCCCCGTTCGTCTTCGGGTGCTGCTGGCTCCCAGCACGAGTGGCTTTCCAGGGAAGTGAACAGATGTCGAGCGTAGCTTTCGCCGAAGGTGATTACGTGGTCTATCCGACCCATGGTGTTGGCCGGGTCGTTTCCATCGAGAACCAAGAAATCGGCGGCATGAAGCTGCAATTGTTCGTGATCACCTTCGACCGCGATCGTATGACGCTCCGCGTGCCGGTGGCCAAGGCGACCAAGTCGGGCCTGCGCAAGCTGTCGTCGCGCACGGTCATGGATTCGGCGCTGTCGACGTTGAAGGGCCGCGCCAAGGTCAAGCGCACCATGTGGTCGCGCCGCGCCCAGGAATACGAAGCCAAGATCAATTCCGGCGATCCGGTTTCCATCGCCGAAGTGGTGCGCGACCTGCACCGCAACGCCAACCAGCCCGACCAGTCC
>JACMLB010000392.1 GCA_014379805.1 Rhodospirillales bacterium | reverse complement strand
GCTGGCCCGGCCCGGCATTTCCCGCTACCCTGCCCGCTTCAATTCAGAAGGAGGACGGCATGAGCGTGGTGGAGCAACGCCTGAAGGATTTGGGCATCGAACTTCCGGTGCCTGCCGCAGCGGTCGCCAATTACGTGCCGTTCGTGGTCACCGGTAATCTGGTCTTCATCTCGGGCCAATTGCCGCTGGAAAACGGCAAGCCCGCCGTGGTGGGCAAACTGGGCGACAGCGTCAGCATCGAAGACGGCGTGCGCGCTGCACGGCTGTGCGGCTTGGGCCTGCTGGCCCAAATCAAGGCCGCTGCCGGTAGTCTGGACCGGGTCAAGCGGGTGGTCCGCCTGACCGCTTTCGTCGCCAGCACGCCCGATTTCACCGACCAGCCCAAGGTAGTCAACGGCTGTTCCGACCTGATGGTGGAAGTGCTGGGCGACGCGGGCCGCCATGCTCGCGTCGCCGTGAGCGCCCCGTCGCTGCCGCTGAACGTGGCGTGCGAGATCGAGGGTGTGTTCGAGATCGGGTGAGGACCTGACGACGTAAAATCAAAAAAGGCGGACCCAACGGCCCGCCTTTTTTATTTAAACAACCGGATCGCCAATTTCGCTTTTGGCAATCAGCTGGTTGCCAATGCCGATGACACGGTCTTTACCGGTTTGTTTTGCCATGTACATGCGTTGATCGGCGCGTTCCACCAGTTCGGTCCATAGCTGGCTTTCGTCGGCCAAACGTTCGGCGATGCCGATGGAGGCGGTCACCGGGCTGCCGTCGGGGCGCAGGCCCAGGCCGGATTCGCGCAGACGGTTGACGGCGATCTTGGCGCCTTCGGGGTCGGTGTTGGGCATCACCGCCAGGAATTCCTCGCCGCCCCAGCGGATCAGAATGTCCCCACGGCGCAGGACCCTGCGCAACGCAGCCGAGACGGCGCGCAGCGTGTTGTCGCCCTCTTCATGGCCGTAGCGGTCGTTGATGGATTTGAAATTATCCAAATCCACGAAGGCCAGGGACAAGGTGGACTGGGCGCGGACGGAGGTCATGAATTGCTGGATGACCATTTCTTCGCCGACACGGCGGTTATAAGCCCGTGTCAATCCGTCATGGGACGACTGGTCCACCAACTGGCTCATGAAATGAAGCTGGCTCATGCCCGACAGGGTCGCCACGGTCGCCAACAACAGCAACAGCCACTGGGCGCCCAGATGCGAGGCGAAAGGCAGCAATTGGTAACCCAGCACGCCGGTCAGCAGATAGGCCACCAATAGCGGCGTCGATAGGGCCACGCCTTCGAAGAAGGTAATGGGGAACACCGACAGGCCGGCCACCATGACGAAGGGCAGGAATGCATAGCCGGCGGCGATGACCTGCTGGGCCGGATCCGTAATGGCGAATTGCGCCAGCAACGGATGGCTGATCAGGAAGAACACGGTGGGGATCGCCAGCAGCCACACCAAGCCCCAGCGCGCCACGGTCACGCTGTCGGCGCCGCGATAGGACAGGCACAGCAGCACGAACGCGATGGAGGCCAGCACGCGCAAAGCGGCCAAGTACATGCCCAGAGCGGTTTCGAAGATATAGAGATCGACGGGAATCCACAGGGGCGTCAGCACGGCAAAAGTGGCGGCGACCAGACGCACGCGCGAAAGAATCAGCAATGAACGGCGACGCTGCACGAAAGCAGACTGCCGCGTGGGCATCAGAAGGTCGAAAATCTCGGCCATTGTCATTCCGGAGAAGACGACAGACAGGACTTTCTTTAATAACTTCTTAAGAAACTCCACTTCGGCAGTTCCTTTCACCCGTAACACCAGTGGCCAGACGGTAATCCCGCTACGGAAGCCTTGCAAGGGCTTTGACCACCTTGTCCCACCAACCACAAGTAATGTCACTACCTGATTACCGAACGTCGTAGGCACTCAGGCATAAGACGCTGATGTTGCACCGCAACAATAACCCGTGAGACAGTAAGGACAGATCACCGACGCCAAGGATGCACCAAGATGTTCCAAGCCATTGACAAGAATTTTCTCGAACAGTTCAACGTCGACCCCAGCACCGTTTTTGGGAAGTTCGTCGAGCTTCAGCGCGCAGGCTTCGAAGCGGTCCGCGAGATTGCCGAAAACAACGGCCGCGCCTTGACCCAGATGACCGCCATCCGCGACCCCCAGGAATTCCTGGCCTCGCAGCAGACCATCCTGCAAACTGTGGCCGAGCAGAACATCGCGGTACTCAACCGTCTGTTCCAGTCGGCCTCGGCCGAAGACGCCGCCCCGGCCAAGGCCCGCAAGGCAGCCGACCGCAAGGGTCTGTAAGCGGCGCTTTCCTCCCTGCCGGTCCAAGAAGGACCGCGTTGGTGTGCCTACGCGGCCCTTTTTGGGCGCCCTGTTTCGAGGTTTAGCGCAATGAAGATCCTGATCGCTGACGACCATGAACTGTTCCGCGAGGGGCTGCGGCAGATTCTTGAACAAATGGATCCGGCCATGACCATCGTGGAAGCGGCCGACTTCCAACAGGCCATCGATGCTGCCGAGCGCGAGCAAGACATCGACATCGTCCTGATGGACATCACCATGCCCGGTGGGGCGTGGAACGATACCCTGCCCCGCCTCAAGGAAATCCTGCCCGACCGGGTGCCGGTCATCATCGTCTCGGCCTCTGACGACCGCCGTCAGGTGCTTGAGACCATCACCTTGGGCGCCGCGGGGTTCATCCCCAAGACCTCGTCCAGCCGGGTGATGATGTCCGCCCTTCAACTTGTGCTGGCCGGCGGCGTCTACCTTCCGCCCGCTCTGCTGCAACAGGGCGGCGACATCGGCGACGGAGCCAGTGTCCCCCATGGTGCCGACGCCCTGCTGACCCCGCGCCAGCGCGAGGTGCTTGCCCTGCTCGGCAAGGGGCAGGCCAATAAGGAGATCGCCCGCGCCCTCCAATTGGCCGAAGGCACGGTGAAACTGCACGTCACCGCCATCCTGAAGACCCTGGGCGTCAACAACCGCACCCGCGCCGTGGTTGCCGCCGCCCAGTTGGGGCTTGCCGCCAAAGACTGAAAAGCCAAAGACCCGGCCATCCTTAGGCCGGGTCTTCTCTTTTCATACGCATAAAAAGAGACCTTGATTTCGATACCACATCCTTTAGGCTAAAAAGCCTACGCTTTTTGAGGGATGTGTCGTGTCGAAAGTCGTGCTTTCTCTGGCGGTTGCCGCCAGCTTGGCGTCTGTCGGTTCCGCCAACGCCGCTGATTTGATCAAGCCGTATGTGGGAATCAAGGCTGGCGCAGGCTTCGCACAGGCCGACGACGTGTCCTTCCAGAACCCCCGCCTCAAGTCGGGCATCGGCGACGACTACTCCGACACCGTCGCTTTGGGTGGTGCCAGCGCTGGCGCCGCCTTCACCGGAACGCCGTTCCGCGCCGAGCTTGAATACACCTACCGTGACGAAGCCGAATTCAGCCGCGACGACAATATCGGCGGCGGCGCTGGTCTGCCTGCCCATCAGGCGCCCAAGGTGCGCTCGCAGTCGGCCATGATCTTCGGTTTCTACGACATCAATACCGACACCCGTTTCACCCCGTTCCTGTCCGCCGGTGCGGGCGTCAGCTTCAACAAGGCCAAGGCCCAGCAGACGCAGCCCGCCACCAATTGGGACAAGGAATTCGCCGGCGACGACCGCACGGACTTCGCCTGGGGCGTGGGTGCCGGCGTGGGCGTGTCGGTGCTGCCCATGCTGACCCTGGATATCGGCTACCGCTACGTTGATCTGGGCAAGTGGTCGGTGGGCAACATGCCCGCCACTGGCGACGAGGATTTGACGGGCCGTCTGCGCAGCCACGAAGTCTATGTAGGTGCCCGCTACTCGTTCTAAAATTCCTAGGGCTTCGTAGGGGGCAACCGCTGTCAGGCCGCTGCCCCCTATTCCCTGATCTAGAACAACAAATTGTCTGGCTCAGACATCACTACAAACCGTTGCGGTTTTACTCAGTAGCGCTTGGACAACCAATACCAAGCGCGACACCTCTGCCCCATCGGCGTTGCGGCACGCGGTCTCCAATTGGCGGCACGAGGCTTCCAGCGCCATCAGGCCCAGATAGCGGGCACAACCGGCCACCGCATGGGCTGACCAGGCAATGGGTTCCCAATTGCTGGGGTCCGACAAGGCTTGCACCAAATCGGCCTGCACGGTCTCGAAGCGGGCCCGGACCTCAACCATGGCGTCGGCGCCGATGGCGCGCTCATAAGCCTCGTATTGTTTCGGGTCGTATTCGGGGATGGGCGCTTCTTCGGGCTTGGCAGCCGGCGGCAATGGCGCGGCACCCTGTTTGCTCAAGCGGACCAGGACGCTGGTCAAATGATCCAGATTGACGGTTTTGGACAGAAACTCGTTCATGCCCGCCGCAAAGCACGCGTCCGATTCGTCGTCGTATTCATTGGCGGTCAGTGCCACGATGGGCACGGTGCCGTGGGGCGGAGCCAGCTGGCGGATCGCGCGGGTGGCCTCCAGCCCGTCCATGACCGGCATGCGCATATCCATCAGCACCACGTCAAACAGCTTGCTGGTGGCGTGATCCAACGCTTGGCGGCCATCGGCGGCACAAGTGACGCGGTGCCCCTTACGTTTGAGCACGGTCTCGATGACCTTGCGGCCGACGGCATTGTCTTCGGCAAGCAAGATTTCCAAGCTGGTAACCAGCTCGGGGTTTTTCTCCTCCACCGGGCCCATCCCCCGCCTCCGCATTAAACGCTAACTGACCATTACCATAGTGACACGAACGCTACCACTGGCCCGCTGACAAAACCTTAAGGTTGCGCCCGATTGCCAGTGGCGGAAGTCTAGCCCGCCGCTAACCCCCGCGCCATTGGGTTACCATTTGAAGACTAAAGTCATGGCCGTCATCGACTGGTGTTTCACAGTTATTCACAGGAGACGACTTGCATACCGTCTAGACCAGAGACAAAGCCCGAAACCAGTGCCCACAACGGAAAGCAAGGGATGCCCAGGAATCAGGCAGACCCCACAAGACAAAGGGTTTCCGCGCCTGCCGGGGGATACCCCAAGGTTCTTCACATAGTTATCCACAGGAATTGTGGGAAACCCCGCCGGGCCTTCACCGCTGCTGCCGCAGCGCACCATTGTCATGGGGAACTAGGCCCTGTTCTCGAACGTCTACCGGCGAATTGGTGCAACGATCCATAGTCACTCCCTGCGCCATGGAATAGGCGCGACAGTCACCACACACATTTCCTCAGTAGCGCAGGCAGGACGGCGCCAAGCGGTTTACTCATAATTCAGCGCATGGCACGGCATTGCGTCCATTAATACTGAAGCTACCGTGACGGACACCATCCCCGGCAAATAAGAATGCCCCATCCTGGTGCGCCAGGAGAGAGGCTGCTTGGGGGATCGTGGGTCCATGTCGAACTTCAAACGCGCTGGCGTGGTCACGCTGGCGATCGTCTCGGCCATGCCAGCCGCCGCCAAGGACCGTGCGCAGTGGGAAGACCTGGCTGCCCAGGCCCAAGCGCTGGAACAAGCGGGCGAGCGGGCTCAGGCCGTGCTGCTGTATGACCGCCTGCGCACAATAGCGCCGCTGCGGTCGGATTTGGACAAGGCGCGGCTGCGGGCCATTTCGTTGTTAGGTTATGACGGCGCCTTGGAACTGGCACGCCAGGGCCATCCCCGGCCGGCGGTGGAGTTGCTGGGCGCCCTGTACCGAAAGAAGGCAAACGAGCCCAAGCTGGTGGCCGATTACGTGACCGTGCTGGGCTGGGCCGGCGAGGATGCCGAAATCCTGAAGGTGGTCGCCACCCTGCCCAAGCCTCTGCCGGACGGCGCCATTCTGGAAGCCACCGCCCGCGCCAATCGAAATTTGCGCAGATATCAAACCGCTGTGGAGCTTTACAGCTCGGGCGCCAAGCGCTTCCCGGCCAACCCCGTCTACCGCATCGGCGAAATCCGCACCTTGCTGGACCTTGCCCGCACGGAAGACGCCTTCGCCGCCGCCACCGCCGCCGAGCAAGCCTTCCCCAATAATACCGAAGTGCTGATGGCCCTGGCCGCCACCCAAGAGGCCCGCCAGCAGCCCGATGCCGCCATGGCGGTCGCCGTCGCAGCCTGGGCCAAACGCTATGGCGAGGCGGTTGCCATGTTCGAACAACTGGACGCCTCCGTCGCCCCCGATTACGTACTGCGCGAGGCGGCGTCGGCCTATGGCGCCCTGAAGCGCCGCGACCAAGCCGCCCGGCTTTACCGCCTGATGCTGTCGCGCAACCCCAAGGATGGTGCGGCGGCGCTGGGCTGGGCGCGCAGCTTGATGGATGCGGGCAAGCTGAAAGAGGCCCAGGCGGTCACCCGCGACAACGCCGCCCTGTTCGGCGCCAATACCGGCGCCCTGATGGCGCTCGCCGACATTCAAGAGCGCAACCGCGACTTCACCGGGGCGCGCGCCACCTATCAGCGGGTATTGGCCGCCGCGCCCAAGCACAACGACGCCCGCAAGGGCTTGCGCCGGGTGACGCCGCTTGTGCCGGACTATGTGAATGCCCTGAATGAAGCCCGGCAAGGCCGCACCGACAACGCCTTGGCCCTGCTGAAATCGCTGCATGCCGCCGATCCTGGCGACACCACCGTCGCCGCCGATACCGTGGCGGTGCTTCATTGGGCGGGCCGTCATGACGAGGCGGTCCAGGTGTTCAACACCATGGATCCCGCCCGAACGCCCGTCTACGCGGTGGAGAATGCCGCCCACGCGCAGCGCGGCCTTGGGCATCACAGCGAGGCGGCAGCCCTGTACCGGCGGGCCTTAGCGCGCAACCCCCGATCCATCCCCCGCAATCTGGCCCTGGCCGGCAGCCTGCTGAAAGCCGGCAGCCTGACCGACGCCGAGAAAACCCTGGTTGGGCTGCAAAAGCACGCACCGCAGAATGTGGATGTGGCGGCCCTTAACGGGCAATTGCATGAGGCGAAGCACGACCTGCCCAAAGCCGCCGCCGCCTATCGCCGCGCCGCTGAATTGGCCGGTGCGGATACCGCCCTGGTCCAAGCTATGACCGCCCATGCCGAGCGCGTGGACTATGCCATGCTGGTGAACAATGCCGCCGACAAGCCGGAAGAAGCGCTGGTACGCATGGCGGAACTGCACGCCCAACAGCCCAACGATGACCGGATCACCGCCGATTACGCCGCTTTGCTGGTGCGGGCCGGCCAGAACGCCGAAGCCATCGCCTTGGCCGATGGCCGCATGCCCGAGGACATGCCCGACGGCGTGCTCGACGCCGTGTCCAAGGCCTACCGCAATCTGGGCGACCACAACACCGCCGCCCGGCTTTACCGGCTGGGATGGCAACGCACCGCTTCTGCCAATGGATTCGGGGTTGGCTTGGTACTGAGCCTGCTGGATGGCGGCGATACCGAGGCGGCCGAAGCGGTGCTGAAAGAGATCGGCCATCAGGACGAGACGGAAGTCATCCTGGCCCGCGCCCAATTGCACGAAGCCCGTAGCGAATACGTAGCCGCCCTGGCTCTGTATGACCAAGTGCTTGCCACGGCGCCCCAGCGCCGTGACGTCCAACGCCGCCGCGTCTTTGTGGTGGCCGAATTGGGGGCACCGCAACAAGCCCTGCGCATGGGCGAGCAAGAAGGCAGCCTGACCGAGGAGGACCGCCGCCGGCTGGAACGGGGTGCCGCCGCCATGCAGGTGCGCTGGGCCGATGTCCCGCGCTCGCCGGGGGAAAACCCGCACACCGACACCGACCACGCCATCGCCGATCTGGATGGGCAGATCTCACGCTGGACCCCATTGGGGGAAAAAGCCGAAGGCGACGTACTGCGCGCCCGCTTCGACCGCATGGTCGCCTTGCGCAACCGCACCCGCATGGACGCGGTGCTTAGCGAATACGACTCCCTGGTGGCTGCGGGGGCCACCCCGCCGCCCTATGCCCTGGCGGCGGCGGCGGACGCCTATTTCCACAAGGGCCGCTATGAACAGGCGCGCGACCTGTATCTGAATGCGGTGGAACGCGAGCCCAAGGCGTTCGAGCCCCGGCTGTCCCTGCTGTACACCTATGTAGCCCTGCGCGACTGGTCCAACGCCCTGCCTTTGGCCGACCAGCTGTGGGAATCCGAAGGCAAATGGGTGTGGTTGAAGGGTCTGGACCATCCCCTGCCCAATTACGACCATCTGACGGCAAAGGTGGCGGCGGCGGAAATCCACCTTTATGCCGCCGATGTGGACGAGGCCGAACAGCGCGCCCAGGCCATCGCCGCCGAGGCGCCGCAGCACACCTCGCTACGCCACCTCATGGGCATGATTGCCGAAGCCCGCAACCGGCCACGCCGCGCCATGGCCGAGTACCAGACCGCGCTGGGACTGGAAAAGGTCAATTATGACGTGTCGCCCAACGCCCCTGGCGCCGCATTGGTGACCATCCCCGGACGGGAGCGTTTTCTGGAAACTTCCATGACGCGCGCCAGTTTGATTCTGCGCGATTACCCCGCCGCCGAGGCCGGCACCAGCGACCTGCTGCGGCGCTTCCCCGAGCAGAAGAGCATCCAGCGTCTGGCCCGTGAATGGGCGGCCCATGATTCGGCGGAATTGCGGGTGGAGGCCGATGCCGGACGGGGCCATGGCGGCGACGTGCGCGGCAAGACCTACGGCCTGGACACCCTGCTGTTCAGCCCACCCATTGCCTATAACTGGCGGCTGTTCGGCGGCTATGGGGTGACGCACGGCAAGTACGATGAAGGCAAGGGCACATGGCAGCGCCCCAGCGCCGGCGTAGAATTCCGCAATCCCGATTGGGAAGCCGTGGCCGAGATCGCCGGCAACATTTACTCCGACCGCGAGCGCGGCGGCGGACGCGTGGCGCTGACTTACACCTTCGATGACGAAGTGGCCGTGGGCGGCTCGGCGGAAGTCTTCAGCCGGGCCACCCCGCCGCGCGCCGTGCGCAACGGCGTCACCGCCAATTCCGCTGATGCCCAGGTGCAGTGGCGCCCCACCGACACCACCGATTTGACCTTCCGGGGCGAAGTCCTGGATTTCAGCGACAGCAACACTCGCACGGTCCTGGGGGCCAAGGCGGTGCAAGGGCTGATGACCTCACCCGGGCTGAAGCTGGATTTGGAAGTCAACCTGACCGGCTCGCACAATGAACGCACCGCCGAGCTTTATTACAGCCCACGCAGGGATGCGCTGGGCAGCGGCTCGATCATCGCCGAGATGCCGCTGATCCAAAACGACGACATGACCCTGTCCCACCGGTTGATCGGCACATTGGGCAATTACTGGCAGCAAGACTTCGGCAACTCGCTGGTGGGCGGCCTGCGCTACGAGCAGACGCTGAAGCTGGGCGAGCACATGGACCTGACCTACGGCGCCGGCGTGGATTGGCTGACTTTCGACGGCGATGGCGAACGTGACACCAGCCTCAACCTCAAGCTGATCTGGAAATTCTGACATGCTTCGTTGGATATGCATGATCCTGGCCTTGCTGGTCCCCGGCATGGCCTTCGCTGGCAACTCGTTCGTGTCGGTCTGCTATCACGATGTGGCCGACAAGGACCCCGACCAAACCTATTTGGCCGTCAGCACCGCCAAGCTGGTGCAGCAGTTCAACTGGCTGCGCGAGAACGGCTATCACCCGGTCAGCATCGACCAATTGATGGTGGCCAAAAATGGCGGCCCGGCTTTGCCCGACAAGGCGGTGCTGCTGACCTTCGACGACGGCTATATCAGTTTTTACACCCACGTCTTCCCGCTGCTGAAGGCGTTCCACTTCCCCGCCACATTCGCCCTGGTGGGCTCGTGGCTGGAGGTGCCTGCCGGTCAACCGGTGCATTACGGCCAGAGTTTGGTGCCACGGGAAAATTTCGTCACCTGGGACCAAGTGCGCGAGATGCACAAATCCGGCTTGGTGGAGATTGCCTCACACACGTGGGACATGCACCACGGCATCCTCGCCAACCCCCAGGGCAGTATGGAACCGGCGGTCATCACCCGGCTGTTCGATGCCGCCAAGGGCACTTACGAGGACGACAAGACCTATCGCGACCGCCTGCAACTGGATCTGGCGACCAATTCCGCCGTGATCGCCCGCGAAACCGGCCGCCGCCCCCGCGTCATGGTGTGGCCCTACGGCGCCTATAACGGCATGGCGGTGGAGGTAGCGCGCGAAGCCGGCATGGACATTGCCGCCACCCTGGACGAGGGCATGGGCGACACGTCCAAGCTGAATGCCATCCCGCGCCGACTGGTCGCCAACGACCCCAACCTGCCCGCTTTCGTCGAAGACCTGCGCGGCGCCGCAGCGGTGCCGCCAATGCGCGTGGTCCAGGTGGATTTGGACTATGTCTACGATCCCGATCCCCAAAAGCAGGAAGCTAATGTGGATGCCCTGCTGGAGCGCGTGAAGGCACTGGGCGCCAACACAGTTTTTCTACGGGCCGATACCGAGAACCATGACGCGGTTTATTTTCCCAACCGTCATCTGCCGGTGCGATCCGACCTGTTCAATCGGGTGTCATGGCAGTTGAACCGGCGCCTGGACGTCAAGGTCTATGCCCAACTACCAGTGCTGGACCCCGGAATTTACGAAGACCTCGCCCGCTACGCCCCGCTGGACGGCCTGCTGTTCCAGGGCGACGGCCCGACCGAAGACATCGCCAAGCGGGTCTCGGTCTGGCGCAGCCCGGTGTTCACCGCCCGCACATTTGATCCCCACGGGGTGCTCAACGCCGAAGAATTGTTCGCCCAGAACATGCGCGACTACGACTACACGGCAATCTCGGCGAAAGAGGAAACGCTGGGCGCTCTGGTCAAACAGGTGTCTCGCCATCCCGAGGGACTGCGCCGCACCGTGTTCGAGCTGCAAAGCGTGGACCGGACGCGCAGTGGCAGCCACGTGCCTTCCGAAGATTTGCGCAAGCAGATGCGCACGCTGGTCATGTCGGGCGTGAAGAATTTCGGCTTCAGCCCTGACCATTTCCTGACCGACAACCCCGCCGCCGCGGTCATCACCCCGGCCTTCAGCCTGAAGGAAAGTCCCGCACCATGATTGCCGACTTCCTTCTGTGGTTCGGCAGCGTGCTGCTGGAATTCGTCTTCCTCTATCCGCTTTACATGACCCTGATCTGGCTGTCGGGTGGCCTCTATTATTATTGGAAACGCGAGCATGGTCGCCCTGGCCCCAATGCCTATCCCGCCCAGGACCGCCTGCCCTTCGTCTCCATCCTGGTGCCCTGCTTCAACGAAGGCGATAACGTGCGCGAGACCATCGGCGCCTTGCTGGAGCAGAACTACCCGGACTTCGAAGTCATCGCCATCAATGACGGTTCACGCGACGACACCGGCGCCCAACTGGATGCACTGCTGGCCATCCACGACCGCCTGCGGGTGATCCAACTGGCTGCCAATCAGGGCAAGGCCATGGCACTGCGCATGGGCGCACTGGCGGCCAAGGGCGAAGTGCTGGTGTGCATCGACGGCGACGCGGTGCTCAGCCCCAACACCACGGCATGGCTGGCGTCGCACTTCGTGGACAATCCCCGTGTGGGGGCGGTCACCGGCAACCCACGCATCCGCACCCGCTCCACCATGCTGGGGCGGCTTCAGGTGGGCGAATTTTCCTCCATCATCGGGCTGATCAAGCGGGCTCAGCGGGTCTATGGCCGGGTCTTCACCGTCTCGGGCGTCATCGTCGCCTTCCGCAAAGCCGCCCTGCACCGGGTCGGCTATTGGAGCATCGACATGATTACCGAAGACATCGACATCAGCTGGAAGCTTCAGTTGGATCATTGGTCGGTGCTGTACGAGCCCAATGCCCTGTGCTGGATCCTCATGCCGGAAACCCTGAAGGGGCTATGGCGCCAGCGCCTGCGCTGGGCCCAAGGCGGCGCCGAGGTGTTCCTGAAATACGCCTCCCATATGGGCCAATGGCGCGCCCGGCGCATGTGGCCGATCCTGGGCGAATATATGCTCAGCGTCGCCTGGGCCTATTCCTTCGTGCTGTGCCTGGGGCTGTGGGCGCTGGGGCTGGTAATGGATTTGCCGGCCCAGATCAACGTCCCCACCATCCTGCCGCCGGCCTTTTGGGGCCTGCTGCTGGCGACCGTGTGCTTGGCCCAAATCGCCGTCAGCCTGAAAATCGAAAGCCGCTACGAGACCGGCCTGATGCGCTGGTTCGGCTGGATGATCTGGTACCCCATGGCGTTCTGGCTGCTGGTGACCGCCACCACCGTGGTCGCCCTGCCCAAAGCAATCCTGAAGAAGCGCGGAAAGCGCGCCGTTTGGGTCAGCCCCGATCGAGGAGTTCGGCAGCAATGAACACGCTCATCATCCATGCACACCAATGCCGCAGCCCGTCGCAACGGGGGCTCGACATGGTCATGACGGCGCTTATGTGGGCGGTGTACCTGTATCTGGCCCGCGAAGCCCTGCTATTCGTCGCCATGCTGGCCGAGTGGCTGGTCAATCCGGAGGGCGCGTGGCTGCTGCACCGCTTCGCCGCCATCCTGCCCACCCTGGTGCTGTACGCCCAGATCGCCGTGGTCAACGCCCTGGTGCTGTTCGCCTGGGCCTACGCCAACCAACTGCGCTTCCAAAGCCGCGAGCGCCGCCACGGGCTGACCCAGGTGGACGCACCCGAACTGGCCCGCTTCCATCATGTGCCCGAGCACGACATCGCCCAATGGCTGGAGGCCCGCCGGCTGGTCATCCACCACGACGAAAACGGCAACCTTACCCATGTGGAAACCGGGGTCAGCGGCCCCCGCGATTTCGCCTCGGTGGCATAATGCGGTGGCTGGTGGTGACGGCCTGCCTGTTGACCACGGCAGCGCAAGCCGAGGACATGCGCGCCTTTCAACACGGCATCTCGCTGGTGACAGTCAGCGAGGCGCGTAAATTAGTGTTCTGGTCCAGTGCCGTCGGGCCACCGGGCCCGGATGGCAACTGGAGCCACGACGTCTTCGTGGCCGATGCGGGCAATCCGGCCCAGCACAAGCCCATCATCACAGCCCCCGAAGCCCAAGAGCCCGCCAGTGCGGCCATCTCCACCGATGGGCGCATCATGGTGACCATGGAGGATGGCTGGAACACGGATTCGGAAACGACACAGCGCTTCGGACTGTATAATTCAGACCTGTCACCGGTGGCGGCCTATCCGCAATTGGTGGCGGAGGGCGGCCATTCCGGCCACGTGGCCGCCGCCGGGCGCCGCTTCGTGGTGTTCTATTCGGATGGCTGGGTCAAGGGCGGCGGGGTCGACAATCTGGGCTCGGGCCAGGACGTGATGGTCCGCCTCTTCGATAGCGACGGCCGTCTGCAACGCCACGTGGCGGTGGCCAGCGGCAAGCGCGACTGGTGGCCCCTGGTGGCCAGTTCCGACCGGCGCGCTTTGCTGGTGTGGCAGCGTTTCGTCAAAGGCCAAACCCACGCCAAACTGATGATGGCGGTGCTGGACCCCGCCAGCGGCACCCTGGTCACGGCGCCAAAATCCTTGGCCGAACTCATGGTGCGCTACTACACCTACGCGGTCACCTGGATTCCGGCCACACGGCGCTTCCTTGTCACCGGCACCACCAAAACCGGCACCGGCTTCGCCTGCCTGCTGGACGAACAAGGCCGCGTGCTCACCAAACGCACCGACTTCGCCCCCATGGTCCGCGAGGCGTGGCCGGCGGTGAACGGCACCAATGTGGTCACCCTGACCGCCCCCACCGGCGCCATGTTGCTGTCCGTGGCGGGGGACCGCATCACGCCCCTGCGCCAATACGCCGACCCCACGCCCTGGGCGGGCATCGGCGCGGCGGCCGATCTGGGCGCCGATGGCAAGGTGCGGGTTTATTCCCTGTCGGAACGGGGTTTGGTGCTGCGGGAATGGGGGGAATAGAAAAAGGCCCGCCGGGGTCACAACCGGGCGGGCCTTTTTGGGTGCAGACCGGGTACCGTCACCCTTCCGGCGCGGGCGAGGGTGCGGGTACCTCAGTAACGGCAGGTGCCTCGTTGGGCTGGGCGGGCTTGGGCTGGCGACGGAAACGGGGGCCGCTGCGGTAGACGACGTTGTCCGATGGTCCCGGCGCGCATTTGGTCACTTTGCCGCCACGGGAGAGATAGTCGCTAATCATCGCCTCTTCGTCGCTCATGGGGCGGACCTCGCTGGAAATTGAGGATGCAGCATAGCGGGGGACGAGCCTCGGTTAAACCCTTGTGTCCTCACCCTTCCGCCCTACCCATTCCAGGGCAGGGCCAACACCGCGATGCACAAATTCAGTGGATAACCCTGTCCATAAGACGTGGGTGACCTGTGTGTTGCATGGCTGCGCCTGACGTTCTGAAGCTTGCCCGATTTATGGGCAGGCACCTCAGTTAGCCGCCAATAGGTGGGAGAAGTGATCGACCAATTGCAACTGCACGGCGGGCGACAGCCGCACGGTGGTGGCGCGTGAGACCATGCTGGTCATGGATTCCTCGCCGCTGCCGCCACCGGCCATGGCGAACACCAGATCGGCTTGGCCGGTGAACAGGCGCAGCACCGGCAGCCTTTCGAACGGGGCGATCACACCCGAAGCAAAGGCGTCCACCATGAAGGAGAACGCTTCCTCGTCGGAGATCTCGCCAGGCACGGTGTAGTCGCAACGTACTTCATCGGCCATGGCACTTTTCCATCCTGCCTGAGCGGGGGGGTCGCGCCGTGGGTTGTGCCCCAACCGTGCTGAAGAGACAGTGAAGAAACGCCACTATTCCTGCCACTCCCGCGGTGGCGAGCGATAGCTGGCGGGTGGGTCCCACGAACACATGTCCGGCTGCCAGATGGCCGTGGGCTCGGCCTCGGATGACATGCCGGCGGTCAGTTCGGCCAATTCATGTTCGGTCAGCACTGCGTCGTAGCCGTCCTCGTCGGCGATCAGCAGGCGCACCTCGCCGGTGGCCACGGCTTCCATGTAGCCCATGGACTCGACCACCTCCATGGCATGGCGGCTGATAAAATGCTCCATGGCTGTCCTTCGAAAAAATGGTCCTCAACCATCAGACCCGTGTCACAACACCGCGTGCTGAAGCGGTGTTCCGCCCGAACTCCCTTTCGGGCACTGCCCCGATGCGGCGTGGCATGACGGATTGCGTAAAACTAGGCTGCACGTTCGGTCACACTCCCGTGGAGGCTCCATCATGTCGCTCAGGATCAATTCCGAAGCGCCGAACTTCACTGCGGAAACCACCCAAGGCCCCATCAATTTCCATGACTGGATCGGCGATGGCTGGGCCGTATTGTTCTCGCATCCCAAGGACTTCACCCCGGTCTGCACCACCGAACTGGGTTATATGGCGGGGCTGAAGCCGGAATTCGACAAGCGCAATTGCAAGATCATCGGCCTGAGCGTCGATCCGGTGGGCAGCCACAAAAATTGGGTCAAGGATATCGAGGAAACCCAGGGCCACGCAGTCACCTACCCCATGATCGGCGACCCCGAACTGAAGGTCGCGAAGCTGTACGATATGCTGCCCGAGGACGCGGGCGATACGGCGGAAGGACGCACGCCCAACCAGAATGCCACCGTGCGTTCGGTCTTCCTGATCGGCCCCGACAAGAAGATCAAGGCCATGTTGACCTATCCCATGAGCACCGGGCGCAATTTCGACGAGGTGCTGCGGCTGCTGGATTCCTGCCAGCTGACGGCCAAGCACCAAGTGGCCACCCCGGTGAACTGGCACCAGGGCGAGGACGTGATCATCGTCCCCGCCGTCTCGGACGAACAGGCCAAGCAGAAATATCCCGGCGGCTGGAAGGCACCAAAGCCGTATCTGCGCATCGTTCCGCAACCGGGGCCGTAATCCAAGCGATTAAAAAACGAGCATCAGGAATGGTGCTCGTTTTTTAATCCCACTTTCATCGAATGTGTTAGGCTGCCCATCTTCCGAATTTCGCATTGGTCGATATGGGCATCCGCGTCAAGCTTCGGCACACCTCGCGCTACACCTATGACCGTCCGGTCGCCCTGTCCGCCCAAGTGGTGCGCCAGCGGCCAGCCCCCCATACGCGGACCCCGGTTCTGTCCTATTCCCTGGACATCGAGCCCAAGAACCACTTCATCAATTGG
>JACMLB010000391.1 GCA_014379805.1 Rhodospirillales bacterium | reverse complement strand
GCGGCGGTGTCGGGGCTGATTGTGCGCGGCATGCCCATTAACATCCTGGCCCAAATTGGGTTCATCGTGCTGATCGGCCTAGCGGCCAAGAACGCCATCCTGATCGTCGAGTTCGCCCGGCAGGCCGAGGTGGAAGGCATGAACCGGGTGGACGCCGCCGTACATGCCGCCCGCACCCGCCTGCGCCCCATCCTTATGACCTCGCTGGCCTTTGTGCTGGGCGTGCTGCCTTTGGTCATCGGCGTGGGCGCTGGCGCCGAAATGCGCCAATCCCTGGGCACCGCCGTGTTCTTCGGCATGCTGGGCGTGACGGTTTTCGGCCTGATCTTCACCCCGGTGTTCTACGTGGTCGTCCGCGCCGCCGTGGCCCGCTGGTTCAGCGGACCGGGGCGCAAGAGGAAGGCGCATGTGGAGCATGAGGCGGCGGAGGTCGCCGAGTAGCAAAAAGCCCCGCTTGGTTACCCAAGCGGGGCTTTTTCTTTGGTTGGGCCCTACTCGCCCAGCACCACCAGCAGATCCTTCATTTCCACCGCCTGACGGGGCGTCACCGCCACTCGTTTGACGGTGCCCGCCCGTTCGGCGCGCACGGCGGTTTCCATCTTCATGGCTTCCAGCGCCAGCAGAATATCGCCCTTCTCCACCTTCTGGCCCTCGGTCACGGCGATGCTGACCACTAGGCCGGGCATGGGGGCCGGGACATGGTCGGGATTGCCGATTTCGGCCTTGGGCTGAGCGGGGCGAGCGGGCGCCACCTTGCGGTCGGCCACCTGCACCGTGCGGGGCTGGCCGTTGAGTTCGAAGAACACCTTGCGGATGCCGCGCTCGTCGGCCTCCGCTATGGCGAGGAAGCGTAGGATCAGCGCCTTGCCCCGCTCCATCTCCACCACCACTTCCTCGCCGGCCTGCATGCCGTAGAAGAACACCGGCGTGGGCAGGGCCGAGACATCACCGAAGTCGCGGGCATGGGCGGCATAGTCGGTGAAGACTTTGGGGTACATCAAATACGACGCCAGCTCGTCATCGGACAGCTTGCGCCCCACCTTGGCCTCGGCCTCCAAGCGCACCGCCTCCAGATCGGCGGGCGGCATGATGGCGCCGGGACGATCGGTGAAGGCCACAAGATCCTTCAGAACCTTAGCCTGCAACTCCTTGGGCCAACCGCCCGGCGGCTGCCCCAATTCGCCATGGAACAGCTGCACCACGGATTCGGGGAAGGCGATTTCTTTGTCCGGGTCGGCAACGTCCGCCGGAGTCAAACCGCTGGTCACCATCATCAGCGCCATGTCGCCGACCACCTTCGAGGTCGGCGTCACCTTAACGATATCGCCGAACAGGTGGTTCACGTCGGCATAGGCGTGGGCCACTTGATTCCACTTGTCGTCGATGCCCAGGGAACGGGCCTGCTGGCGCAGATTGGTGTACTGACCGCCCGGCATCTCATGCAGATAGACCTCGGCGGTGCCGGACTTGATGTCGGCCTCGAAAGCGGCGTAATTGGCCCGGGCATGCTCCCAATACACCGACACCTGGTTAAGGATTTCCTGGTCGAAGCCGGGGTCGCGGGCATGGCCCTTAAGCGCGGCGGCGATGGAGCCCAAGGGCGGCTGAGAGGTGGTGCCGCTCATGGCGTCCATGGCGGCATCCACCGCATCCACGCCGGCATCCACAGCAGCCAACACGCTGGCAGCGGACAGGCCCGAAGTGTCATGGGTATGGAAGTGGATGGGGATGCCCACCTCTTCCTTCAGCGCCTTGAACAGCATGGCGGCGGCGCGAGGCTTGACCAGACCAGCCATGTCCTTGACGCCCAGAATGTTGGCGCCTGCCTTCTCCAATTGCTTGGCAAGGTCCACATAGTATTTCAGGTCGTACTTCGACCGCGCCGGATTACCGATATCGCCGGTGTAGCAAATGGCAGCCTCGCACAGGGCGCCGGTCTCGCGCACGGAATCGATGGCAAAGCGCATATTGTCCACCCAATTCAGGCAGTCGAACACGCGGAAGACGTCGATGCCGCCCTTGGCGGCGCGTTCGATGAAATAGCGCACCACATTGTCGGGATAGTTGGTGTAGCCCACCGCATTGGCCGAGCGCAGCAGCATCTGCAACAGCACATTGGGCATGGCCTGACGCAGCCCAGCCAGACGGTCCCACGGGTCTTCCTTGAGGAATCGCATGGCCACGTCGAAGGTGGCGCCGCCCCAGCATTCCACCGAGAACAGTTGCGGCAGCAGGCGGGCATAGGCCGGGGCCACGGCCAGCAGATCATGGCTGCGCATGCGGGTCGCCAACAGGGATTGGTGGGCGTCGCGGAAGGTGGTGTCGGTGACCAGAACCCGTTCCTGGGCCAGCATCCACTTGGCGAAGCCCTCGGCGCCCAATTCCTCAAGCTTCTGTTTGGTGCCGGCGGGAATGTCGCCCACGGCCAACGGCGCTTCGGCCACGGTGGTAACGCGCGGACGGGGCAGCCCGGCCACTTCGGGATTGCCGTTGACCATGACCTCCCCGACGAATTTCAGCAGGCGGGTGGCGCGGTCCTTGCGCGCAGCGTGCTTGAACAATTCGGGCGTGTCATCGATGAAGCGAGTGGTGTACTCGCAGGCGATGAAGCGCGGATGGCCGATTACCGCTTCCAGGAAGGTCAAATTGGTGGCGACGCCGCGAATGCGGAACTCGCGCAGGGCGCGGTCCATGCGCTTGATGGCCTCGTCCGGCGTGGGCGCCCAGGCGGTCACCTTCTCCAGCAGCGAATCATAATGCCGGGTAATCAGCGCGCCCGAGAAGGCGGTGCCGCCGTCCAGGCGGATGCCGAAGCCGTTGGCGCCACGATAGGCGGTGATACGGCCATAATCGGGGATAAAATTATTGTTGGGGTCTTCGGTGGTGACACGGCACTGAATGGCATGGCCGTTCAGCCGCAACTCGTCCTGCTTGGGCACGCCCGAGCCGGGAGCGCCGATGGGAGCGCCGGCGGCGATCTGGATCTGGGCTTTGACGATGTCGATGCCGGTAACCACCTCGGTCACCGTGTGCTCCACCTGGACGCGGGGGTTCACCTCGATGAAGAAGAATTGGTCGGTATCGGCATCCATAAGGAATTCGACGGTGCCGGCATTCTCATACGCCACAGCGCGGCCCAGGCGCAGGGCGGCGGCGCATAGCTCGTCGCGCTGGCGGCCTGACAGATACGGCGCTGGGGCGCGCTCGACCACCTTCTGATTGCGGCGCTGGACCGAGCAATCGCGCTCGAACAAATGGACCAGATTGCCGTGTGAATCGCCCATGATCTGGACTTCCACATGGCGCGCCCGACGCACCAGCTTTTCCAAATAGACTTCGTCATTGCCGAAAGCGGCCTTGGCCTCGCGCCGGGCGGTGGCAACGTGATCGGGCAGATCAGCCGCGCCCTCGATCACCCGCATGCCGCGCCCGCCGCCGCCCCAGCTGGCCTTCAGCATGAGCGGATAGCCGATGGCGGATGCCATCTCCAAACAGCGATCCATATCGGCAGGCAGTGGGCCGGTGGCCGGCATGACCGGCACGTTGGCAGCTTCGGCAGCACGACGGGCCGCCACCTTGTTACCCAGGGTGCGCATAACCTCGGAACTGGGGCCGACGAAGATCAGGCCGGCATGGCGGCACGCATCGGCGAATTCCGGGTTCTCGGACAGCAGGCCATAGCCGGGATGAATGGCGTCGGCACCGGCTTCCTTGGCGATGCGAACAATCTCGTCGATGGACAGATAGGCCTCGATGGGGCCCCTGCCCTTGCCGACCAGATAGCTCTCATCCGCTTTGAAACGGTGCAGGGCGAAGCGGTCTTCCTGCGAATAAATCGCCACCGTGCTCATGCCCAATTCCGTGGCGGCACGGCAGATGCGGATGGCGATTTCGCCGCGATTGGCGACAAGCAGCTTCTTGATCGGCTGGGACATGGACGACACTTGCTCCAATCGTTTACCACGTTAGTTCGTTTGGATAACTTTTTTTACCGCGCTTGTAAACCGTGCGATATATTATTGACCGCTAATTCCCCGGACTGGACAAGTGGTCTTTTCCAACCTACTAAAACGTAGCCTTAAATCTCGGTGCGCCCATGACAGAGCCCATTCGCCCGGCCAAGCTGGCCGATACCATCGCCGACCGCCTGGAGCAACTGATCCTGGAGGGTTCACTGCGCCCCGGCGAGCGCCTGCTGCCCGAGCGTGAATTGGCACTGAAATTCGACGTTTCCCGCCCCTCCTTGCGCGAAGCGTTGGATAAGCTGGAGCGCAAGGGGCTGGTCTATTCCGGCAAGGGCGGTGCGACCCATGTGGCGCCGCTGCTGGGCGAAGGCTTCACCACGCCGCTGTCCACCGTGCTGCAACAGCGCCCGGAAACCACCTTCGACTATCTGGAATTCCGCGCCATCGTCGAAGGCTCCGCCGCCTATCTGGCGGCGCTGCGCGGCACCGACGTGGACCGCGAACTGGTGGGGACCTGCTTCGAGAAAATGGAAGTGGCCCACCAGTTGGACGACCCCACGGAGGAAGCGGATGCCGATGCCGACTTCCACCTGTCCATCTACGAAGCGTCCCACAACGTGGTGATGCTGCACATCATGCGTTCGCTTTCGGACATGCTGCGCAACGACGTGTTCTACAACCGGGCCAAACTTTACCTGCGCAAGGGCGTGCGCGAATTGCTGCTGGAGCAGCACCGCGCCGTGCGTGACGCGGTGCTGGCCGGTGACCCGCAAGCCGCCCGCAATGCCGCAGAAGCCCACATCAACTTCACCCGCGACGCCCTGATGGAAATCGCCAAAGCGGATGCTCGCCTTGAGGTCTCCCTCCGCCGCATTGCCCGAAGCGACATTGTTCGCTGATTCATTCAGCGTCCATACAGTTTTCGCGCGAATCCATTAATGTAGCCAGATGTTAATTAAAATAATAACAGCCTGTGAAAATATAAACGCTCGCCAGACTGCTATGGACACCTCCATCTATTGAAGCTATCCATTACGTATGGATTGCGATCGGGAGATGGCCAAATGTCTTTATTCAATAAAAAAAACAAAGAGCTTGAAGACAAGCTAGATGCGCTGAACAAATCTCAGGCCATCATAGAATTTCAGATGGATGGCCGCGTCATTACCGCCAACAGTAATTTTTTAAAAGCGCTTGGTTTTGAGGCAAGTGAAGTGGAGGGCAAACACCACAGCATGTTTGTGGAGCCCGCCTATCGCGACAGCCAGGAATACAAGCAATTCTGGGACAAACTGAATCGTGGCGAGTTCCAAGCCGCGCAGTACAAGCGCATCGGCAAGGGCGGCAAGGAAGTCTGGATCGAAGCGTCCTATAACCCGATCATCGGCGCCAATGGAAAGCCGTATCGGGTAATCAAGTACGCCACCGACGTCACCAGCCAGAACCAGGCCTTCGCCGATCTGCAGGCTCAGGTCAACGCCATCAAGAAATCCCAGGCGGTCATCGAATTCACTCTGGACGGCACGATCCTGACCGCCAACGAGAATTTCCTGTCCGCGCTGGGCTACCGACTGGACGAGATCCAAGGCAAACACCACTCCATGTTCGTGGAGCCGGCTGAGCGCGACGGCGCCGCTTACCGGGAATTCTGGCAGAAGCTTAAGCGCGGGGAATACCAGTCGGCCCAATACAAGCGCATTGGCAAGGGTGGCCGGGTGGTTTGGATCGAGGCATCCTATAATCCGATCCTCGACCTCAACGGCAAGCCGTTCAAAGTGGTTAAGTACGCCACCGACGTCACCAAGCAGATCGAATTGCTATCGAGCCTGAAGCAGTTAATCGATCAAAATTTCAGCGAGATCGACAGCGCCATCGACCAGTCAGGCAAGCAGGCGCAAAGCGCCAACGAGGCAGCCGCCGAGACGTCGAGCAATGTCCAAATGGTGGCCTCCGCCGCCGAGGAACTGGCGGCTTCCGTGGGCGAAATCTCGCAAAGCATGACCAAGTCGCAAGCTGCGACCGACAGCGCCTTCAACCAAGTGGTCAGTGCCGGACAATCCACCCAGCGGCTGAACGACGCTGCTTCCGCCATGGGCGGCATTGTGGGCCTGATCACCAACATTGCTGGCCAGATCAACCTACTGGCCCTGAACGCCACCATCGAATCAGCCCGTGCTGGCGACGCAGGCAAGGGCTTCGCGGTGGTTGCCAATGAGGTCAAGAATCTGGCGAACCAAGCAGCCAAGGCTACCGAGCAGATTTCCAAGGAGATCGAAGGTGTGCAGTCCATCTCTGGCGAGGTGGTGAGCGCGCTGGACATCATCCGTGGCTCTATCGGCGAAGTGCGCGAGTTCGTTTCGGCCACCGCCTCGGCGGTGGAGGAGCAAAGCGCGGTGACCCGCGATATGTCGGCCAACATGCAGAATGCTTCGGCGGCGGTCGCGACCATTTCGCAGAACATTGGCGAAATCTCGGCGGCGGTGCATCAGGCGGAGAGTGCGGTGTCCAAGACCAAGGAGGCGGCCCAAGTGTTGGCCCGCTGATCTCCCCGCCAAACACAAAAGGCCCCCGCTTCACGGCGGGGGCCTTTTTGTATGAAAAGGCCCGAACCGCTTGCGCAATCCGGGCCAAGTTTTAGAGGGTCAACAGATTACGGAATCATCCACGGCACCACATAAGCCTGGAGCATGGTGATGACGCCGATGATAACGACGAAGGCCAAGCTGTGCTTGAGGGTGAAGCGGAACAGGTTGGATTCCTTGCCCACCAGACCCACAGCGGCGCAGGCCACGGCGATGGATTGCGGGCTGATCATCTTGCCGGTGACGCCGCCGGTGGTGTTGGCGGTGACCATCAAGACGTCCGACACACCGACCTGATGCGCGGTGGTCGCCTGCAGCGAGCAGAACAACGCATTGGAGGACGTATCCGACCCGGTCAGGAACACGCCCAACCAGCCGAGGATCGGCGAGAAGAACGGGAACAGGAAGCCGGAACCGGCCAGCAGCAGGGCCAGGGTCGAGGACAGGCCCGAGTAGTTGGCGACGAAGGCGAAGGCCAACACGGTGCCGATGGTGTAGATGGGGCGCTTCAGCTCGGTCAGGGTCTCGCCAAAGGTCGCCAAGCCATCCGCCGGCTTCATCTTGAGCACGACCATGGAGATGATGGCCGAGAGCAGGATGGCGGTGCCGGTGGCAGACAGCAGGTTCAGGTCGTACACCGCCGGCATGGCAGTGGCCTTGGCCACGATGGGCTCAACCTTGGTCACCAGCTTGTCCAACCCGCTGACGGGGAATGAGAACACGGTGAAGTTCAGTTCCCCACCCTTGACGAACAACGCCTTGAAGGGCTTCAGGCTCCAGACGGTGACCACGGCGGTCAGGATCAGGAAGGGCGACCATGCCTTGAAAATCTGCGCGCCGGTGAAGACGTGGGACTCGCGCTCGGCCTCGGTGACTTCCTTGAAGCGGAAGATACGCTTGGGCTTCCACACCTTGAGGAACAAGGTCAGGCTGACAAGGCTGACCAGCGCCGAGGTTATGTCGGGCAGCTCCGGACCGATGAAGTTGGAGGTGAAATAGACGCTGACGGAGAAGGAACCACCGGCAACCAGAATGGCCGGCCAGGTTTCCTTAATGCCGCGCCAGCCGTCCATGATGGCGATGATCCAGAACGGAACGATCATGGCCAGCAGCGGCAGCTGACGGCCGGCCATCTGGCCGATGACGAAGGGATCAAGACCGGTCACCTTGCCGGCGACGATCATGGGAATGCCCATGGCGCCGAAAGCGACGGGCGCCGTGTTGGCGATCAGGCACAGACCGGCGGCATAGAGCGGGTTGAAGCCCAGGCCCACCAACAAAGCGGCGGTGATGGCCACCGGAGCGCCGAAGCCTGCCGCGCCTTCCAGGAAGGCGCCAAACGAGAAGCCGACCATCAACATCTGCAGACGCTGATCTTCGGTGATGGACACCACGGACGAGCGGATGACGTCGAACTGACCGGTTTTGACGGTGATCTTATACAGGAACACCGCCGAGACGATGATCCAGGCGATGGGCCATAGGCCGTACAGGAAGCCGTAGCCAGCCGAAGCCAGCGCCATGCCGACCGGCATTTTGTAGAAGAAGATGGCGACGGCCAGGGCAATGGCGACCGTGATGGTGCCGGCCACGTGGCCCTTCATGCGCAGCACCGCCAGTGCCACGAAGAAAAAGATGATCGGCAAGCCGGCGATCAGCGACGATAGCCACAGATTACCGGCTGGGTCGTAAATCTGCATCCAGGGCTGCATGTTTCCTCCCGTTGGAACGGCCGTACGGCCTCCGACGGAAGCCCTGGACCGGCCTTTTTAGAACAATTCTTGCCTCTGCGGTCGTCTTGGTAAAATAAAATGACCGCGCGTCCGAAGTGGATAACTCGATTGCCACGAATTTGTAAACTGGAAAATGAACCCACCCATTCGGGGGAGTAGCTAGCCATGGGCGCGAGGGCTATGTTCGACTCATGAGCGACACCAAGAACAGCCCTGCCCCCCGTCCCGCCAGCGCGGACGCCGACAGCGTCGATACGCTGTCGCGCCTGCTGCACTCCCACCCGGAAACCGCCTACGACTACCTGGAGTTCCGCCGCCTGCTGGCCGGCCAAGCCGCGTCCTTCGCCGCCGAGCGTGCCACCGACGACCATGTGAAGCACCTGGAATTCAGCTTGCGCGCCATGGAACAGGCCCACGCCCTGGACGACCCGGCCCAGGAAGCCGCCGCCGATGCCAATTTCCACCTTGCCATCTACGACGCCGCCGGCAACACGGTCATGGCGCACATCATGCGCCGCCTGTTCGAAATGCTGCGCAGCGGCGTCTTCTATGACCGCGCCGATCTATACCTGCGCCGCGGCGTGCGCGAGGGCTTCCTGCGCCAGCACCAAGCCATTTACGCGGCCATCGCCGCACGCAATCCAGACGCAGCCCGTGCTGCCGCCGACGCCCATCTGGCCTCCACCACCGAAGCCCTGCGCGAGGCCCAGCGGGCCGATCAGCGGCGCGAGGTTTCCGTTCGCCGGCGCGAAGGTTTAGATTTGATGGTCAAATCCCGTCGGGGGGAATGAACCGATCCGTTAAATTTGGACAAATCATTTTACCACTTTACGGAATCGGTCAGATTCGATAACCATTTGCGTGCAGCCCGAAAAGAAGGCGCGCACAAGAGGGAACGCCATGACCGAGCTCCAGCGGCCCAATCGGCCGGAAACCGTATACTTTTTCGGCACTTGCGTGGTCGACCTGTTCTATCCAATGGCCGGATTGGCCGGGATGGAGCTATTGAAGCGCCAAGGAATCCGGGTGGTGTTTCCGCCGGACCAAAGCTGCTGCGGCCAGCCGGCGCGCAATTCGGGCTATCTTGACGAGGCCCGCGCCGTGGCCCTCAAGCAGATTGAGACCTTCCCCAACGATTGGCCCATCGTGGTGCCGTCGGGGTCATGCGCCGGCATGATGAAGACCCACTACCCCGATCTGTTCGAAGGCCGCCCCGAACACGCCGCCGCCAAAGCTTTCGGCGCCCGCGTCTTCGAGTTGACTGATTTCCTGGTCAACGTGCTGGACGTCAAGCTTGAGGACAAGGGCCAGCCGGTGCGGGTCACCTGGCACGGCTCCTGTCACTCCATGCGCGAGATGGGCGTCATCGACCAGCCCAAGCAGCTGTTGCGCCAGCTTGCCAACGTCACCCTGATCGAGAACCCGCGCGAGAAGGAATGCTGCGGCTTCGGCGGCACCTTCGCCGTGCGCCAGCCGGAAATCTCCACCGCCATGGTCACCGACAAGGTGGCGGCGCTGGAGGAAACCGGTGCGGCGGAAGTGATCTCGGGTGATTGCGGCTGCCTAATGAACATCAACGGCGCCATGGAAAAGGCGGCCAAGCCCATGACCGGCCGCCACATCGCGGAATTCTTGCTGGAGCGCTGCAAATGAGCGGTGATTTCTCCCAGCGGGCGCCCATCGCCCTGAACGACCCGACGTTGCGCCGCAACTTCCGCCGCGCCATGGACGGGCTGATGGCTAAGCGCGCAGCCCAGTTCACCGACACTCAGGCCTGGGCGGAACTGCGTGAGCGCGGCACCCAGGCCAAGGCCCGCGTCATGGCCAAGCTGCCCCAATTGCTGGAGCAATTGGAAGCCAAATGCACCGAAAACGGTATTCAGGTCCATTGGGCGGAAACCGTCACTGAAGCCAATGCCATCGTGCTCGACCTGCTCAAGGCCGCCAACGTCAAGAAGGTCATCAAGGGCAAGTCCATGGTGTCCGAGGAGATG
>JACMLB010000001.1 GCA_014379805.1 Rhodospirillales bacterium | reverse complement strand
GTCGCGTGTTTTCTGGAGGGTTTGGGTTGAAATTCCTCGTCCGCAATCTGGTCAATGACCTCGACCGGCTGAACGGCATCCAGGTTTATGGCCGGGTCGCCGCCGTCCAGGGCATGCTGATCGAGGCCGGCGGCGTGCAGCGCCAGATCTCCGTGGGCGACCGCTGCCACGTCATCGCCCGCGATGGCCGCCGCGTCCCGTGCGAGGCCGTGGGCTTCCGCAATGGCCGTGCTTTGCTGATGCCCTTCGTGGACGTGAACGGCGTCGGCCTGGGCTGCCGCACCGAGGTTCAGGACACCGAGCCGGTGGTCTATCCCGACGATAATTGGCTGGGCCGCGTCATCAACGCCTTCGGCCAGCCGGTGGATGGCTTGGGGGCGCTGTCCATGGGCGACGTGGCCTATCCCATCCGCGCCCGCCCGCCTTCGGCCCATTCCCGCCAGCGCGTGGCCGGCAAGGTGGATTTGGGCGTGCGCGCGGTAAACGGCTTCCTCACCATGTGCCGGGGCCAGCGCATGGGCATCTTCGCCGGTTCGGGCGTGGGCAAGTCGACCATCCTGACCAAGATGGCGAAGAACACATCCTGCGACGTGACGGTGATCGGGCTGATCGGCGAACGTGGCCGCGAGGCGCGCGAGTTCATCGAAGACGATCTGGGCGTCGAGGGCATGAAGCGCTCGGTCATCGTTTGCTCGACCTCGGACGAAAGCCCGTTGATGCGCCGTCAGGCGGCGTACCTGACCCTGTCCGTTGCGGAATACTTCCGCGATCAGGGCAAGGACGTGCTGTGCATGATGGATTCGGTCACCCGCTTCGCCATGGCCCAGCGCGAGATTTCCCTATCGGCGGGCGAACCGCCGGCGTCCAAGGGCTACACCCCCACCGTGTTCGCCGAGCTGCCGCGCCTGCTGGAGCGCGCTGGTCCCGGCACCGGCCAGGGCTCCATCACCGGGCTGTTCACCGTGCTGGTGGATGGCGACGATCATAACGAGCCCATCTCGGACGCCGTGCGCGGCATCTTAGACGGCCACATCGTGCTGGACCGCGCCATCGCCGACCGGGGCCGTTATCCGGCGGTGAACATCCTGCGCTCGGTGTCGCGAACCATGCCGGCCTGCAATAACGAGGAAGAAAACGCCCTGGTCCGCCGGGCGCGCAAGCTGCTCGCAACCTATGAAGACATGGCCGAACTGATCCGCCTGGGCGCCTATCGCCGCGGCACCGACCCGGCAGTGGACGAGGCTATCCACTATTATCCGCAGATTGAGGAATTCCTGATCCAAAAGAAGACCGACGCCACCAGTCTGCGCGATTGCTATGCCGGGCTGGCGGAAATCCTCAGCATGCCGTTCGAGGGTGATGGCATGGGGGGGAGGTAATCCATGGCCAAGCCGGCCAAAGGGTTAAAGACACTTATCCGCCTGTCCAAGTTCAATGTGGACGAGCGGCGCCGCACCCTGACGGCGCTGCAGACCCGCGAAGACCAGATCATCGAAGAAATCCGCCAAGGCGAACTGCGCCTGAAAGAGGAGCAACGCTTGGCCGCCGAGGACGCCGCCGGCATCGGTTACCTGTATGGCGCCTATCACAAAGCCTGGATGCAGCGCCGCGACCTGATGCATCAGACCTTGGCGGCGGTGCGGGCCGAGATCGAGGTGGCCCGCGACGAATTGGCCGAGGCTTATCGCGAGCAGAAGACCTACGAAGTCACCCAGGCCAACCGCGAAAAGACCGAACGCCAAGAAGCCGACCGCAAGGAACAGATTTTCCTCGACGAGGTAGGGTCGAACATCCACCGGCGGAAGGAAAAAGACGCGGAGGGCTGAGTGGTTGCCGACGCCTGAAAAAAGCAGGCCCAACACGGATGGACACGAATGACGGCTGCGCCGTCGCACGGATGAACACGGATTAAGGTTTATTTATCTTATCCGTGTTCATCCGTGGATATCCGGGTCCATCCGTGTTGCGCCTGCTTTTTCCTGTTGCAGTGGTGAAACCGCCCGCATGCTGATATATCCCCGGCCATGACCGACACTCCCCTGCCCGCCCCCGAACCCACCGGCCTTACCGGCTACCTCGCCGCCGACGGCTTCGAGGCCGATCTGCGTGCCGAATTGGGCGACGTGGTGCAGGAACATGGCCGCCTGATGCTGGCGCCCGGTCCCGCCCGGCCCATGGCCTGGGCACAGAACGTGTGGCATGACGTGGTGCGCATCCCCATCGCCTCCATCGGCGAGGGCGCCAAATCCTTACGCGCCATCCAGCGCAATTGGTGGCCCTATGCGCCGGGTCTGCACCGCCGCACCTCGCTGATGGTAGAGAAACTGCCCAAGGTATCGGCCAAGCCGCAGGTGTTCGGCCAGCCCGCACCCACCGCGCCGTTGGGTTCGTTCACCCTGCTGGACGAGTACACCTTGCTGGCGGCGGCACGTTGCGACAGCCCGTTCCCCAATGGCGAGTGCCATTTCGTCGAAGACAAAATTACCCCGCCCAACCGCGCCTATCTCAAGCTGTGGGACACCTTCACCCGGCTGGGGATAGCGCCGGCCAAGGGCGAGCTGTGCCTGGACATGGGCGCCTGCCCCGGCGGCTGGAGCTGGGTCATCGCCTCGCTGGGGGCCAAGGTCATCAGCGTGGACAAGGCGCCGCTGGAGCCGCGCATTGCCGCCATGCCCGGCGTGACCATGCGCCAAGAAAGCGCCTTCGGCGTGGACCCGCTATCCGTGGGGCCGGTGGACTGGTTCTTCTCGGACATCATCTGCTATCCCGAGCGATTGTTGAATCTAGTGGAACGCTGGCGTGCCTTAGGGTTGGTGCGCAATTTCGTCTGCACCATCAAATTGCAGGGCGAAACCGATCTGGCAGCCCAGGCCGCCTTTGCCGCTATCCCAGGATCGCAGGTCTTCCACCTGTTCCATAACAAGCACGAGTTGACCTGGGTGTTGCTGGACCAGCCGGTTGTGGGCGCCTAAAGGCCTAAAAACTACAAAGGTTGCCTGAAAGGGTGCGAACGGGTAAACCATAGGGCTCCGCGAATACTTGCAGGGTCCCTGGGGTCATGTCCGTAGCTACGCTTCCGCCGCCGGTGGACATCGACAACGACACGAAAAAGGCCATCATCGATGGCCTTAAGAAGGTGCTCGCCCGGTTCCAGCAAAAGGGAATGGTCCAAGAGAGCCTGACCTATCAGGATTTGATTTCGCACCCCGACGTGCTGGAACAATTCATCGCCACGTTCACCGCCAACCGCGCCGAATGCGACGACATCGTCCAGGCCAAGGGCGGCCAGCCGGTGCGTAACGACGACCAGGACCTGATCTGCAAGGTGTCGCTGAACCAAATTCAGCAATTGCTGGTGCGGACCTGCGCCAAGAAGGTGTTCGAGTCGGAAAAGACCGAGCACACGGTGACCGAGACGGTGACCAAGAAGGCCCTGTTCGGACTGATCAAGAAGACCGAGCAGAAAGAAGTCACCCGCATCGGCAACGACCCGGTGGAAGAGCGCAAGGTGCGCGAATTGTCGCGCTACATCGCCTTCGGCTGGCAATTGCCCCTGCTGCCGGCCTATCGCCAGCACCTGTCCTATCAGCAGATCATGGAAATTGGCGCGGACGTGGTCGCGCTGAGCACGCCCGAAGCGATCGCCACGGTGGGCAAGTTCGACCCGGCCACCCTGAAGAAGGTCAAGGCCACCGCCGGCCCTGATTTCGCCGACATCCTGGTCCACCAACCCCAGGCCATCGCCGGGATCATGGTGTGGAACCGTGAGATGTACGAGTTCTATCGCAAGATGCTGGGCGACGCCGCCTGGGAGTTCTTCGCCCGCGACAAAGCGTTCTTCAACGTGGTCGCCTCGTTGGACAAGCCGGTGGCGCGCGCCTATGGCGACGTGCTCAGCTTCATTGCCGCCGAGAATCTGGCCGAAGTGCAGCGCCTCAACATCGACAAGACCGAGGTGCTGGTTACCAGCCTGCGCTCCGCCTTCGGCAACCGGCTGCCCCAGGTGCTGGGCCACCCGAACTTCTCCAAAGACATCCTGCGCAAGGTTGTCGACAACATGCTGCATATGAGCATGGAGAAGGACAAGCTGATGGCCTCGTTCGCCCTGACCTGCAAGGCCATGGTCCCCACCGTGAACGAATGGCTGTCCAAGCAACGCTAGGCGTCGGGCCTGTGGCCCGTGAAGTGATGGCGCGCCAGCATACAAGGGCATCTATCTATAGGGCCGCCACGGCCCACAACCGCCGCCCGTGATGCGGGCGGAAGAAAAAGCTCGTGACAACGTTCGCAACTGTGCGTGCCGCGTTTACAAGACGGCAACAATCCTGCATGTTCGTTTATTATGACTATCGTCTCAGCGTCCAAACGACTGCTTGTCATCGAGGACAATCCCGGCGACCAACGGCTTATCGAGATCAAACTCGCTGAAGCTCTGGTGCCGTGGAAGGCTGATTGCCGCAGTACGCTTGCCGAAGGCTTGGCGCTCGTCACCTCTCTCGACTATGAATGCATTCTGGTCGACCTGGGATTGCCCGACGCTTCGGGCATCCAGGCGGTCACCAAGATGAAGGCGCAGGCGCCGTCCACCGCCCTGGTGGTGCTGACCAGCCTGGACGACGAGCGCGTGGCCCAAGATGCCATCCGCGCCGGTGCCCAGGATTACGTGGTCAAGTCCATCGCCGGGCTGGAACTGCTGCCGCGCGTTATCCGCCACGCCATCGAACGCCAGCAGGCCCAGGTGGCGCTGGAGCTGTTGCACCACACCAATCAGGCGCTTCTGGACGCCAGCCACGATCTGGCCCTGCTGCTGGACGCCCATGGCCGCATCATCACGGTGAATGCCCAGGCCGCCGAGCAATTGGGCCTGCGCACCGACGAACTGGCCGGCCAGGACTTCTTCGCCCTGACCGCCGAAACGCTGTCGCACCGCCGTTCGTATTTCGAGCAGGCGCTTGAGAGTGGCCGCACGGTGGAGTTCGAGGATTCCGACGGCCTGCGCTGGTACGCCAACCGCATCCTGGCGGTGGGCGAGGCTGGCAACCGCCGTTGCGCCATGTATTCCCGCGACATCACCGCCGAGCGCGCCGCCGCCGAGACCCTGGCCGAGGCCAAGGACGAGGCCGAGTTGGCCAACCGCTCGAAGACCGAATTCATGGCGCGCATGAGCCGCGACATCCGCACGCCGCTCAACGACGTCATCGGTTTCGCCGAGCTGATCTCGACCCAGATGCTGGGGCCGTTGCAGCCGGTAGGCTACCGCGAATACGCCGACAGCATCCTGAATTCCGGCTCGCAGATTTTGAAGCTGATCGACCGCATCACCGACGTGTCCATGCTGGAATCGGCGCTGCTGCGGGATCAGGCGTCCTACCGCGATCTGGTGGAGCTGTCGCCCGATTTGATCTGCGTCTGCGTGGATGGCGTCATCGAGCGCATCAACGCCGCCGGTCTGGGCATGCTGCGGGCGCCGGCGGCATCGGAATGCGAGGGCAAGCACTTCCTGAATTTCGTCCACGCCGATTATCTGGCCCTGTTCGACGCCGGCCTGGAAGCCTTGTACGGCGAAGACCATCCGGTTCCGGTCAAGGTGGTCACCTTCGCCGGCCGCACCCGCGACGTGGAGTTGAACGCGGTTCCCCTGCGCCGCGACGGCCACATCGCCACCCTGCTGGTGGGCCGCGACACCACCGAGGTGACGGCGGCCATGCGCGCGGTGGCGGCACGCGAGCATCGCATCCGCGCCATCATGGACACCGTGCTGGACGGCATCGTCACCATCGACGAAGACGGCGTCATCGTATCGGCCAATCTGTCGGTGGAGCGCATCTTCGGCTTCTCGCTGTCGGAACTGATCGGCGCGCAGGTCAGCATGCTGATGCCCGAGCCCGATGCCAGCCACCATGACCAATATCTGCAACGTCATCGCTCGGGCAACGGCGGCGGCCTGATCGGCATGGGCCGCGAGGTCATGGCCAAGCGCAAGGACGGCACCGTCTTCCCGGTGCACTTGTCCGTGTCCGAGCTGCGGCTGGACAAGCGCCGCCTGTTCACCGGCACCATCCGCGACCTGACCGAGAATAAGCAGCTGGCCCAACGCGTGGCCCATCTGGCCAACCACGATTCCCTGACCGATCTGCCCAACCGCTCGCTGTTCACCGACCGGCTGGGTCAGGCCTTGGCGGGGGCGCGCGGCAGCGGCTTGCATGTGGCGGTGCTGACCATCGATCTGGTCGGCTTCACCATGGTCAACGATTCCCTGGGCCACGACGTGGGCAATCTGCTGCTGCGCGAAACCGCGCGGCGTTTGTCCCAGGTCATGGCCGGCTGCGGCGGCACCGCCGCCCGTCTGGCCGGTGACGAATTCGCCCTGGTAGTGCCCCAGCTCAAGGACCTGAACGCGGTCAGCCGCGCGGTCGAGATGGTGCGCGCAGGGTTGGCGGCACCGTTCCACACCCAGGGCCACGAACTGACCCTGCCTGCGGATTTCGGCGTCTCGGTGTTCCCGCGCGACGGCGACGAGCCGCAGGAATTGCTGCGCAATGCCGAGATGGCGCTGCATCAGGTCAAGAAGCAGCCCGACGAGGATTTGGGCTTCTTCGACTCGGCCATGTCGTTCGCCGTATCCGAGCGGCTGACCCTGGAGCGTTCGCTCAAGGACGCGCTCAAGGAGGGCCAGTTCGAGCTGTTCTATCAGCCCCAGGTGGCCCTGAAAGATTACCGTCTGGTAGGTGCCGAGGCGCTGATCCGCTGGCGCCATCCGGAACTGGGCATCATCGCGCCCGACAAGTTCATCCCGGTGGCTGAGGAAACCGGCCTGATCGTGCCCATCGGCCGCTGGGTACTGGAAACCGCGTGCCGCCAGATGCGGGCCTGGACCGACCAGGGCTTGGGCGAGTTGCGCATCGGCGTCAACATTTCCGGCCGCCAGTTCCGCGACGACAATTTGCCCGAGACGGTGGCGACAGTCATCGCCGAGACCGGCATCGATGCCCGCCTGCTGGATCTGGAACTGACCGAAAGCATGCTGATGGCCGATGGCGAGGGCACGCTGAAACTGCTGCGCGCCCTGGCCGAATTGGGCGTGACCCTGTCCATCGACGATTTCGGCACCGGCTATTCGTCGCTGGCCTATCTGAAGCGCTTCCCGGTCAACACGGTGAAGATCGACCGCGCCTTCGTGCGCGATCTTGACCATGACGAGGATGGCCGCGTCATCGCCAACGCCATAATTTCACTGGCGCATTCGCTATCCATGAAGACTATTGCCGAGGGCGTCGAGACCGAGGTGCAAGCCGCCCTGTTGGCGAAGCACGGTTGCGACGAGATCCAGGGCTATATGATTGGTCGGCCCTTACCCGTGGCCGATTTCGAACGCTTCGCCGCAACATATGATGCAGCCGCCCGCAACGGGGGCGCTGCCGGTCGAATGGCCGCGCAGCTGCAGGGAGTGGAGACATGAGCAGCGGTACCGTCGTCATCGTCGAAGACAACGCGATGAACATGAAACTGCTGGAGCAGGCGTTGACCATCGCCGGCTACGAGACGGTGAAGTCGTCCGATGGCACCGATCTGGTGGCGCTGACCGCCAATAGCGGCGCCAAGCTGATCCTCATGGACATTCAATTGCCCAAGCAATCGGGCGTCGATCTGCTGAAGCAAATCAAAGCCGATTCCCGCACCCAGGCCGTGCCGGTGGTTGCGGTGACCGCCTTTGCCGACCCCGATTCGGTCTCGGGTTTCCTCAAGGAAGGCTTCGATCAGGTCATCACCAAGCCGCTCTCCATCCGCAAGCTGCTGGACGAAGTGGCGCGCTACTGCGCCTAACATTGATCCACCCTCTTTGGGCTTGACCCGCAGCTGTCCGGTTTAGCTCAAATCGGCAGCCACTCCCCCGCTTGTCATCCCGAGGAGCGCCGCGACGAGGGATCTCCGCTTGGCACACCGGTTGTCATCCTGGCTCGGCTAATGCCCTGCCAGGATGAGATCTCTCACATTCGTTCGAGATGACAAATCCCTTAAGTGTCAGATGCTTAATCTGGTCTCCGTGCCTCGGTGTCTCCGTGGTTCAATTCTTCACGTCCCATTTGGCCGGTGGGTCCGCAAAGGCGCGCTGCCCCTGCCTTTCCGGGTGACATAAAAATTTAAGCCGGGCAGCAGTGGGGCAAAGCAAACCGCTCTAGATGCTTACTGCAGGGATGAAACCGCCCCTCGGTCGTCATGGACCCCGGATCGGCGCTGCGCTTGTCCAGGCTGACGATGAGGGGGCACCAAGCCCTTCTACCCCCGCTACCCACGCGCCCCCGCCGGCAGCCTGACCCGCACCACTGTGCCGGTGCCCGGCGTGGATTTCAGTTCCACTTGGCCGCCATGCAATTCCACGAAGCGGCGCACCAGCGCCAAGCCCAGGCCGGCACCGGCTTGCGGAGCGGTGCGGACGAAGCTGTCGAACACGCGCGACAAATTTTCAGCGGAAATTCCGGGGCCTGAATCGGCCACCGTCAGCACCAGTTCGCCGTCCTGGCGCTCGGCCCCTACGGTGATGGCGCCGCCTTGAGGGGTGAACTTCACCGCATTGCCGATCAGGTTGAACATGACCTGCTTAAGACGGCGCTGATCGGCCACGATCCAGCCGATGTCCAACGGGCAAGCAAATTCCAGCTGCAGCTTCTTCTCACGCACCCGCTCGCGCACCAGTGACAGCACCGAGGACAGCATGGGATGGATGTCGAAGGCATCCAGTTCCAGCGTCATCTGCCCGGCCTCGATGCTGGCAAGATCGAGAATGTCGGATACCAGGCTTTCCAGCGCGTGACCGGCCTCGCTGATGCCCTTGACGTATTCGTGCTGGCGCTTGGTCAGCTTGCCGAAATACTCCGCCGACAGCATTTCGGCGAAGCCGATCACCGTGGTCAGCGGCTTGGACACTTCCGCCGAGACATTGGCGATAAACTCGCTTTTCAGCAAATCGGCGGCGGCCAGGGCCTCGTTGCGCTCGATCAAGGCGCGCTCGACCCGGGCCGTGTCGGTGACGTCCAGCCACGTCAGCAAGGTGGCGCCGTCGGGCAGCGGCACCGAGGTGCAGTCCAGAATGGTGCCGTCCTGACGCTCCAAGCGGCCTTCCATGGGGCGGCGCTCGTTGACCAAGCTCATCAACTGCTCGCGCGCCGACGGCCAGCTTGAGGCACGGTCAGGCCGCCCCTCGAAGAACGGCTTTAGCCGCTCGACCACTTCATGCAGATGGGGTTCGCCGGCCAAATCCTCGGATGCCAGATTCCATATGCGGCCAAAGGCGGGGTTGACCAGTTTCAGCCGCCCGTCGCCGCCGAACACCGCAATGCCTTCGTGCAGATGGTCCAGGGTTTCCCGCTGCACCGCCATGGCGGTGTTGAACGACCGCTCCATGGCCAGGGTGTCGGTGACGTCTTCATACGTGTAGATCAACCCGCCATAGGGATGGGCCGAAACCACCCGGCGCAGGGTGCGGCCATCGGGCAGGTGCAGCAGTGTCTCCACCGGGTCGATCAGCGTGATGAAGCGCTTGAGTTCTTCTTCCTTGGTGGCGCGGTAATCGGCGGCTTCGGGCAACAGCCGGCGCTCACGCAAGGCGTCCAGCACGCCGCCATAGGTGGGCTGGGCCATGAGCCAGTCGCGGTCCAGCCGCCACAATTTACTGAAGGCGGTGTTGAAGAAGGCCAGACGGGTGTCGGTGGAATAGATGGCGATAGCGGTGCTCAGGCGCTCCAGCACCTCGCCATGGGCGGCGACGTGATGGTCCAGGTCGGATTGCAGTTCCTCGACCCGGGTCTGATCCATGGCGAAACCGGCAGTCAGCAGGGTCTCGCCCACGGACAGGGGCACTTCGGTCAGACGGGCCAAGCGGCGCTCGCCGCTAAGGACAAGGTGGAAGCTTTCCATGCGCGGTTCGCCGGCGGCGCGGGCGCGGGCGGCTAAAGCGCGGGCCTCGCGCACCAGATTGTCCGACGCCAGTTCCACCTGATTGGCGACCACCGCTTCGGGCGAGGCCACGTCCACCGCCAAGGCATAAGCGCGATTGACGGTCAGCAGCGACAGATCCTCGTCGCGCAGCCACACCGGCATGGGCAAGGCATCGACCAGCGCCTTGAGATACGCCGTATCGCCGGCCAGCGCATGCAGCGAGCGGGCAAGGTCCTCGACCACGCCGGCACTTTCGCTGACATCTTGCAGCCACAGCAGATCGGCAAGCCGCTCGCCCTCGGCGGTGGCGGCGCGCGCGCCCAGGGCACGCACCCGGCGTCCGCCGTCCAGGGTCAGCTCGGCCTCGAAGCCCTCGCCTTCCGTGTGCAGATGGCGTACGGCCATGTCCAGGGTGACCGCATCATCGGGCATGAAGGCCGCCAGCACGTCGTCATAGGACGCATCCATGCCGCGCGCCAAACCCAGCAGCACGGCCAGCCGGCGCGAGCAGGTTTCATCCCCCTCACCCGCCATCCAGCAAAAGAAGCCGTCGGGGCTGGCGGCCAAGCATTCGCGCAGGGCGGCCGCCTCGGTCTGCTTGGTGCGGATTCGGCGGGCCAGCTTGGTCAGGCGCCAGTGTTGCCACGCCGCCAGCGGCACGACCACCGGCAACACCACCGCAGCCCCCAGGACCAGCGAGAACGGGTCGAGCCACGGCAGCAATATCGGCGCCACGCTTTGATTTTGGGCGAACGCTTCCGGCGCCAGGGCCATGCCCGTGGCCGCCGTTGCCATCAGCCTCCCCCATCGCGCACGCATGCCATTCCCCTGCCACCCACTTAGGGCGAGAGTGCCCCCCACTTGGCCGAAAGGCAAGGGTTTGGGCTAACATCTTCGGGATAGCCCTACCCATTGCGAGTTGTCCCCTGATTCGCAGCCTGCTAAACCCTGTGGACGCCGACGCCGGGGAGAGTTTCCATGTTGCAGAAGACCTATGATTGGATGATGGACAAGGCCGCCCATCGCCACGCCGTGTGGTGGCTGGCGGCCATTTCGTTCATCGAAAGCTCGGTCTTCCCCATCCCGCCCGACATCATGCTGATCCCGCTGGTGCTGGCGGCGCCCACGCGCTGGTGGCGGCTGGCGTTGATCTGCACCGTCTCGTCGGTGTTCGGCGGCTTCCTGGGCTATGCCATCGGCTATTTCTTCATGGACAGTGTGGGCGCCGCCATCCTGACCGCCTTCCACCTGACCGACAAATTCGCCGCGTTCAAGCCGTTGGTGGATCAGTACGGCGTGTGGGTGATCATCGTCAAAGGCGCGACACCCATCCCCTACAAACTGATCACCATCGCCGCCGGCGCATTCCACTTCGATCTGGCCCACTTTACCTTTGCCAGCGTCATCGCCCGCGGCATGCGCTTCTTCCTGGTCGCCGCCCTGCTGTGGAAATTCGGCGCCCCCATCCGTGTCTTCGTCGAAACCCGCCTAAAGCTGGTCACCACGGCGGCCGTAGTTTTGCTGGTCAGTGGGTTTGCGGTCCTAAAGCTTTTCTAAATATCAAGCTGTCCCAACACAGTATGTCCAGGTACTAATATGTGCTAAGTATTCGGCTCGCTCACACGAACCCTTAGCACCATACCCACCATGACCATCGGCTTCCGCGCCCGTCGCATATCAGGGATACTGATCTTATCCCTCATGCTGGCGCTATGGCTGCAGCTGTGGGCGGCATACCGCTCTGAGGTTGAGCATGCTGGACTGTTGGTCGAATCCATGGTCCATGCCATTGCCCAGCAAATCACCGGCAGTCTGGACGGTGTCGATCAGATCCTCGTGGGGATGACCGACCTTGTCCACAGCGGGCAATGGGACAATCCCGAACAGCGGGAACGGCTGCACTCGCGCATGCGGGCATTCCCCGAAATCCTCTATGTGGCGGTGGTGGACGGCAATGGCCGCATGCGCGCCAACACCCTGCCCTCCATCGACCTGCCGCCCGAGGGTCTGGATGTGACGCACCGCGATTACGTCACGATCCTAGACACCATGCCAGGCGGCAAGGCGCGCGTCGGGCTACCCATTATCGGACGCCAAACCGGCGAACGCACCATCCCGCTGTCGCGACCGCTGCTGGACGGCGAGGGCCGCCGCCAGGGCACCGTGGTCGCCATGGTGTCCGCCGACCATTACGCCGACATTCTGTCCAGCAACGTGCTGGATGCCGAGGGCGCCTCGGCAATCATCCGGCTGGATGGACTGTTCCTGGCGCGCTCTCCCGCCCAAGCCGAAAAATTCGGCACCTCCATCGCCGGCAGCGAGTTACTGACGCAATGGGTGACAAACGCACCGGTGGGGGTCGCGCAATTGGTGGCGAAGGCCGACGGCAACCGCAAATTCATCGGTTACCGGGTGCTGGCCGACTATCCGCTGGTGATGACATCAGGCCTATCGGAAAACAAGGCGCTGAAGTCGTGGCGCTCCATGATGGCGACCGAATTAGCGGCAGCGCTGGTTCTGAGCATTCTGATCTTCCAATGGGGCTGGCAGACCGACCGCCGCGAGGCTGAATTGCTGGACCATCAATTGGAACTAGAGGCCAAGGTCCAGGAGCGCACCAGCCTGCTGAGCGCCGCCACCCAATTGGCCGAGGCCCGCGCCGCACGCATCAGCGCCATCAACACCACCTTGAGCGGGCTGGCCCAAGTGGCCGCCCATCAATTGCAGGAACCGCTGCGCCCCATCGTCAGCTTCACCCAATTGGCCCGCCGCAGCCTCGCCGGCTCCAACCCGGTGGTGGACCAGCATTTAAGCTATGTGGAAACCGCCGGGTTCAAACTGAAAGCCATCCTGGTCGCCTTCCAGGGCTATACGGAATTGCTGGGCGGCACGCCGCAACGACGCGACATCGACCTGTCCGGCCTTGTGGCACACCTGACCGCCAGCCTTGCCGACCAACTTGCCGGCGCCCATGCCGAGCTTCACGTGGGTGCCCTGCCCCACATAACCGCCGACGTCAACATGATCGAGGTCGCGCTGCGCGAGTTGGTCACCAATTCCATTACATTCCGCCACCCGGACCGGCCATTGCGGATCGACATTTCCGGCAGCATTGATGCGGAGTGTTGGCGCATTGTGGTGGCCGATAACGGCATCGGCGTCAGCGATTCAATCCGTCCGCGCCTGTTTGAAGCCTTCGCCCGCCATCACAAGGACGCCAGCGGCGCAACCGGCCTGGGGCTGGCCACCTGCCAAGCCATCGCCGAGGCCCATGGCGGCGGCGTCACCTTGGAAAGCTCGACCGCGGGATCGGCCTTTACCCTCACGCTGCCGCGCGGGTAGACGGCATCAGGTCAGATGCTGCCGCGTCACGTAATCTTCGGCCTGCATCTCCATCAGACGCGAGACCGTACGCTGGAACTCGAACGCGCCGATGCCGGTGGGGTACAGGGTTTCCGGCGGGGCGGCGGCAGAGCAGATCAGGGTGACTTTGTGCTCGTACAGCGCGTCCACCAGGGTGACGAAGCGCCGGGCCTCGTCCTTGTTTTCCGGTGACAGCTGCGGAATGCCCGACAGCACCAGCGTGTGGTACAGGGTCGCCAGCTCGATATAGTCGCTGGCGCCCAGGGCGGTGCCGCACAATTCCTGGAACTGGAAGCGGGCGACGCCCACGGCGGCCACGGGCACGGTCAGCTTGCGGCCATGCACAGTCAGAACGTCGGGCCGGGGCACCGCGCCCTCGGTCAGGCGGGCGAAGGCGGCGTTCAACTGGGCTTCGGCCTCGCCCCCCAGCGGCGCGTGATAGACCTGCAGGCCGCGCTTACGGCCCAGGCGGTAGTCGCGCTCGCTATCCAATTGCAGCAAATCCAACCGGCTTTCCATCAGCCCGATGAAGGGCAGGAAGCGGTCGCGCTGCAGGCCGTCCTTGTACAGGTCCTTGGGCGGGCGGTTCGAGGTGATGACCACCACCACGCCCGCATCCATCAGGCCCTGGAACAGGCGGCCAACGATCATGGCGTCGGCGATGTCTGTGATCTGCAATTCGTCCAGGCACAGCAGCCACGCATTGGCGGCCAGATCGCGCACCAAGGTGGGAATGGGGTCGTCGCCCTTGGCCCCCGCCTGACGCCACGCATGGATGGCGCCGTGGATATCGCGCATGAATTCGTGGAAATGAACACGGCGTTTGCCGGCCACGGCGGTGTTCTCGTAAAACAAATCCATCAGCATGGATTTGCCGCGCCCAACCTCGCCGAAAATATATAGGCCCTGCTTGGGGACCGCGCCGATGGCGTCGCCCGGAGTCCATTTCAGCCCAGCCGGCGCGGGCTTGGCGCCGATGCCGAAACGCGCCAGCCAGCCGCTTTCGCCCAACATAGGGCGGTAGCCGCGCACCGCCTTGGTCAGGCTCTGCAACTTCTCCACCGCCAATTCCTGGGCGGGATCGGGGCGGATTTCACCGCTCTTGAGGCGCTCGCGATAGGTGTACAAGGGGCCTTCACTCATGATGGGCCACCTTACCCCAGGCGCGCCCATGAAAAAACCCCTCGCCGAAGCGAGGGGTTGGTTTGGTGTACTTACTTCTTAACCGCGGGGCATTCACTTTCGGCCAGCGGGCGGAAGGCCTTGTCGCCGGGCACGGTGCGGACCAGCTTGAGGTAATCCCACGGCGCCTTGGATTCGGACGGCTTCTTGACCTGAAGCACATAGAGGTCGTGGACCATGCGGCCGTCCTCGCGCACCTTGCCGTTCTTGGCGAAGAAGTCGTTGACCGGCAGGTCCTTCATCTTCTTCGACACGGCCTGGGCTTCGTCGGTGCCGGCGGCGGCGATGGCCTTGAGGTAGTGAGTCACCGCCGAATAGGTGCCAGCCTGGCCCATGGTCGGCATGGCCTTGTGGCGTTCGAAGAAGCGCTTGGACCACGCGCGGGTCTCGTCGTTCAGGTCCCAGTAGAACGCCTGGGTCATGATCAGGCCCTGGGCGGTCTCCAGGCCGATGGCGTGGATGTCGGTGATGTGCAGGTACAGGCCAGCCAGTTTGACGCCGGATTCGGCCAAGCCGAATTCGCGGGCCTGCTTGATGGAATTGACCGAATCGGCGCCGGCATTGGCCAGACCGACCATCTTGGCGCCCGAGCTTTGCGCCTGCAGCAGGAAGGACGAGAAATCGCCGGTGCCCTGGGGATGACGGACATTGCCCAGCACCTTGCCACCGGCCTTGGTGACGGCGGCGGCGGTATCGCGCTCCAGGGCATGGCCAAAGGCGTAATCGGCGGTCAGGAAGTACCAGGGACCCTGATCAGCCAAGGGCAGGCCGGTGCCCACGGCCAGGCCGTAGGTGTCATAGGTCCAGTGGATGCCCACGGGCGAGCAGAACTTGCCGGTGAAGTCGGACGAACCGCCGGTGGACGCGATGACCAGACGGTTCTTCTGACGGCCGATTTCTTGGACCGCCAGCAGCACCGACGAGGTGGGGATGTCGACGATGGTATCGACCTTGTCCTGATCGATCCAGCGGTTGACCAAGGCGGCACCAACGTCGGGCTTGTTCTGGTGGTCGCCGGCGACAACCTCAACCGGCTTGCCCAGCACCTTGCCGCCG
>JACMLB010000045.1 GCA_014379805.1 Rhodospirillales bacterium | reverse complement strand
CGACCGCCTGCGCGGCGCCGGCTTGCGCCCCACCCGCCAACGCTAGGCCCTGGCCCGCCTGCTGTTCGATGGCTGCGACCGTCATATCTCGGCGGAGCAGCTGCAGTCGGAAGCGCTCACCAGCAACATCCGCGTCTCGCTGGCGTCCGTGTACAACACCCTGCATCAGTTCACCGTTGTGGGCCTGCTGCGCGAAATCGTGGTTGATGCCGGACGGTCCTATTTCGATACCAACACCACCGACCACCACCACTTCTTCTTCGAGAAGAGCGGCAAGCTGAGCGACATCCCGGCGGAAATGGTGGGTCTGACCCGCATCCCCGAGGCACCGGAAGGCTTCAACATCAGCCGCGTGGAAGTCATCGTCCGGGTGGACGGCTGAAATTTGCTCCCCTCAGAGCGAACCAGAACGGGGCGTCCTTCGGGGCGCCCTTTTCTGTTTTGGGGCTTTGCGAAAACATGCCTGGGCCCGATCACCGGAGCATTTGGCCGGGAGGACACGGACGGCGGCTTCGCCGCCGCACGGAAGGCACGGAATTATTCTTCCTTCTTTCCGTGTCTTCCGTGGCCGCGTAGCGGCATCCGTGACCTCCGTGTTCAACTACCGTGGCGTTCGCCGGCTCCCGAGGTTTCGCAATGGCCTTTCACTCCCCCATCACGTCCCGGATCGCCGCCTGCGCCTGTTCGCCGTCCCAAGCGCGCACCCCGGCCCCCTGCCACGCGATCCGCCCTTGGGCGTCCAGCAGGACCGACGTGGGCAGCAGGGCCCCCGGGAACTGGCTCGCATCGGCGGTGTAAACTCCCAACTTCCCAATGTGGTTGCGCTCGAACCAGCGTTTCACTTGCGGTGCGCCGCCCCGGTCCAGGGACACGGCCACCACCTGGAAGCCCGGCCCGCCCAGCGCACCTTGCAACCCATCCAGCGCCGGCATTTCGGCGACGCAGGGCGGGCACCACGTGGCCCACAGATTGACCAGCACCACCTTGCCCTTGAATTCCGAAAGACGCAGCGCGCGGCCATCGCCATCGGTGAAGGCGAAATCCTGTGCCGGCGTGCGGGCCGCCGCTGCCACGGTAACAACATCGGGGATAAGGTTATTGGCCGTGGCGCTTGGGTTGCCGCGCGGTTCGGTGTAGCTTAGGCGCCCGTTAGCACCCAGCCAGGCCAAGGTCGCGCCGCCACCGAAGGCGAGCGCCAGAACCAGGCCGAACCGGGCGTAACGCATCCATTGCTTCGATTTGTCCATTTCTTCTGATCCACGGAAATCCATGAGCGAGAACACCAAGCCGGCCTCCGGCACCCCGACGGCCCCTTCCTTTGGCCCTGCGTCCTCCATGTGGGGTGGCCGCTTCGCCGGTGGGCCCGCCGCCATTATGCAGCGGATCAACGCGTCCATCGACTTCGACCAGCGCCTGTACGGCCAAGACATCCGTGGCAGTCAGGCCCATTGTCGCATGCTGGTCAAGCAGGGGATCATCACCGCCGCCGATGGCGACGCCATTTTGCAGGGACTGGATCAGGTACTGCAAGAGATCGAGAGCGGCCAGTTCCCGTTCCGTGTGGAGCTTGAAGACATCCACATGAACGTGGAGGCCCGGCTGGCCGAGATCATCGGCGAGCCCGCTGGCCGGCTGCACACCGCGCGCTCGCGCAACGATCAGGTGGCGACGGATTTCCGCCTGTGGGTGCGCGACGCCATGGACGGCATGGACGCCGCCCTGCAGGGCTTGCTCAAGGCCCTGATCAGCCGCGCCGAGGAACATGCCGGCACGGTCATGCCGGGCTTCACCCATCTGCAGGCGGCCCAGCCGGTGACCATGGGTCATCATCTGATGGCCTATGTGGAAATGATCGGGCGCGACCGTGGCCGTTTGGCCGATGCGCGCAAGCGGCTCAACGAAAGCCCGTTGGGCTCGGCGGCGCTGGCCGGCACCTCGTTCCCCATCGACCGCCATTTCACCGCTGGCCAATTGGGTTTCGACCGCCCTATGGCAAACTCGCTGGACGGCGTGTCCGACCGTGACTTCGCTTTGGAATTCATGGCCGCCTCGGCCATCTGCGCCATCCATCTGTCGCGTTTGGCGGAAGAGCTGGTGATCTGGACCAGCGCTCAGTTCCGCTTCATTAAATTGTCGGACGCCTTCACCACCGGCTCGTCCATCATGCCGCAGAAGCGCAACCCGGACGCAGCCGAGCTGGTGCGCGCCAAGACCGGCCGGGTCATCGGCGACCTCAACGCCCTGCTGATCGTCATGAAGGGCCTGCCGCTGGCCTATTCCAAGGACATGCAGGACGACAAGGAACCGGTGTTCGAGTGCGCCGACACCATGGAACTGGCCATCGCCGCCATGACCGGCATGATCTGGGACATGACCGTCAACGAAGCGGTGCTGGAAAAAGCCGCTGGGGCCGGTTTCACCACCGCCACCGACATCGCCGATTGGTGCGTGCGCGCTTTGAAGATGCCGTTCCGCAAGGCCCATCACGTGGCCGGCTCGCTGGTGAAAATGGCCGAGGACAAAGGCTGCGACCTGCCCGATCTCAGCCTGGAGGAGATGCGCCAAGTGGAACCCGGCATTACCGAAGACGCCCGCGCGGTGCTCAGCGTCGCCAGTTCCGTCGCCAGTCGCACCAGTTTCGGCGGCACCGCGCCCGAACGGGTGCGCGAAGCGGCGGCAGCGGCCCGCGTGCGGTGGCTGTCATGATGCGCCGGGTCGCGGCAGTGGTGCTGATGGCGGTCGTGGCGGTCAGCCTGACCGCCTGTGGCCGCAAGGGCCGCCCCATTGCGCCCGAGGGCAGCATCGAACGCACCTATCCCAATATCCAATTCCCCGAGAGCCAGTCCCAGGGATCGGAGAACACGACTCGATGAACCATTTTGATTATGTGAACGGGCAGCTGCACGCCGAGGGCGTCAGCTTGGCCGAGATCGCCGCCAAGGTCGGCACCCCGTTCTATTGCTATGCCACCGCCACCTTGACCCGCCATTACACGGTGTTCGCCGACGCCCTGAAAAATGCCGGTCTGGACGCCACCATCTGCTTCGCGCTGAAGTCCAATCCCAACATTGCCGTGGTGCGGACCCTGGCCGATCTGGGCGCCGGTGCCGATGTGGTCAGCGAGGGCGAGCTGCGTCAGGCCTTGGCCGCCGGCGTGCCGGCTGACCGCATCGTGTTCTCCGGCGTGGGCAAGACCAAGCGCGAGCTGGAATTTGCCGTCGCCAAGGGCATCATGCAGATCAACGTGGAATCCGAACCCGAATTGGAGCTGTTGTCTCAGGTGGCGGCGGAACGCGGCGTCCGTATGCCCATCGCCCTGCGGGTGAATCCCGATGTGGATGCCGGCACCCACGCCAAGATCACCACCGGCAAGAAAGAGAACAAATTCGGCATCGAGTGGACCCGCGCCCACGAGGTCTATCGCAAGGCGCGCGATTTGCCGGGCGTCGAAGTGGTCGCCATTGCCTGCCATATCGGCTCGCAGCTGACCGAGGTGGAGCCCTTCCGCGAGGCCTTCCTGCGGGTGCGCGATCTGGTCGCCATCCTGCGCGCCGATGGTTTCGACATCCGCCGCTTGGATTTGGGCGGCGGTCTGGGCGTGCCCTATGACGAAGAAATCCCGCCGCACCCCGATGCCTATGCCGCCGCCATCAAGTCCACCTTGGGCGATCTGGGCTGCCGCATCGTGCTGGAGCCGGGCCGTCTGCTGGTGGCCAATGCGGGCATGCTGGTCAGCCGCGTCACCTATGTGAAAGAGGGTTCGACCCGCACCTTCGTTATCGTCGATGCCGCCATGAACGACCTCATGCGCCCGGCGCTTTATGAGGCCCATCACTCCATCCAGCCGGTGGCCCAGCCCGCGCCCGGCGCCCCCACCATTGCGGTGGATGTGGTCGGCCCGGTGTGCGAGACCGGCGACACCTTCGCCAAGCAGCGCCCGCTGCCCCCCGTAAAGGCCGGCGATCTGGTGGCCTTCGGCACTGCCGGGGCTTATGGCGCCGCCATGTCGTCCACCTACAACAGCCGTCCGCTGGTGCCGGAAGTCCTGGTCAACGGCAATAAGTTTGCCGTGGTCCGTGCCCGCCCCACATACGAGGAGATGCTGGCTTTGGAAAGCCTGCCGGACTGGCTGGGGTGAGCCTGTAAAACTTGATTGTCATCCCGAACGCATGTGAGGGATCTCATCCTGGTAGGGCGGGTGCCGGTTCTGACTCCATGTGCCAAGCGGAGATCCCTCACCTTCGTTCGGGATGACAACTGACTTAAATCGGACAGCAGTGGGTCAAGCCCGGCGATGACGAAAAACACGGCCCGCTGACGGAGTATCCATGCGCCCGTTGCCACCGCCCCCCGATCCCGATGCCGTGCTTGCCGATGCTGGGCTCGAGGCTCGTTTGGCCCGGTGGCTGCGGCTGGCTAGGGCGGCAGTGCTATGGGAGCGGTTGTGGCCGCTGGTGCTGCCGCCGCTGTGCCTGATAGGGCTGTTCGTCGCCCTGGCCCTGTTCGACGTACTGCCGCTGCTGCCCGGCTGGCTGCACGCGCTGCTGCTGGCGGGCTTGGCCGGTGGGGTCGCCTTCCTGACCACGCGAGCGGTGCTGCGGCTGCAAATCCCCACTCATGACCAAGGGGCGCGTCGGCTGGAACGGGATTCCGGCCTGGACCATCGCCCCTTGGCCGCCTTGGCCGACCGCCCCGTTGCCGCCGATGATCCGGTGGCCGATGCGCTGTGGCAAATCCATCGCAGCCGCATGGCCGCCATGGTGCGCCGGCTGCGCGTCGCCCTTCCCCACCCCAACATGGCCGCCCGTGATCCCTGGGGTTGGCGCGCCGCCGTGCTGCTGTTGCTGGTCATCGCCGGCACGGTGGGCGGGCCGGACTCGCCTCGCCGGTTGGCGCGTGCCCTGGACCCCGCCATCACGGCTCCCGGATTGGGGCCGGACGGGGTAGAGGTGTGGATCACGCCGCCGGCCTATACCGGGGTGGCGCCCTTGCTGCTGAAGCCTGAGCAAACCTCTGTCGCCGTGCCCGCCGGCAGTGCGGTGTTGGCGGTGCTGTCGGGCGGCTGGGGCACCGCGTCCCTGGTGGTGGGTGGTAATGCGACGCCGTTCGAACGGCAATCCGACGGTAGCCAGCGCCTGGAAAGCCCGATCCAGGCCAGCACCCAATTGACCGTGCGCCAAGCCGGTTTGGCCGTCGCCAGCTGGCCGGTCACGGTGGTGGCCGATGCCGTGCCGTCCATGGATTTCACCATGCCGCCCGAACCCGGCGAGCGGGGCCGGCTGCGCCTGTCCGCTACGGCGTCGGACGATTACGGGCTGGCCAAGACATGGGTGGAGATGCGCCGCCTGGGTGCGCCCGATGACGAGCCCGTGGTGGTGGACCTGCCCTTGTCCAACGGGCGGCCCCGCGTGACCGACATCGCCGCCTGGGTGGATCTTACCGCGCATCCTTGGGCCGGTCTGCCGATCACCCTGCAGCCGGTGGCCGAGGACGCCATCGGTCAGCGCGGCAGCGGCGAAATTCATTCCATTACCCTGCCGGAACGCAACTTTAACAACCCGGTGGCGGCGGCTTTGGTGGACCAGCGCCGCGCCTTGACCGAAGACCGCCGCGCCGCCCCCGGCACCGTGGGTTTGCTTGACCGGGTGGCGTCGGAACCCGCTTTGTTCAACGACGATTTGAAGACCTTCCTGATCCTGCGGGCGGCCCGGCACGCTATGGATGACCAAGCCTTCGACCTAGCTGATGTGCAGGATTTGCTGTGGAACGGCGCCCTGCGCATCGAGGAAGGCGACCTCGCCAGTGCGGAAAAAGCGTTGGAGGAGGCGCGCCGCGCCCTGGAACAGGCCATGGATGCCAACGCTCCGGCGGCGGAGCTTCAGCGCCGGCTCGACCAGTTCCAGCAAGCCATGCAACGCTATGTGGAGGCGTTGGCCGAGCGCATGGGCGCCAACAATCAGCCTCAGTCCGGCAATGACGGACGCACCGTCAGCGACGAGGAATTGCAGCAGATGGTCGACGGCATGCGTGATATGGCCGAGACCGGGTCGCGCGACGCCCTGCGCCAGATGCTCCAGGATTTGTCGCAAATACTGGAGGGCTTGCAGGCCGGCCAGCGCCAGCAAAGCGACGCCAACGGCCCGGCGTCGCAAGGCATGCAGGCCCTGCGCGAGCTTGCCAAGCGTCAGCAGGGAATGCTGGACCAGACCCATCGGCGTGCCCAGCAAGAGGGGCCGCAAAGCGGCGGGCAGCAAGCCGCTCAGGCGCAAGAAGCCCTGCGCCGCGCCTTGGGCGAGGTGGCCCGCAAGTTGGGTGAGGGTTTGGGCGAGGCTCCGCAGGCTTTGTCCGAAGCCGGTGAGGCCATGGCCCAATCGGCGGGAGAATTGGGGCGCAACCAGTGGGGTGACGCCGCCGAGGCCCAATCCCAGGCGCTGCAATTGCTCAATCAGGCGGCGCGCGAAGCCATGGAGCAGATGGGCAATTCCGGCCAAGGCAGCGGTGGCCTGATCCCCCGTGACCCCTTGGGGCGCCCCGCCCGTGGCACTGGTTTGGGCGATGACGGCACCACCCGCGTGCCCGACCGGTCCGAGGTCCAACGCTCCCGCGACTTGCTCGACGAAATCCGGCGCCGCGCCGGCGAATTCCAGCGCCCCGAACCGGAACGCGACTACCTGCACCGGCTGCTGAAGCAGTTCTAGCGCACATCCGAAGCGCCTTTGCACGATCACGGGTTAATCCCCGGATTGGGGGGCTATCCATGCGTCCCATGGGATTAGTATGAGGCTCCACCAGCCATTTCATGCGGGAGGGTGTCATCGCGCTTTTCGAGTTGCGGAAATTCGTCGCGCCGGAATTCATCTTTGGTGTGGGGGCGCGCCACAGGGTGGGGTTTTACGCGCGTAATCTGAATGCCAAGCGGGTGATGGTGGTCTCGGACCAGGGTGTGGCCGATGCCGGTTGGCTGGCTGAAGCCTTGGAGAATCTGGCGCGTGAGGGCATCCACACCACGGTGTTCAGCGGCCTGACGTCCAACCCCAAAGACCATGAGGTTATGGCCGGAGCCGAGGCGTATCGCCAGGCCGCCTGCGATGTGATCGTGGCGGTGGGCGGCGGCAGTGTCATCGACTGCGCCAAGGGGATCGGCATCATCGCCGCCAATGGCGGCAGCATCCTGAATTTCGAAGGGGTGGACCAGATTCCCGCCCCCGGCCCGCCGCTAATCTGTATTCCCACCACCGCAGGCACCTCGGCGGACATTTCCCAATTCGCCATCATCATCAACACGGCCGAGCGCAGCAAGATGGCCATTATCAGCAAGACGGTGGTGCCCGACGTGGCCTTGGTGGACCCTGAAACCACCCTGACCATGGACCCGTATTTGACCGCCTGCACCGGCATCGACGCACTGACCCATGCCATCGAGGCCTATGTCTCCACCGCCAGTTCCCCCGTGGTGGACGTGCACGCCTTGGCCGCTATCGGGGGCGTGCGCACCCATCTGCTGGATGCCATTACCGACCCTACCGACCTTCGCGCCCGCGAGCAGATGATGCTGGCAAGCCTGCAAGCGGGGCTGGCTTTCTCCAACGCCAGTTTGGGCGCGGTCCATGCCATGGCCCACAGCGTGGGCGGCTATTTGGATTTGCCCCATGGCGAGAGCAATGCCCTGCTGCTGGAATTCGTCATCGATTTCAACTTCCCCACCACGGTGGAGCGTTATCAGTCCATCGGCGCCGCCCTGGGGCTGGATTTGCGCGGCCGCAACCAAGCCGAAACCAAGCGCCTGATCATGGAGGACATCCGGTCCCTGCGGCTGGCCGCCGGCATTCGCGATGGGTTGGGGACGCGCGGAAACATCACCGGTTCGCTGAAGGAATTGGCCAAGCACGCCATCCATGACGCCTGTATCTACACCAATCCGCGCCGCGCCACCGTCGCTGATGTCGAGGCCATTTACAGTGAAGCCCTCTGAGGACCAGCAGGACTGGGACCGTTCCCGCGACCGCATCATCGGTCTGGGCGAACGCTCGGTTCACAAGAACTACTATCCGGCCCTGCGCCGCAACATGGCCGATTTGCAGAAGCTGATGCTGGCCATCGAACAGACCACGGTGGGCATGGTCATCTGCAACCACGACGGAACCATCGAGTTCGTCAATCCCGCCATGTGCGCCATGACCGGCTACACCGCCGAAGAACTGGTGGGCGAAAGACCCCGCCTGTACCGCTCGGGCATGACTCCGCCCGAAATCTACCGCGAAATTTGGGCCATGCTGAATGCCGGACAGCCTTGGCGCGGCGAGCTGTTGAACCGCCGCAAGAGCGGGGAAAACTATTGGATAAGGCTGTCCATCACGCCCATGCGGGATGAGACCGGTGCCGTTACCCATTTCGTCGGCATCAACGAAGACATCACCGAGCGCATGCAGGCGGAAGAACGCCAGAAGCTGTTGGTGGATGAACTGAACCACCGGGTGAAAAACACCTTGGCCGTCGCCCAGGCCATCGCCAGCCAGACCCTGCGCAGCGCCGAGACGCCCCAGGCATTCTGCCGGGACTTCGAGGGGCGACTGCTGACCCTGTCGCAGACCCATAATCTGCTGAACCATAGCGCCTGGAGCGGTGCCCCGTTGCGTGATGTGTTGGGGCAGGAACTGGCCCCCTATGCCGCCACGGAGCCCAACCGCTTCACCATGATGGGAGACGATATCCGCGTCACCCCCAACTCGGCGGTGACGCTCAGCATGGCATTTCACGAATTGGCCACCAATGCGGCGAAGTACGGGGCGTTCTCGCAAGCTTCGGGCTGGGTCAGCGTCAGTTGGTCCATGGTCGGCGGGCGCTTCCAGCTGGAATGGCAGGAACGCGGCGGGCCGCCAATTCAGGCCCCCAGCCGCAAAGGATTCGGCGTGTCCCTGCTGGAACGCGGCCTTGCCCATCAACTGGGCGGCAAGGTGCAGCTTTACTTCCCCACGGACGGCATGCGCTGCGTCATGGACCTGCCGCTGAATCGGCTGGAAGCGCAAGCGGAATGAAGGATAACGGCATGCTGGCCGGGCTTCGTGTCCTTGTGGTCGAGGACGACGCCATGCTGGCCATGGCCCTTGAGATGACCCTGTCCGATTTGGGCTGCGAGGTGGTGGGCCTCGCCTCCAACCTGACCGACGCAGCCCCCTTGGCCCGCGAAGCAACCATCGACGGCGCCATTCTGGACGTCAATCTGTCGGGCGAGCAGGTCTTCCCCGTCGCCGACATTCTAGCCGCCCGCAACATCCCCTTCGTCTTCGCCACCGGCTACGGCGTCGCCGGCCTGCGCGACTGCGATCGCGGCAGACCGGTGCTGCAAAAGCCGTATGAGCTTGGGACGTTGGTGACGATCGCGAGGAAGTGGCGCAGGGGCGCGGCGGGGTGAGCGGCTGGGCGTCAATCTCTGGAACACGTCCGGCGCGCGTGGTATGCACAGGGAAATCAGCATTCCAGGGGTGACCATATGGGGGTTTTGGGGCAGCGGTGGTGGTTCGCGGGCGCTTTGATTTTCCTGGCCGGTTTAGCGCAGGCAGAGACCGCTCCGGTGCGGATGGTCCTGATGACCACGGCCAAACATACGCCTGAACTGCGAGTCGTGGACCGCAGTGTCGTGGCGAACCGGCCCGGTTATCAAGCCGAACTTGTTTCAGACGCGGCGAAGCGATGCGGCGCGGAGGTGGAGTATCAGATCGCTCCCTGGCAGCGGGCATTGCTGTTGGTCAAAAATGGCGATGCCGACGGCGCCTTCTCGTCCAGCTACGATGAGGAGCGGGCGGCTTATGCGGTCTATCCCATGGCCGACGGCAAGCCCGATTTCACCCGCGCCCTCAAGGGCTATAGCTACAGCCTGTATGTCCATCGCGACGGCGGCCCGACCTGGGATGGCAACGTCATCACCGCCGCCAACCGGACAGTGGCGGTCGAACGCGGCTCGTCCGCCATTCCCCGAATCACCGAACTTGACCTGTCGCCCGTGGAAAATGCCGATAATGCGACCATGCTGCGCATGGTTGCCGGCAAACGCGTGGGCGCCGCCGCCATCATCACCTCGTTTGCCGACGCCATCCTTGCCGAGGCCCCGGATTTAGCGGCGACAGTTGTCAAACGCGAACCGCCGATCGAGTCGAAGTTTGGCTATGTCATGCTTTCCAAGCCATTCTACGCCCGCCACAAAGGCGTGGCCGAATGCTTCTGGACCATGATCCGCGACATTCGGGCGACCCCGCAATACGTGGAACTGGTGCGTTCCTACCTGGCCGAAGGGCCATAGCGCAGGCGGGTGACAGGTCAAACTGCGGATTATCGGTGGAGTGCTTTCCGGGGCATCCCTTGGGACTGCGACCCTTTGGAAAAGATGGCTGGGGCGGGAGGGATCGAACCTCCGAATGACGGTACCAAAAAACGCAAGGCTGCGACTAACTAACTGAAGTTAGATAGTTATCTTTAACGCAGATGACAGTGCGACAGAAACTGCGACAAGTGCAAAACCTGCACAGCGCGCCATGCGCGTAAAACTCAGCAAGCTGCAGATCCGTTACGGTGTCACAATGACAGGGAACCATTGATCCTCCGAGTTTCACAGTGGCATTTGTACACTGGCCAATGCCCCGCGTTGCACAATCGTAGGTTGCCGATCAGCTCCTCGCTCTTATGCTTGGCTATTATGTCCACCTGACTGGCAAATGGCGGATTTAGTTCGTGTCGCTAAATATTACCATGGTCACTTCTGGGGCGCATTTATGTTTATGCCGCATTAGCAATATTCAAATATTATTTAAATTTGATATTTTAATGCGTGAATTCCTCAGTTGGCGGAGAGAATTATGCGCACGTTCGGCCTACCACTCATTTCGGCAATGCTGATATTTTCTGCCGTAACGGCAGAGGCGTCGCCAATTATTGACCAAAGTAATGCTACCGCAAGCGGTGGCTCTCTGCAGAGTGTGGGGTATAACGGCAATAGCCGATATCAGCAGCAAGTGACTGCTGGGATGGCAGGGTTGCTGTCATATATTGATCTCTACGCGGGTGTCGGTGGGGTCGGTGCTGACAAGTCTTTCCTTCGCATTGCCAAGTTATCAAACAATAATTTTTTTAATGGGGCGTGGCTTTTTAACTCAGAAATTAGCTTTATCACCGGCCTCAATCATATTGACATTTCTGCAGCCAATATCAATGTCGCAGAAAATGATATGTTTGTAATTGATGTTGGTGCAATGCGGAATACAAAAATTGTCAACGGGCGACAAGTGGTGACGGGATCATTGCTCTTCTCAGGATATTACAATGCCTATGGCTCCCCATCTTATCTTGATGGTGATATGTTTACCTACGCAACCGGAGCGTCCTCGGCTAATCCGGCGCCATATAATCAGCAGCTTAAGTTTTCCACTTATGTGACACCGCCTCCTGTTGCGACACCGGTACCGGCGCCGGCCACCTTGCCCCTTTTTGCTACGGGGTTGGTGGGGGTGTTTGCCATGGCGCGTCGCCGGGCTAATAAGCGCGCGACGGCAGCTTAGCCTAATTTTGAGCAGCCCCTTTGCTTGCTGAGGGGCTGCTTGCCGTTGATATGAGCGAGGAGAAATCGGAGCGGGGGCCGTGGGCCGCCCAAAACACCTGTCAGCTGGCGTCCCAGATGCAGTCGCCGGCGCCTCCTGGTACATGCGGGCGGTAGCGGGACGACCTCCACCGCAAAACCCGCCTCGCCGAGCCGCGGGGCCAGCGCCCGCGCGCCGTCGCGGTCGCTCTCCCAAAGGTCGGGCTTCATCCAGGGATTGATCGTGGGCAAGCGCGGTTTCCCGAGTTACCCGCAGTAACGCGATCGCTCTCGGAGTTTTCGTGAATTGCTTTTCAGGGTTCTCGCTGCGCCTTCAAGACGCACTAACCCTTTGGAAAAAATGGCTGGGGCGGGAGGGATCGAACCTCCGAATGGCGGTACCAAAAGACTTTGTGCCGAACACCGCAGAAGTCGCAGCGCGCCTTAAACTCAGGCGCAATCTTCCTGATGTATAAAGAACCTGTTGCAGCATAGTTGCACGGCACGTGCATTTGACAACAACAGGAGCTTTACATCATGGCAACGTGTCAACTTAGAAGCGGCATGCTCACGGTCACTGTTCGTGTGAAGGGGCAGCCTTCGGCCTCTGAAACTTTTATCGACGACAAGGCGGGCAGGACGGCGGCGAAGGAATGGGCTTCCCGAACCCATGCGCAGATGAAACTCGGCATCTTCGTCACCAAGGCGACCAAGCGGCAGGAGGAGGCCCAGCGAAAGCTGGATTCGGCCGAGCGCGACCAGTTCGACCCGACCTTCAGGGATGCCGTCGACGTCTGGGTGGCAGAGCACGCCAGCAAGCTGAAGAGCTATGGACCCGACAAGGGACGCATCCGCCTCGTCAAGGAGGACAAGAACCTCAAAGACAGGCGCCTCAGTGAAATTAAGTCCCGCCACATTACGTTGGCGATGCGGGCGTGGCAGAAAGAGGGCTTGAAAAGCAGTACGGTCCGCAATCGGTGCCGGGTGGTCCAGGGGGTCTTCCGACACTTCATGCCGCTCAATGAGGATCTCAAGAATCCCTTCGAACGGGTCACGCGCCCCAAGGCCGACGAAGCGCGCGATCGCCGCCTCATGGATGGCGAGGAAGAGAAGTTGTTGAAGGCGGTGCAGAAATGCCACTGGAAGCACCTTGGCACCATGATCGTACTCGCCATAGAAACCAGCTGGCGCCAGGGTGAACTTCGCCAGATCCGCTGGAAGGAAGTGGATCTGAAGAAGAACGAGCTGTATCTGCCGAAGGAGAAGTCGAAGACCGGGAAGGCGCGGTACACTCCGCTCTCTCCGCGCGCTCTCGCGGCCATTAAGAGCCTTCCGCCGGGCATCGGGAATGCTTCGATCTGGGGGCCGAGGGAGCCGTCGATGGCCGAGATCGTCAACCGCTTCCGCAAGACGGCGGCGCGGGCGGAAATGTCGGATTTCCGCTTTCATGATCTCCGGCATGAGGCGTGCTCGCGCCTTCACGAGCGTGGCTTCCCCAGCGTCGATGTGATGACGTTCTTCAGCGGCCACAAGACTTTGGCGATGCTGAGCCGGTACACAAACTTGTACAAAACAAAGAGCATTCACGAGCGTCTCGCTGAGATCGCCGCTACCGCTCTGTAAAATAGCAAACATGTTGACGGTAAAAGAAAAATGAAGGCGCAGCGATGATTGCGCCTTCATTTCTATGTTGAGGGTTGATGCAAGCGTTACCCACATGGAAATTGATCGTATCGATCAATTTTATGCAGGTGGACTAGATGACAATTCATCAGAGAGGCTGCGCTGTCGCCGCCGGACGCCGCGCTGCCGAGCGTGCCCGCGACTACGCAATGGCCGAGGCGATGTTGGCCGTCGCCCGTCACAATGGTGATGACAGTTGGACGCCTTACCGAGCAGAGGGCGACGTCTGGGCCGTGGCAGTCAAGTCGCGTGGTGGTGAGTGGGAGATGCGAGGCCCCAGCCTGAAAGACCTTGCGCTGTTGAAGACGCCCGGTGCCGCAGACCGGCGAAGCGCGATCGATGCCTTCCAGGCCTTCTGCCAGGAGTTCGGCATCAGCGGTGTTTACCATGCCGGATTTCACCTGCCGGGCGGCCCCGTGCCCGTCGAGCAGGCCCGCAAGGCCCATCTGCGGCTGTCGGCAGCGGTGGCAGATGCCGCCGAATACCTCCGCGCCCATGGGGCCGAAGCTCATCTTCGCGTCATCGAAGCGGCCCCGCATGAGGGAGGGCGCCGCATCGGCCCGCACGCCCATCTGATCTACAGCGGCCCGCCCACCATACGGGTTGACTTCGAGAAATACCTGGGTCGGAAATTTGAGGGTGCCTGGGTCGGCAAGCGCCCGCGTGCCCCCAAAGCCTTGAACATCTACCTGAGCAAGCGCCGGGCCGCTCTATCAGACTGGCGCGCCGAGGATGGTGCCGACATCGACAAGGAAGAATTCGACCGGTGGGACCCCGAGCATGCGCTGGAGTTCTGCAAACAGACGCATGGCCTCAACCGCGTCACCCACTTCGGTCGGTTACGGGAATACCGGCGTACTCATCGCCACGAGCGTCCGGAGAGGGCCGAAGACGACAGATGGATGTGGCGCCCGCGCTCGCCCCGACCGAAGCGGACAGCCGGCGCGGTACGCGCCGGCGAAACCATCATCAAGCCGGTCGTCGACATTGTGGGTGGGGAACAGCAGGTCGTTCTACTGGTCAGGAATTTTCGGGGAAATTATACAGCCCTCGCGCAAGCCTACGACCTCACCGAGGTGGAAGCGTGGGCTGAACGCTATTGGCAAAGCAGTCAGGGTAGTAGAACACGGCTAACTCCCAAAGAAATTGTAAACGCGCCAAGATGGGGCACTCGAACACACCCCTGCACGGCATCTTCTTGAGAGTATTTTTGTATAATGAGCACCCGGGAAGTTGGGGCCATTTGGTGGGATAGCCCCAACTTCTTATGACTAGGACAGCCGTCTTAGTCGTTCAGGCCGTCCATATCCGCGCCACGGGTCAGGAGGACGCCGACGACGCTGATGATCCAGAACTGAACGCCGTCGCCGGTGGTCCAGATACCAAGCTCAAAGCCCGTCCGGCAGATAGCCTGCGCCGTTTCAGTAGGAAGCTGATCGGGGTTCTTGCCTTCAAGGAACTGAAGGAAGGTTTTGGCGAGGGTGCGGAGCGCCTCATCGATTTCCTTATCGGAAATGCCCATCCGGCGCAGCGTAGTGCAGATTACCGTCAGCTGACGGATTTTGATGTCGAGCTTCGTGACAGTCGCTTTGTCGAAAATGTACATGGTGTGATCTCCTGAGGTCGGTCGCGTGCGGCGGTGACAACCGTTGAAGGGGGTGGGCGGTCAGTTCCATCAGGCCGCTTGCCCCGTTCGGGCATGACTGGGCTTCAGGCCGTCACCTGACGCGACGGGCCAAAAACCAAGAGTTCTCGGAAGGGTGTAAGATGCTAGGCGGTGCCGTGGTGGCTGCCAGGATCGTCTCCCGCCAACCACCACGGCACCAACATGGCGCCGGTCCAATAGGCGGCGATAAGATCCTGGCAGCGTTCGGTGGCGATGGCCGTTTCGGAGTCGAGATCCAGCAACTTCAGGCAAGCGCCCAGGCACTGCATAATCTGGTCATCCGAAAAGCTGCGTTCGGCGGCAATCTGACCCACCAGGGCGAACACACGCTTGTCATTTTCATGGAAATTCATTGGCTTTCTCCAAGGCGCACAAGTGTTCGTTTCCCCGCGTCAGCGGGGCGAAGTGGTTGTGGATGTTTGGAGTAGGTCGAGGCCAATAAGGTCTGACGGTGGCTGTAGAGCCATCGGACCCCGTACCTACCAGCATTTCACTTTATCCCGGCGCCTACCCGGGGGAATGCTAGTGTACAAAGGTGCGCCTTCAGACGTACTGGGAGGCTGCCACGCGGTCCTGTGGCTGTCAACTTATTTGTGGGCGGTGCGGTCATTTTTATTTTTTTGGAAACTCTTGTAACACGGTAATCACCCCAGTTTCTTCTCCGGGCAACTGTCGGACGGCAGCGCCTTCGCAAGGCGCACGCGCGCAAGATCGCGGTCAGCCCCGGCCTTCCTTAGTTCCGCCCGAAGGCGTCGGACCTCGGCCTGCGCCTTCTCTGCCTCCATCTTTTGGCGAGCGGCATCATCCTTGGCCTGTTCGGCAGCGTGAACGATGCGATCAACCGTCTTCTTGGTCGACTGCTCAAGGGTGTGATGAGCAGTAGCCGCCTTTGCCTCCAGCGCTGCAATCTCTCGCCTATGACGGCTCTCCAGGATATGGCGGAAGCCGACAAGTCCGGCGAGGAAGAGGCCAATCCGAGCGCCGACTGTTCGTTGGTGGCGTGCGGCGGCGTCGATTTCGCGCGCCCTTTCGGCGACCTGGTTTTGAAGGCGCTTCGCCTGATCGGCCATCGCGGCCGCGCGCTTCGCACTTTTTTGAGCCGCCGCCGCTTTCGCGTTGGTGCCCATCATCATATCCCTGGCCTCCGCTCTCACCTTCGCGGCACTGGCTTGCAGCACGGCCAGATCATCAGCGAGCCGCTGACGGATAGCGTCGGCGGCATGCTCGGCCTGTTTGACCGCGCGCATGGCGGCCTGTTCGCGCCGCCATTCCCCTCGACTGAGACGGCGCCGGCCGGGGCCGATGCGTGCCAGACCACATGGCAACCCGACAGCCTCCCAATAATCATCCTGCCAACGCCGCAAAGCGTCGATATAGGCCTTGTCCCCGAACCGGTTGGCGTCGCGGGCTGAACGTCCGGCGGCCCGCGCCGCCTCGGCGGCCGTCATCTTGGCGGCATGCCCTGGGTGCAACAGCTTCGCGCGCATTTCGCTATCATCGGGCAGGAGCACCGCATGAAGGTGAGGATGCGGTTCATCTTCGTGCCGGACTACCGACGCCAGCCGATCGCCGAACTGGCGCCGCAGCCACGCGATGGACCGTTTTTCCCAGGCTGCGACGTCGGCTGCGACGGCCAGATCGGCCTCCATCGACTCTATAGTGACGGGGTGCGAGAGGACGACCACGGCAGCCGTGTGTTGGTCTTGCCGGATGGCCCTTTCCTTTGCCGAGGCTGTCCTCGTCCTGGCACCCGCCGCCCTGGTGTCGTGCTCGTGCTCGATGTCGTCGACGGGGCGCCCGAAGATGACGACTGGCGGCCGGGGAACTGTAACATGAGTGCAGGCAGCGGGATCGCGTCGCAGTTCGGCGAAGACGAATGCGGTGTCGCGGCTGTCCTTCGCGCGCCGTCCATAGGTTTCGATGTGGATGAACTGGTAGCCCATTCCCCGACGATAGGGGGAACCGACGCAAGAAAGACGTAGTGACCGACTACGCCTTATCCGCCTACGGCTTCTAAGGCATCGGAACCACTGGCGGACGCCCGCTTGGAGCGCGAGAGGAAAGCTGGCACAATGCGCCTGAAGATTGTGAGATGGGGTGTTCTAATGCGAAGGCTGTTCTTTGCGGTGATCGCGGCCTGCGCTCTCGTGTCCCTGCCCTATATTGGATTGGCGAGTGAGGAAAACTCGCCAGCCAAGATCTCTCTTCCATTGGCAAGCGGACCGCTGGAGATCGACCCGAACGGAGACACCAAGGCGATTCACGAATTGGCCGACGACGTTCTGGCACCTGCCCTTCCCACGCTGAAAGCCAACGCACATAGGCTACCGCCTCCCCTCCTTCTCGAATTAGCTTACCGTACCTTCCGCGCCGATCGCGCGGAGGCCGCCTACTGGCTTGAGGTGGCGCAGGCTCGTTTGCTCTACGACCGCGCCCGTTGCACTGGAACGGTGCTCTCGCCTGAAATTTCCTATTTGCCCTATCTGATGCCATACAGCCGGATCTACAGCGACCCAGCAATCATCCTGGCCGCCCGAAAGAAAGTCCTGGAGAACGAGCGCAAGTGGCCGGACCTGGATCCTGCATGGACTTGCGCAAGGATTTTCACCGAGCAGGGTGCCCCCAAGGAAATAGCAAAGGACGACTGGCCAAAAATCCGAGCCGAGGTCAGGACTGCCTATGGCAAGTGGATCGATGACGTCGAGGCCAGTCTCCAGCCATTCAAGCCGCTCGCTGCGGTGAAAGTGTCGGGTCAGGTGGGGATCTATGGCTGGACGAGCGATGGGTGGTTGATGATTGGCGAAATCGATCTCCCCTCGTTCGCCGACCGCTACCGAGACATCCAGCTTTTCATAAAGCCGCGCACTCGACAGGTCCGGGGTTGGCAGCCCCCTGATCGATGGGTCGAGAGCGCTGACGGTAAGGCTCTCCCAACAGTCGACGCCTTCCTAAGATCGCCTCAGCAGGTCGAGATCGTCGATGGACAGGCTTCTCGCGTTGCCGGAAAGGGGCCTTCGCTCAGCCCGGACCCGGATCGCCTCGTTGTCCGGCGCGGTGGCCAGGAGGTGGTCGTAGCGGCCGGACGCGTGGGGCCTCCCGCCGTCTCCCCGGATCGGTGTTATCTCGCCTATTCCGTCGATTTCGATCTGTTCGTGGCGCCTCTGTGCGCGGGACAGTGACGAACCGCGACGTCCGCTTGATGCTGGCTCCAGCCAAGACACCAGTGCAGTCGGGCGTCATCATCGAGATCGTTGGGGGCAAACGCAGCAGGGTCGGCGACCGGACTACCACCGGCCGCCCGGAATGCCTCCAAGGTCATACCCGTGGACGCAGCTTCCGCCCATAGCCTCTTGATGGCAGTCAGGTAGCGACCATAGGCTTTCCAGCCGTCGTGGTGGCGGTGCTGCAGGCGAGCCGAGAGCGGTCTCATGGCTGCTGTCCGACCGGGGCCGCGCCGGGATCGGCGTCTGGATCATCTGGTCGGTCGCTGGGCTTCTCCAGGCCGCCGATCACTTCCCCGCCGATCACCCACATCTCGGCGTCGGCGCGCAAGGCGTCGGCGGGCAGGTGGCGGAGTTCGGCGGCATCCTCGGCGGTCATGCTCGAAAGCCAGCCGATAACCTCTTGCGGCAGCCCTGCAATGTCGCGGGGACGCAATGCCTTGCCGTCGCTGATCCGGCCCAGGCACGCCCGCACGGTGCTTGGACGCCAGCGGTGTGAAGGTGGCGCCCTTTCGACGCGCTGCCACTCCTCCAGGCCATCGGAAGGGGGCGCGGCCTCGACGACCGGCGCAGGCCTAGCTCGTGTTGGCTTGGCGGGAACGCCGCCGAACAGCCCCAGGATTAGCGCCTGGAACAGGCTGGCGACCATTGCCAACCAGTCCATCATCTTCTTCCACATTTCGCCGAGCATCTTGCTCTCCCTCGTCGGTGTTCCTCCGAGGATGGTAGGGCGGCGCCATGCAAGGCACAGGGGCCACGGCGCCCGCGCCCGTCAAGGCCAAGCCCTTCGGGCGCTTGCGCGGCCTTGACCGGCACTTCAGCGCCATGGCGGTGGGCATCCATCGACGCAAGCGGGGGCTTGCGTCAGGACGACGCCATCACAACTGAGGGAGAGCCAACAGTGCAACAAGCCAACAGCGTTGCGAGGTTGTTGCACCATAGTTGGCATGCGTTCGCGCCCCGTTCACCCTGGACAGGGCGGGCGTTTGTCGCTAAATTTTGTGTGTTGTCAACAGGTTGGCCTGTTGGAAGATGGCTGGGGCGCCAGGGATCGAACCTGGGAATGGCGGTACCAAAAACCGCTGCCTTACCGCTTGGCTACGCCCCAACAGCGGGGCGAACCATAGTCGGAAGTTTCGTCGGTTTCAACTGGGTTTGCGGCTTTTTAATTCAGCAAACGTGACAGGGCGGCATTGCCACACATCGGCGCCCACATCCGCCTGACGGGGCAGGGGTTTCAGGCGGCCATGGCTGTGGCCGTGCAGGTTCCAGGCGCCCCTGCCGATGCCGTTCCAAGTGCGGAATGGATAGTGGCATATCACCAGATTGGTGCCGTCCACGATGATCTCATCATAGGCGACGACGCTGGCCCAGCCGGGCAGGGCCAGGGTTTCCGCCGGGTCGTTGTTGCCGCGTATCAGATGTTTGATGCCGTTTAAGCGGGGCAGGATGGCGGCGCCCGCATTGCCTCGGGCGAAGTCGCCCAGGTGCCAGATGTGGTCGTCAGCCCCCACGGTGGCGTTCCACATGGTGATTAGGGCTTCGTCCATGGCGGCGGCGTTGGCGAACGGGCGCTTGTACAGCGAGATGACCCGGTGGTCGCTGAAATGGGTGTCGCTGGTGAAAAAGGTCGCCATGACGGGATAATTAGGACAGCAACGGCGCCGCTGCCACCCACCATCCCGGCTGAACTGCCGACAGGCTGGCGCTTGCGGCGACGGCGTCTGTCTCGGATGCGAACAGACCGAAGCAGGTGGCGCCCGAGCCCGACATGCGGGCCAGCAGGCAGCCCGGCGTGGCGGCAATCAGTGCCAAGGCTTCACCCACCGCCGGCACCAGCGATAACGCGGCGGCGGTCAAGTCGTTGCGGCGGAGGGCCAATAGCCCGGCCAAGGCATGGGCGTCGGTGGGGCGGGTGTCCAGCGGGGCCGGATCGGTGAAGTCGCCTTGGCGCGCCTTGAACACCGAGGGGGTGGACAGTGGCACGCGGGGATTGACCAGCACCAGCCAAGCCGACGGTAAATCCGGCGCCGGCTGCATGTGCTCGCCCACGCCAGACACCGCCATGGGCCGACCGGCCAGACAGACCGGCACGTCGGCGCCGAGCGACAAAGCCAGCGCCATCATTTCGGATTCGGAAAGAGCGGTGCCCCACAATTGGGCCAAGCCCTTCAGTGCGGCGGCTGCATCCGCCGCACTGAAGGGCTTGGCCCAATTGTGGGGCACCGCTCTTTCCGAATCCGAAATGATGGCGCTGGCTTTGTCGCTCGGCGCCGACGTGCCGGT
>JACMLB010000390.1 GCA_014379805.1 Rhodospirillales bacterium | reverse complement strand
TCAGCCAGCGGACCGGTACCGCGCCCTGGGGCGGTACCGCCTGCCACTCGGCCAGGGAGCGCCCGGTGGCGGCCAGGACCTCCCAGGCGCGGGCCAGACGTTGGCTGTTGCTGGGGTCCAGCCGCGCCGCCATGACAGGGTCGCGTGCCGCCAGTTCGGCGTGGAAGGCTGCGTTACCTGTGCGGGCCAAGCGGTCGCGGGATTCGGCGCGGATGGCGTCGGGAATATCGGGAATGGGCGAGATGCCGTGCATCAGCGTGCGCAGGTAAAGCCCGGTGCCGCCCACGACGACAGGCAGTTTGCCGGCAGCCCAAGCCGCCCGCATCGCGGCGGCGGCGAGGTCTTTCCATAGGGCTGCGGAACATGCGGTGGCCGGCGGCAGCACGCCATAGACCCGGTGGGGCGCGCGGGCTTCGTCCTCGGGGCTGGGGCGGGCGGTGATGACCCGCAGCACGTCGTAGACCTGCATGGAATCGGCGTTGATCACCACGCCGTCGAATTCTTCGGCAATGGCAAGGGCAAGACCCGACTTGCCCGACGCGGTGGGGCCGGCGATGACGATTGCGGGGGGGAGGATCACTGGGCCTCGGTATGGGCGAGTAGGGCGGCAATGCGTGAGGCAAGCGCGGGAAGGTCGCTGTGGATGACCTTCCACACTGTCTTGGCATCCACCCCGGTATATTGGTGGATAAGGAAATTGCGGAACGACTTCATCTGCGCCCAGGGCACGTCAGCCTGCGCCATCGTCTCAGGCGAGATCCGCCCCGATGCCTCGCCGATGATTTCGAAATTGCGGATAACGGCGTCCTGGATCATGCGCGTGGTCAAAAAGGCCTGTTCGCCGCCTTGGGTGTATTCGGTGATCCGTTCGATGCTTTCCACGATGTGCGTCAGGTAAAGGCGATCGTCTTTCACAGCATCCGCGCCTCGGAAAGCACCCGGTCGCGGATCACCGGATGTAAGGCCCGCTCGCTGACTACGTCGACCCGCCGTCCCAGCAGTGTTTCCATTTCTTGTTGAAAGGCGATCAGTTCGATAAGGCCGCAGGTGTCGTCGGGCAAGACCAGCAAATCCACATCGCTGTCGGGCCGGTCCTCGCCCCGCACCACTGAACCAAAGACGCGCACCTGGGTTGCGCCGTGCCGTGCCGCACTCGCCAAAATGTCATCGCGCCGTTCGGTCAGCGTATCGGCCAGTGAAGCCATGGGGTACCTCCGTGCGCAGTATAACCCACGCGGCAGTGGCGAGAGAAGTATGGAGAGGCCCTTGCCAAGGCGCCCCCTGGCACCGTAAAGCTTCCCCATTCGCCCTCCCTTATGGAAAAGAGCGCCTGTCATGGAAAACGTGCTCACCTTGATTGGCGCCCCCGGCGTCGTGCTTGATGACGGCGTGGTTGCCGATCTGCGTGCAGCCCTCAAGGGGCTGGGGGCGGATGTGGGCGTGCCCGACTGGCTGTCGCCCCAGCGCGTCTGCGACGTCCCCTTCGGCCATCTTGCCCCCGAACAGGCCGACGCCGCTGCCCGTCATCGTCTGGGCGATTTGAAAGTGGACGTGGTGGCGCAGGCGGTGGAAGGCCGCCGCAAGATGCTGCTGGTGGCCGACATGGACTCCACCATGGTCATCGGCGAGACCTTGGACGAGATGGCCGCCTTCGCCGGCATCAAGGACAAGATCGCCGGCATCACCGCGCGCGCCATGAACGGCGAGATCGGCTTCGAGGCGGCGCTGAAGGAACGCATCGGCCTGCTCAACGGCCTGCCGGTCAGTGCGCTGGAGGAAACCTGGGCCGATGTGAAGTACACCGGCGGCGCGCGCACCCTGGTGCAGACCATGAAGGCCAATGGCGCCTATGCGGTGTTGGTCTCAGGCGGCTTCAAGTTCTTCACCGAGCGCGTGCGGGCCGAATGCGGCTTCGATATGGACCTCGCCAACCAGTTCATCTTCACCGATGGCAAACTGACCGGTGTCGAGGAGCCCATCCTGGGCCGCGAGACCAAGCTGGCCACCCTGATCGCCACCGCCGGTGAACGCCAAATCCCGCTGAGCCTGTCGGTAGCGGTGGGCGACGGCGCCAACGATCTGGACATGATCAAAGCCGCCGGCCTGGGCGTCGCCTTCCACGCCAAGCCGGTGGTCTCAGTGGAAGCCCGCGTGCGGATCGATTTCGGTGATCTGACCGCGCTGCTGTACGCGCAAGGCTACCGCGACGAAGAGTTCGTGGCGTAGGGGGAAAAGAAAGACCCTCTCCCGCTGGGCGGGAGAGGGTTTGCAGACCTTACTTCTTCCCGTTCTGCGGCTTCGCCTCCGCCAGCGTCAGGGCCACGTAGCGTGGCGCCTGGGCGGTTTCGACCCGCAGCAGCAGGAACTTCTGGCCGGCACCACGGGCCTGATCGATCAGCTTGACCAGATCAGCGGTGGCGCGCACCGGCTTGTGGCCGGCTTCGGTGATGACGTCGCCGGGCTTCATGCCCTTCTCCGCCGCCGGGCCGTCCTTCACATCAACCACGACAACACCCTTGGTGTCCTCGTCCAAGCCGAACTTCTCGCGCAGTTGCGGGGTCATCGGGGCTACCGTCAGGCCGGTGCCGGGGACCGGCTGGCCGCCCAGATTGGGCTGCGGCTTTTCCGGGGCCTTGGCCTGCTCGACCGGCTCGTCCTCCATTTCGCCCACATTGACGTTGAGCGTTTGGCGCTTGCCGTCGCGCCACACTTCCATGGGCACGGTCTTGTTGATGGGGGTCTCGGCGACGATGCGCGGCAGTTTGCGCATCTCGGTGACGTCTTTGCCGTCGAACTTCAGGATGACGTCGCCGGGCTTCACGCCGGCCTTGGCCGCCGGGCTGCCATCGTTGATGGACGCCACCAAGGCGCCGCGCGACTCGGCCAAGCCCATGGACTCGGCCAGTTCCTGATCCAGGGATTGGATGCGCACGCCCAGCCAGCCGCGACGGGTCTTGCCGTACTTCTTCAGATCGTCGATGACCGGCTTGGCCAGGGACGACGGAATGGCGAAGCCGATGCCGATAGAGCCGCCCGATGGCGAGAAGATGGCCGTGTTGATGCCGATGACGTCGCCGTTCATGTTGAACATGGGGCCACCGGAATTGCCCCGGTTGATGGAGGCGTCGGTCTGCAGGAAGTCGTCATAGGGGCCGGCGTTGATATCGCGGGCGCGGGCCGAGACGATGCCGGCGGTGACGGTGCCGCCCAGGCCGAACGGGTTGCCGATGGCCAGCACCCAATCGCCCACGCGTGAGACGTCGGAATTGCCGAAGCCCACGGCCACCAGCGGCTTCTTGCCGGCGTCGATCTTCAGCAGGGCCAGATCGGTCTTGGTGTCGCGGCCCACCACATTGGCCTTGTAGACGGAATCGTCATGCAGGGTGACGGTGATCTCGTCGGCATCGGCGATGACGTGGTTGTTGGTGACCACGAAGCCGCCGACGTCCACGATGAAGCCTGATCCCAGCGATGTCTGCCGGCGCTGCGCCTGATCGGGACGCTGCTGACGTTCGAAGAATTCCTTGAAGAAGTCCTCGAACGGCGAACCCGGCGGGAATTGCGGCATCTCGGGCACGCGCTCGGGGTTTTTGACCGACTGAGTGGTGGAGATATTCACCACAGCCGGCAGCAGCTTTTCGGCCAGATCGGAGAAGCTGTTGGGCATCTCGCGCGCATGGGCGGCAGCGGTTTGCAGCAGCAGGGCGATGGCGGTCAGCACCGCCAGGATCAGCGCCGGAATGCGCAAATCCGGGGCCGTTGCCGCGCGAGTGCGGTTCTTAACGTTTCTTGGGCAATGCACCGAGGAGACCCTCCTGCAGGGGAAGCGCCCGAGGACCTTCGGGCTTCTCTGATTTGGTCTTGCACCCATGCGGCGTCAAGCCGATGGGGGGACGTTGACGATCTTACGAGACTATGGCGCGGTTACGGCGGCGCGCACAAGCCAGACTCCCGCCACACCTGTGGTTACCGCCACCAGACCGACCAGCCGCAACGCCTTGGGCGGCATGGTCAGCAGCGCGGCCAGTCCGCGTTGCATGGCGCCGGGAAAGAGGGTGTAGGCCACACCCTCGATCACCAGCGCCAAGCTGCACGCGGTCAGGAAATCCTTCAACGCCGACCCTGGGTTGGGCCTTTGCCGAAGTAGCGGAAGAAGTCGCTGTCGGGTGACAGCAACAAGGTGGTGTTGCCGTCGGCCAGGGTCTTGCGATAGGCCTCCAGCGACCGGTAGAAGTCGTAGAATTTAGGGTCGCGGCCATAGGCTTCGTTGAAGATACGCGAAGATTCCGTATCACCCTGGGACCGCAGCACATTGGCCTGACGGGTGGCTTCGGCCAGGATGACGGTGCGCTCGCGGTCGGCGCGGGCGCGGATCTGCTGGCCCCACTCGTAACCTTGGGCGCGCAGTTCCTTGGCTTGGCGTTCGCGTTCCGAC
>JACMLB010000389.1 GCA_014379805.1 Rhodospirillales bacterium | reverse complement strand
GACTGTTGCGGTCCCCAATGACCGCCGTCAAACGCGCACGGTCCTCGGGGCTGACGATGATGCTGACGGTCTGGGCCATAGGCCAGAGAATCGCACATCTCAGGCCCGCTGTGAATCCTGTGTCTGCGTCAGTGCACTAGGCTGTGGCGGGGAGGCGGACATTCCGCCCCCTGACCACCCTTGAAGTATGTCTTACTGGGTAAGACAATGCAACCACTATATCTTACTTAGTAAGATATTTATATCGACCCCACCCTAAAGCCGACTCTGTCTTTTCCGCCTGCCTCGATGCCTGGACGCTGCTCACTCATATCCCCGAACCAACTCGGCCCGTTGCCAAGCAAAAGGGGCGCACTTGGCGCCCCTCTACCCGTATCCACCTTTTCCACGTCGTCTCTAAAGCGGCTATTTCGACAGCACGAAATGAAGATCGCCGTTGAGCATAATCCGGGTCGCCATACCGGCGCGGATGCCGTCAACGGGCAAACCGGCGCGCCCTTCAAAATCATGTACGGCGCCGAGACAACCGACATGGGGAAACGGCGTTTGCGTGGTGCTCACCACGCGACCAGGCCCTTGCTTTCCGCGAATGGCCGTGACACAGGCGGCGCGGCGATTGGCGCCGGCTTCCGAAGGCTCCAAGGTCGCTTCGGCCTTGTCCCCGGAGAACAGGATTGCGCCTTCGCCGGTCGCGCTGGTGACGGTGTGGACGAAGTGTAGGGACAGCGTGTTGCCCTCCACGCGGTCGATCACGGCAAAGATTGCCTTATCGGAGGTAACGCCCGGCGTATTCATCACTTCATAGGCTGCATGGGCCGGCCCGATCTGCGTGGCCACCATGGCGGCGGCAAGGGCAATGGTTTTTTTCATCGTCTTCTGTCCCTCTTTCGGGTTGTGGCGGTCAACTTCAGGAAAGCGCTACAGGCTGTCGGTGGCGGCTTCTGCGATAATCTCGGCGGCGGCCTGTTCCGGGGTGAACGTGCCGTCAGCGAAATACTCGCTCGGATCGCCCACGAGATTGATGGCTTCCTCCGAGGTGCATCCCAACATCCGCCGCACGGCAAGCCGGGTGGCGAGGGCAAAATCCTGCTCCGGGGTCATGGCCTGCGGCGCGCCCTCGTCCGCGTTGGCGAACTGAATTTTGAAATCCGGGTTGCAGTTGGCGAGGACGGTCTCGGCCGCGATCTGCGTGGTGTCGGTGCCGGCGTAGGCTTTCACCCACTCGGGGCCGGTCTCCGCGATCACCTTACGCAGGGCGTCAGATTGGGCCTGCCGCATACTGGCGAGGATTTCCGAGCCAACGCCGAAGTCCTCGGGGCGCTGGTGGACCAGCACCGGCTTTGCGGTGTGATTGCCCTTGATGGCGCGCTTCTCGGCGTCGGTCAGGGTGAACGGCTTTTCGTCATGGAAGGTCATGGGGCTACCTCGATAGTTGGCGGTCAGCTTCAGGACGCGCTGGCGTCGTGCTCAGTGTCCGCAAAGACGCGATATCCCTTCACACAGAGCGCCACCACGACAAGGTAGAGCACCCCTAGGATGGTCAGATTTCCGTTTCGCTCGGCGTCGGGCATGACCATGTAAAAGACCAGAGAGAGAGCCGCGAGAATGACGAGCCAAGTCCATTTGGTCATGGTGGATTGAGGGCGGGTCATGGTTGTCGATACCTCCAATTGCGGTGCTAATCTTCAGGAAACGCGGTTGTGCAGGTCAACCGATGGCGTTGCCCATGTTCTCCACCAACTCATTGGCGAGAGCGACGCAGGCCGCCTCGTCAGCCGGGAGGAGGCCACGGCGCCGGATGACGTCGAGCGCCGTGGCAGCGGCTTTTTCGGCCGCGCCCTGCGGCTGGTGTTTGGCTTCACCGGAGGGGCGCATCAGCCAACGATTATAGAAGTCCATTTTGGGGCCTTTCAGCCGCCGCGTGGGGCGGCACTAAGTTAGCGGTCAACTTCAGTTTTTTATGCCGTCGCGGCGGCATGGGCCAGCAGCAGCAGTCTCCCCCCACTTTTGGGCGCGTGCCGTGGCTTCAGCCGTTTTCGCGTTGGAAAGTCCGCTACTAACAAATGCACCGCCGCCAATGCTGCAAAGCACGATTACCAGTGAGATCGTTGAATCAAGTTGAGCATATTGGAAAAGGAAACAGCCAAGAGCGGTCAAGACAAGGCCAGCCCAAAGATCAAACCGTCTTGCGGATTTCTCTCGTTGTGTCTTCATATGATCCTCCTTCAATTATTCGCCGCCGCTCGGCGCCGGCCAGAGCTTGAGCACCAGATGCTTGAGGTCCTGGGGTTGGGTGATGGCCTGCGGCTGCTCCAGAGCGGCGACAAACACCACGGCAACCGCGATGGCGAACGGAGCGGCCACCAGGGCAAAGATGCTCCATCCGCTGATCCTGTATCCCTTCCGCTCCTTCATCGTTTTTCTCCTTTGGTTTTGGCCTCGGTCTTCGCCTTGGCCCTTTTGTCCTTAAGTTCCTCGCGGGCGGCAGAAAACTCCCGGCACACATCGGTCAAACCGCCCTTGACCTTCCCGACGCGCCACGCATGCATCACCTTCGCTAGGCGTGGCCCCATGCCCTTCCAAAAGTTGTTGAAGGCCTGCTGGTGTTCGGGGCAGCAGAAATCCTGCTGCTGGCGGACCTTCTCGAAATCCCCCTCGCACCACAGGCAGTGGCCCTTGGGTTTGTCCGCCGCCGTCTGCTTGCGCCGCATCCGTTTGGAGCGTTCCCATTCCTCCCTGCACTCGGCGCTGCAGCACTCCTGGTTCCTCCGAGGGTTGACCAGGACCTTGCCGCACCAACGACAGCATTTCTGGGCCACTTCCATGCTTTGGGCATGGGTGTGTGCCGGCAGTTCGTTCGCCGCCCCCAGCGCCGCTATTTTGGGAACCGTGTACATGGATGCCGGAACAAGCTTCATGACCGGCCTCCCCTGGTAAGCATGGCCTTCTGCCCGCCATGCACGCTCATGCCGGCACGCAGCTGAGCATCATGGCCAGCGAGCCGCCCACGATCCCGGTCCCGGTGTTCGTAGTCGCGAAGGCTCCGGTCCTTGTTCCGATCAACGGCCTTCAAAGTGGCAAGGGTGCCGTACCGCACTTCCTTAAAGGCCATGACAGCCTGGTCATGTTCGGTCGCCCTCGGAAGCCGGCGCGCTTTGGATTTCGCCGTGTCAACCCAGCCCTGGCAAAACAGGTCCGCGCGCCGCGTCTTGTTGGCCTTTACGGTCACCCGCTTGAGCTGTTTGGCAATGTAATCCTTCCGCGCTTGAAGGCACTGCCGGCGCAGAACGTCGAAGGCATAGGTGGCGATCTCCGGAAGCGGATCTATGCCCACGAATGACCAAGCGCCACGATGATGATGGATGGCGTCACAAGCGAAGATGCTGGCGATGGCCCTTCCCAGGGCGTCTTCCCATGCCGGCACCCGCGCCTTTGCGCCCCCGTCGGTGAAAGCTTCCGAGGCCTCAGTGGCAAGCACCTCAATGTCGGAGATGTCTTCCTCCGCCATTAGGGCCTGCGCCATCTGAAGCGCGGTTGCCGCCTCGTGCTCAGTGGCTCCACTGTTATTGGCGAGGGCCAGCATCTTCCGGACACGCTCAATTTTGCGGGCGCGAGCCTCGTCTTGTTCGCGGCTCATTGCCCGTCCTTCCGGTTCTGTTCGATCTCGGCGGCCATCGCGGCTGTGTTTCGGTGCTCATAGCCATGCGTGAGTAACGCCAACATTTCCGTCCACGCGGCGTCTGCCTCGGCTTCGGCCTGGGCTGCCCTCTGGGCATCCATGGCGCTCAAAGCCGCCTGCAGGCGCAATACGGCGGCGTTGTAGTCGTTGAGGGCGATAAGGGCCTTATGGTGCGCCCGTTCCGCTTCGTGATTGTGATAGGCGACGGCCTGTTCGGCGTTGGCGCCGGGAGTGAGGACAACGTTCATGATCAGCCCCCCTCAGAAGCCATCGACGACACGCAACACAGCGTTGTCGTCGAATGTGCGAATGGTGCGGAAGTGATCGCCCCACATTCCGCCATCGATGCGGTTGATGGTCAGGGGGTCGGCCCGGTCGAACAGACCCATGAACGTGTTATGCCGGTAGGACCAACGCGAGAAGCAACCGTTGTCGCCCTTATGCACAGTTTCGCGAATGTGCACGGTCAGTGGCGAGGCCGTATCCTCGGAATGGAACACGTAGTTC
>JACMLB010000388.1 GCA_014379805.1 Rhodospirillales bacterium | reverse complement strand
TCCCCTCCGTGGATGTAGGGAAGGGGGTGCCGATCGCGCGGCACACCTCCCCCTTAAGAGGCAATAGCCGGTGCCGGCCCGCCAGTCCGTGACTATATCACCGGAATCGCCAATGACCTTCGAGGAGCGCGCCCATGTCGAAAACCCGGCTGCCCCGGCTGAAATCCCTGTGCGTGTTCTGCGGGTCCGGGGCCGGAAACGATCCCGGCTACCGTGACGCCGCCGCGCGCCTGGGCCGGCATTTGGCGGCCGAGGGCATAAGGCTGGTCTATGGCGGCGGGCAATTGGGCCTGATGGGCGTGCTGGCCGAGGCGGTGATCGGCGGCGGCGGCACGGTCATCGGCATCATTCCGGAGCATCTGACCCGAGTGGAGAAGGCCTATGACGACGTGACCGAATTGCATGTGGTCGATTCCATGCACACCCGCAAGCACAAGATGTTCAACATGGCCGACGCCTTCGCCGTGCTGCCCGGCGGCATGGGCACCATGGATGAAACCTTCGAGATCCTGACCTGGAAACAGCTGCGCCTGCATTCCAAGCCCATCATCCTGGTCAACCAGCACAACTACTGGCAACCCTGGCTGGAGCTAACCAACCACATCATCGCCAGCGGCTTCGCCCACCCCGAGACCGCCCGATTGTATACCGTGATCGATGACGTGGACGAGGTTCTGCCCACCGCGCGGGCGGAACTGAGCCATAGCGTCAGGGGCGAGCCTGGATTGTTCTGACTTAGGACCTAATCCTCACGGCAAGGGTAGGCCGCTTCGGCGGCCCGCCCCACCCGTTTCCCACACCAAGGTGGTGTTTCCGGCTTGCGTTCGCCGTCGCGGATGATATCGTCCCCGGCTGTCTGGCCGTGTGACCTGCCATAGGTCCACGCGCAAAAATGGGTGCACCCATACAGACATCCGACGACGCATCAAACGGGGATGGAAATGGCTGACGCGAAGATCATTTGGACCCAGGTCGACGAAGCTCCGGCGCTTGCCACCTATTCTCTGCTGCCGATCGTCGCAGCCTTTACCAAGGCCGCCGGCATCGCAGTCGAGACCCGCGATATCTCGCTGGCTGGCCGCGTCCTCGCCAATTTCCCCGAAGACCTGTCGCCCGATCAGCGCGTCAGCGACCAATTGACCGAATTGGGCGAACTGACGCTCAAGCCCGAAGCCAACATCGTCAAGCTGCCCAATGTCAGCGCTTCGGTGCCGCAGTTGAAGGCCGTGGTCAAGGAACTGCAGTCCCAGGGCTACAAGATCCCCGACTTCCCCGAAGACCCCAAGACCGACGCTGAGAAAGAGATCAAGGCGCGCTACGGCAAGGTGCTGGGGTCCGCCGTCAATCCGGTGCTGCGCGAGGGCAATTCCGACCGCCGCGCCGCCGGTGCGGTCAAGCAGTTCGCCCGCAACAACCCGCACAAGATGGGCGCCTGGGCCGCGTCGTCCCAGTCCCATGTGGCCCACATGACCTCGGGCGACTTCTACGGCAGCGAGAAGTCGGTCACCGTGGCTGAGGCGACCCCTGTCCGCATCGAACTGGTGGCCAAGGACGGCAGCACCACTGTGCTGAAGGAAAAGACCGCGCTGAAGGCCGGCGAAATCATCGACGCCGCCGTGCTGAGCAAGAAGGCCTTGCGCGCCTTCTACGCCGAGCAGATCGCCGACGCCAAGTCCCAGCCGAGCCTGCTGCTGTCGCTGCATCTGAAGGCCACCATGATGAAGGTCTCGGACCCCATCATGTTCGGCCACGCCGTCACCGTGTTCTTCAAGGACGTGTTCGAGAAGCACGCCGACGCCATCAAGCAGCTGGGCGTCAACGTCAATAACGGCTTCGGCGATCTGATCGCCAAGCTGGACAAGCTGCCCGCCGCCAAGAAGGCCGAGATCGAGGCCGACATCGCC
>JACMLB010000387.1 GCA_014379805.1 Rhodospirillales bacterium | reverse complement strand
TTTGTGCGGCTCCCATCCCGAGAGTTCCACCTCCCCCTATCCCAGTGGTCGCGTGCCCCACGGGCGCCCTGGAACCAGTTCCACGACCACGATAGCGGCCTATGAATGGCTCTGGTGGCGGCGGACTCTCATTGAAAGTTCATTCCCGTATGATTACGTTTTCCGCGCTCGGCCTGGCCGAGCCCTTGATGCGCGCCCTCGACGAAGAGGGCTACACGACCCCGACCCCCATTCAGACCGCCGCCATTCCGCACCTGCTGGAAGGCCGCGACGTGCTGGGCATCGCCCAGACCGGCACTGGCAAGACCGCCGCCTTCGCCCTGCCGATCCTGCACCGCCTGAACGCCGACCGCAAACGTGCCGCGGCGCGCTCCACCCGCGTGCTGATCCTGACCCCGACCCGCGAGCTGGCCGTCCAGATCGGCGAGGGCTTCACCGCCTATGGCCGTCATGTCAACTTCCGCGGCACGGTGATCTTCGGCGGCGTCGGCCAAGTGCCCCAGGTCAAGGCCGTGTCCAACGGCATCGACGTGCTGGTGGCCACCCCCGGCCGCCTGATCGATCTGATGGACCAGGGCCATCTGAACCTGAACAGCGTCGAAGTGCTGGTGCTGGACGAAGCCGACCGCATGCTGGACATGGGCTTCATTCACGCCGTGAAGAAAATCACCGCCAAGCTGCCCAAGCAGCGCCAGACCCTGTTCTTCTCGGCCACCATGCCCGACACCGTGTGCACGCTGGCCAACAGCCTGCTGAACAACCCGGTGCGCGTGGAAGTCACCCCGGTGGCGTCCACCGTGGAAAAGATCGCCCAGCGCGTCATGTTCGTCACCCGTGACCACAAGCGCAATCTGCTGGAGCATGTGTTGAAGGACAGTGCGTGCAGCCGCGCCATCGTCTTCACCCGCACCAAGCACGGCGCCAACCGCGTGGCCGAGCAGCTGAGCAAGTCGGGCATCACCGCCGACGCCATCCATGGCAACAAGAGCCAGGGTGCGCGTCAGAAGGCGCTAGCCGCCTTCCGCTCGGGCGAAGTGCGCGCCTTGGTCGCCACCGACATCGCCGCACGCGGCATCGACGTTGACGGCGTCACCCACGTCATCAATTTCGAGCTGCCCAACGAACCGGAAAGCTATGTCCACCGCATCGGCCGCACCGCCCGCGCCGGCGCCGAGGGTATCGCCGTGTCGTTCTGCGACATGGAAGAAGTGGCCTATCTGCGCGACATCGAAAAGACCATCCGCCAGCCGGTGCCGGTGGATCACGACCACGAATGGCACGCCGAAGGCATCGCCCGCATCCACTCGTCCAAAGGCCCGGCCCCCAAGCCGCCGGCCCAGGGTCGTGGCAATAGCGGCGGCGGTCGTCCGCCCCAAGGCCGTGGTGCCCGTCCGGGCCAGCCGGCGGCTGCCAACAAGACCCGCCGCGACGGTCAGGGCCAGCATGGCCACGGTCAGCGCGGTCGCGGCTAAGGCTGTTTAGGTAAGACAAAGGCCCTTCCGCCATCAGGTGGAAGGGCCTTTTGTTTGTCTGGGCGCGCACCCGTTAATGGTCCCGCCCCCTATTCGTCATTCCCGCGAAAGCGGGAATCCATGATTCCGACGGCACGACATAAGACGCTGATCGGAAACAGTTTTTTGCGGACGCATGGACCCCCGCTTTCGCGGGGGTGACGATAGGAAGAGACAGCGTTTCAATCCGAAACCGCTACTTCTTCACCGGCACCGGCAGCGGTTCTTCGACCCAGCGCATGGGGCACGATTGGGCCTGCCGGTCGCGCCAGTCTTTCAGCACGACGCCACGCATTTCGTGGGTGGGCCGGCCCTTGAGGTCGCGGCTGATTTTGCGCAGGTAGTAGCTCTGCACCGGGAAATGGTTGGTGTTGAACTTGAAGCTGCCGCGCACCGAGACGAAATCGGCCCGGCGCAAGGCGGTACGCAGGGCCTCGTCATTGCTGGTTTTGCCGTTGGTGGCCTTCAGCGCCGAATCCACCAAAAAGGCGGCGTCATAGCCCTGAGCCGCCCAGGTGCTGGGCGGGCGGCCGAATTCCACTTCGAAATCGGCAATCAGTCGGCGATTGGGGACGCTGTCGAGATCGTTGCCCCAGGTGCCGATGCTGACCAAATCCTGGGCGGCGTCGCCCATGGCGGCCAGCATCTGGCGCTCCACGGCGGGCCACAGCGGGAACAGTGGAACCTCGCCCTTCAGCGGCGACGCGCCCCAGGCGCGCACGAAGCCGCCGCCCATGCCGCCGGTCAGCAGGGAATAGATGGCGTCGGGCTTGATCTGCGCGATGCGGGCCAATTCGTCGGCGAAGGTGGTGGCGCCGGGACGGGGCGACAGCACCGCCGTCACCTCGCCGGGGAAGGTGCGCTTAAGCGCCGCCACGGCGTCGGCGGTCATGCCGGTCTGCGGCCCTACCACCACCACGCGGCGCATATGCTCGCTGACCAGATACTGGCCCATGGCCTCGTGCAGGCCCTCGGTGGAGGCAGCCAGACTGAACAGCCACGGGCTGCAATCCGCCCCCGCCATGGCGGGCGGCGCCTGATCCAGGTTCAGCACGAACAACCTCGCGTCAATCAACGGCTTGATGATGGCGGCAAGCGAGGGGGCCGACACCCCGGTCAACACCATGTCCAGCCGCTCGCGGTCCATCAGCCGGCGCACCTGCTGGCGAGCCATATCGGGCGAGCCCTTATCGTCCATCAGCACCACACGCACTTCCTGATTGGAAAAGCGTCCGCCCAATTGCTTCAGCGCCAGATTGAAGCCGTCCACCAAATCCTGCCCGGCCAAGGCGCCCGGCCCGGTGAGAGTCGCCACCACGCCGATAACGATGGACGGATCGTTGGCGCCCGACCCCGCCGGCAACGCATGCGCCGCCCCCCCCAAAGCGAGAGATCCCCAAGTGAACAAACTCAGGACGGCGATCAGGCGGCGCAGCATTGGGCGGTCCTCAGTTCTTCTTCATGGCCCGGGCGAAGGCGTCGGCAAAGGCACCGCCGCCGGCATCCGGCTTGGGCGACGCTTTCGCCGCCGGCTTAGACGCGGCAGGCCGCCGGGGCTCGTCCCGAGGAGCGCGGGGCGCAGGCGCTTCGTCCATACGCATGCTGAGGCCGATGCGCTTGCGCTTCAAGTCCACTTCCAGGACCTTGACGTTGACCACGTCGCCCGGCTTGACCACCTCGTGCGGGTCCTTGACGAAGCGGTTGGCCAGCAGCGACACGTGAACCAAGCCGTCCTGATGGACGCCGATATCCACGAAGGCGCCGAAATTGGTGACGTTGGTCACCACGCCTTCCAGGATCATGCCGGGCTCAAGGTCCTTCATCTCCTCGACGCCTTCCTTGAAGGAGGCGGTCTTGAACTCGGGGCGCGGGTCGCGGCCCGGCTTTTCCAGTTCCTTCAAGATGTCGCGCACGGTGAATTCGCCGAATTTATCGTCGGTGAACTGGGCGGCCTTCAACGAGCGCAGGAAGGCCACGTCGCCGATCATGCTTTTGACGTCACGGCCACTGGCGGCGGCAATGCGCTCCACCACCGGATAGGCTTCTGGGTGAACCGAGGATGCGTCCAGCGGGTTGATGCCGTTCATGATGCGCAGGAAGCCGGCGGCCTGTTCAAACGCCTTCGGCCCCAGGCGATCCACCTGCTTGAGCGCATCACGCGAGCGGAACGCGCCGTTCTGGTCACGGAAGGCCACCACATTACCGGCCACGGCGGGGCTAAGCCCGGCCACACGCGACATCAACGGCGCCGAAGCGGTGTTGACGTCCACGCCCACGCCGTTCACGCAGTCTTCCACCACGGCATCCAGGGAACGGCCCAGCTTGGTCTGGTTGACGTCATGCTGATACTGGCCGACACCGATGGATTTGGGGTCGATCTTGACCAGCTCAGCCAGCGGGTCCTGCAAGCGCCGGGCAATGGAAACCGCACCGCGCAGGGTCACGTCCATGGACGGGAATTCCTTGGCCGCCAGTTCCGACGCGGAATAGACCGAGGCGCCGGCTTCCGACACCACCAGCTTTTCCAGCGTCAGTTCCGGGTTGCGCTTCATCATTTCGACCACCAGCCGCTCGGTCTCGCGCGAGCCGGTGCCGTTGCCGATGGCGACCAGCTCCAGCTTGTGCTTGCGGCACAGGGAGGCCAGGGTTTGCAGCGTGCCCATGACGTCCTGCTTGGGCGGGAACGGATAGACCACGGTAGTATCGACCACCTTGCCGGTGCCGTCGATGACCGCCACCTTGACGCCGGTGCGGATGCCCGGATCAAGGCCCAAGGTGGCACGCATACCGGCGGGGGCCGACAGCAGCAAGGCACGCAGGTTACGAGCGAAGACCAGAATGGCCTCCTCCTCAGCCGCTTCGCGCAGGCGCCCGGTCAGCTCCAACTCCAAATGCAGATGGATCTTGATGCGCCATGCCCAGCGCACGGTTTCCGCCAGCCACGCATCCGCCGGACGGCCCATGCCGCTGACGCGGAAGCGGCGCGCGATCTTCAATTCGCACTCGCCGGGGCCGGTGAATACCTGACCCTCGGGCACCGCCGCCTCGTCGCCGGGCAACAGTTTCAGGTGCAGAACGTTTTCGTTGCGGCCACGGAACAACGCCAAGGCGCGGTGCGACGGGATGGCCTTGATGGCCTCGCGGTAATCGAAATAATCGCTGAACTTGGCGCCGGTTTCCGCCATGCCCTCGGCCATGGTAGAGAACAGCACGCCCGTATCCCACAGATGTTCGCGCAGGGCGCCCAGCAGCTCGGCGTCTTCGGCAAAGCGCTCCATGAGGATCTGGCGGGCGCCATCCAGCGCCGCCTTCACGTCGGCCACGCCCTTATCCGCATTCACATATTTAGCCGCCTCGGTCTCGGGCACCAAAGTGGGATCGATCAGCAGGGC
>JACMLB010000386.1 GCA_014379805.1 Rhodospirillales bacterium | reverse complement strand
TCGGCACCGAAGGTGGTGTCGGCGCCCGAGAACAGCTTGGAATGGGAGATGACCTGGGCGTGAACCTCAAGGCCGATCACGACCTCCCAGTCACAGGTGTCGCCTTTGATGATGAACGCCATCTCACACACCCTCCGGAACGGCGGTGAAGCCAGCGGCGGATTCCATCACGCCGGCCACCTTGAACACGGTTTCCTCGTCGAACGGACGGCCGATCAACTGCAAGCCCAAGGGCAGGCCGTCGGCGGACAGGCCGGCGGGCAGGGACAGGCCGGGCAGACCGGCAAGGCTGGTGGGGATGGTGAACACGTCGTTCAGCCACATGGTCACCGGATCGTCGGTGTTGTCGCCCATGCCGAAGGCGGCAGACGGCGCGGTGGGGGTCAGGATGACGTCCACGGTCAGGAACGCCTTGGTGAAGTCCTCGGCGATCAGGCGGCGGACCTTCTGCGCCTTGGTGTAATAGGCGTCGTAATAGCCAGCAGACAGCACATAGGTGCCGATCATGATGCGGCGGCGCACTTCCGTGCCGAAGCCGGCGGCGCGGGTCTTGCGGTACATGTCGTCCAGAGTCTTGCCCTCGACGCGCAGGCCGAAGCGCACGCCGTCATAGCGGGCCAAATTGGAGGACGCTTCCGCCGGGGCGACGATGTAATAGGTGGGCAAAGCGTATTTGGTGTGCGGCAGAGTGATCTCCACCGGGGTGGCACCGGCGGCCTTCAGCCACTCGATGCCCTGTTCCCACACCTTGTTCACTTCGTCGCTCAGGCCTTCGGGGCGGTATTCCTTGGGAATGCCCACCTTCAGGCCGCGGATGTCGCCGGTCAGCGCGGCGGCGAAGTTCGGCACCGCCATGGGGGCCGAGGTGGAATCCTTGGCGTCATGGCCAGCCATGGCGCCCAGCATGATGGCGCAATCTTCCACCGTGCGGGCCATGGGACCGGCCTGATCCAGCGAGCTGGCAAAGGCGACGACGCCCCAACGCGAGCAGCGGCCATAAGTCGGCTTGATGCCGGTGATGCCGCAGAACGCCGCGGGCTGACGGATGGACCCGCCGGTATCGGTGCCGGTGGCCCCCATGGCCATACGCGCCGCAACGGCAGCAGCGGAGCCACCGGACGAGCCGCCGGGCACCAGCTTCTTGGCCGGGTCGGACTTGCTCTTCCACGGGTTTTCCACGTTGCCGTGATAGCTGGTGATGTTGGCCGAGCCCATGGCGAACTCGTCCAAATTCAGCTTGCCCAGGGTGACCGCGCCGGCGTTCTTCAGATTCTGGCTGACGGTGGATTCATACTGGGGGACAAAGCCGTCCAGGATGTGGCTGGCCGCCGTGGTGCGCACGCCCTTGGTGCAGAACAAATCCTTGATGCCCAGGGGAATGCCGTCCAGCGCACCGGCCTGTCCCGCCTTGCGGCGCGCGTCCGAGGCCTTGGCCTCTTCCAGCGCCAACTCGGGCGTCTCGGTGATGAAGGCGTTCAGGTGCCGCTTGGCCTCCATGGCAGCCAAATGGGCCTGGGTCAGCTCGACGGCGGTGAACTCGCCCTGGGCCAGCTTGGTGGTGGCCTCGGCGATGGTCAGTTTGGTGAGTTCGGTCATTTACTCGACCACCTTGGGAACGGTGAAGAAGCCGCCGTCATCCTCGCGGATGGCGTCAGTGGCGTTGGCCAGGACCGCATCCACATAGCCGCCATCGGTGACGACGTCCTTGCGCAGCGGCAGGGTCAAATCGGCGACGCTCGCCATGGGCGCGATGCCGTCGGTGTTCACTTCAGCCAGTTGTTCGACGAAGTGCAAAATGCCCGAAAGTTCGCCGGCGAGGTGGTCGAGTTCCTCCTCGCGGACCTCGATGCGGGCCAGTTCGGCGATGGCGCGCACGGTTGCCTTATCCAGCGACATGCGGTGTGGTTCTCCGTTGCCAGAGCAAGAAAT
>JACMLB010000385.1 GCA_014379805.1 Rhodospirillales bacterium | reverse complement strand
GTCTGGCCCGTGGGCACCGCCCAGTACGAGCGCCGCAACATCGCCGCCGAGCTGCCGGTGTGGGATGCCAGCATCTGCATCCAATGTAACAAGTGCGCCATGGTCTGCCCGCACGCCGCCATCCGCGCCAAGGTGGCCGAGCCCGCCGCCCTGGACAAGGCGCCGGGCGCGCTTAAGCACGTTCCCTATAAGGGCGGCGAGTTCAAGGGCGCCGAGTACCTGCTGCAGGTGGCGCCCGAGGATTGCACCGGCTGTTCGCTGTGCGTGAAGGTGTGTCCCGCCAAGGACAAGAAGGACCCGACGCGGTTCGCCCTGCACATGGCGGACAAGAACCCCATGCTGGCCGACGAAAAGGACAATTGGGACTTCTTCCTGGACCTGCCCGAGGCCAGCCGTACGGTTCTCGCCAAGCCCACGGTCAAGACCGCCCAGTTCCTGCAGCCTTTGTTCGAGTTCTCGGGCGCCTGCCTGGGCTGTGGTGAAACCCCTTACGTCAAGCTGCTGACCCAGCTTTACGGCGACCGTCTGCTGATGGCCAACGCCACCGGCTGCTCGTCCATCTTCGGCGGCAATCTGCCCACCACCCCCTACGCCACCAATGGCGAAGGCCGTGGCCCGGCCTGGGCCAATTCCCTGTTCGAGGACAATGCCGAGTTCGGCATGGGCTTCCGCCTGGGCGTGGACAGCCACCACAATCACGCCAAGCTGCTGCTGACCGCCTTGTCCGCCACCGGCCAAGTGCCGGAACAGCTTGCCAATGCCCTGCTGCACGCCAGCCAAACCGACGACGGGGAAATCGCCGCCCAACGCGCCCGCGTGGATGAACTGAAGACGGTGCTGGCCGGAAATGGCTCGGCGGATGCCGCCCGCTTGCTGCATCTGGCCGATTATCTGGTGGAAAAGGTTGTCTGGATCGTCGGCGGCGACGGCTGGGCCTATGACATCGGCTTCGGCGGCCTGGACCACGTGTTGGCGTCGGGCAAGAACATCAACATCCTGGTCATGGACACCGAAGTCTATTCCAACACCGGTGGCCAGCAATCCAAGGCCACTCCCCTTGCCGCCACGGCTAAATTCGCCGTGGCCGGCAAAAGCCTGCCCAAGAAGGATCTGGGCATGATGGCCATGGCCTATGACGACGTCTATGTGGCCAACGTGGCCTTCGGCTCCAAGGACGTGCAAACCGTGCGCGCCATTCAAGACGCGGTGGCCTATCCCGGCGTGTCACTGATCGTCGCCTATGCCCATTGCATCGCCCATGGCTACGACCTGTCCCACGGACTGGAACAGCAGCGCCTGGCGGTGGAATCGGGCTATTGGCCGCTGTTCCGTTGGGACCCGCGCAAGCTGGGCACCGACGAGCATCCGCTGACCCTGGACAGCAAGGAGCCCACCGGCCCGCTGTACGACTTCCTGAAGGGCGAGGCGCGCTTCACCATGGTCGAACGGGCCGACCCCGAGCGGTTCCAGAATCTGGTGACGGAAGCGGAAACCGCCATCCATCGCCGCTTCGCCAAGCTGCGCCGCTTCGCCGGCCTGCCGGATACGGCGGCGGAGTAAGGACATCCCCCTCTCCTGCCCAAAGGCAGGAGAGGGGGATGCAGCTATAGGACTTGCATAACCACTGAATGGCCTCCTGAGCGAAGAGGACGGCGACGCGCGGAAGGGGGTGAAAATGGGGGCAGCAATACTTCTGAAGTTGGTGCGGGTCGCCGTGCTGCTGGCCGGCCCCTCAGGATTGCTGCTCATAACCGTGCTGCTGCGCCTTGAAGTGCCCACCCTGGCCTCTGCCTGGCTGACCGATGCGGATACGCGCAAATCGGTGGAATTGGCCGCCATCGTGGCCGAATGGATCGCCAGCGGATGGTTGTTGAACCGCTCCATACTGATTTTCCTGTGGGAAGGCCTGATCCGGCAACGGATGAAGGCATCGCCGCCCAAGGTGCTGGTGGATTTGTCCGCTGTGCTGATTTGGACCGGTTTGGGCTCGCTGATGCTGGCCGTGGTGTTCAGGCAATCCCTGACCGGCCTGCTCGCCACCTCGACGGTGACCTTGGGCGTGGCCGGCTTTGCCGTGCGCGAGCTGATCTCGGATTTTTTTGCCGGCATCGCCCTGTCCATCGAACGGCCCCTGATGATCGGCGACTGGATCTCTGTGGACGGCCATACCGGCAAGGTCACGGAAATGACGTGGCGCGCCGTGCGGCTGGTCAACACCGAGGGCATCACCATCGTGGTTCCCAATGGCAACATCGCCGGTGACACGTTCCGCAATTTCTCAACTCCCGACAGCTGGTTCCGCGACGAGGTCCGTCTGCTGCTGCCCTACTCCGTCGCCATTCCGCAGGTCCGCCGCATCTTGCTGTCCGCCGTCAGCCAAGTGCCGGAATTGGCCGCTTATCACAAGGCGCCCCAGGTCGCCATCGTCGAATACACCGACCGCGCCATGTTGTGGCGGGTGATGTATTGGGTGCCGGATTATTCCCGTATGTCGACGCTGCGCTTTGTGGTCCACCAGAACATCCAGCGCAACCTGCACGCCTCGGGCATCTACCTGCCGGTGCCGACGGAAGAGGTGCACGTGTTGCGCCACGCCTCCGTCACTGATGCGGAACCGTCCTCGCGGCATCGCATGCTGCGCAACACGCCGTTGTTCCGGGAATTGGAAGACGATGATCTGGAACAATTGGCCCAGGCCGCCCAGCAGCGGGATTTCGCAGTCGGAGAGCACGTCATTCATCAGGGTGACGAGGGCGCCTCCCTGTTCTTGTTGAATGAGGGACTGCTGGCGGTGACGGTGCACACCCCCGATGGCGGCAATACCGAGGTGGGCCAAATCATTGCCGGCAACGCCTTTGGCGAGATGTCACTGCTGACCGGCGCCCCGCGCGGCGCCACCGTCACCGCCGTGGTGGAATCGCTTGTGACCGAAATTCACAAGGACGCCATGGCGCAGTTGCTGACGACGCGCCCGCATATCGCAAAAGTCCTCAGCCGCACCCTGGCCGAGCGGCAAATGCACACCGATAAGCGCATGGCCGCCAGCGGTCAGCCAACCCATAGCGACGAAACCAGTATCGCCGGTCAGTTCCTGACGCGCATCCTGACCTTCTTCAACCTTCCGGCCACGCTGCAATCATAGCCCCCCGAAAACGGATGACCGATGCCGGTGACCAGTGTTTCGGTCAACAATCCGCATACCAGCGAGCAAAAAACGTATCGTCCCCTTCCTCGCGCACATTACGGGTGGGATGACCGTCTTCGTCGATCAGCGCCATGTCCTTCAGCCAGCGCACGATCTTACGGAAATGGGCGACGTTGTGCAGGCTGGCGCCGCCTTCCATCCAGTTCTGCTCCAGGAAAGCCAGGACGGCGGGCTGGCCCAACTCGGCCTCCCACAGGATACCCAGCAGGGAACACAGCGCCTCTTCCACGTCACGCTCGGGCAGGAACAGGGTTTGCACCGCATCGGCCTGCTCGCGCTTGCCGCTTTCCGGCCCGCAACCCAGACCAAAATCCAGCACCGTGCGGCGCTCGGGCGCAGCCAGCTGGTAATGGGCCACCTCATGGATCAGCACGCTGGGCTCCATGCGGATGGCAACGTTCTCGCCGTCCCAGGTGAAATGACTTTTCGGGTCCACGTCCAGAATGCCAAAGCCGAACTGCCGGCACAGTTCCACCCCTTGGGCGTGGTGAACGGCATCGGTGGACAGTGTCATCAGATCGCCGTCGGGGATCAGCCGGGTGACGAGGTTGAACACCTTGAGCGCCAGGGCATCGTCAGCCAAGGCAGCGGCGAATTCAGGCAGCAGCGGCAACAAGGTGCCGTGGTCGATGGGGGTCAGCATCATGATGGGCGGGTTTTAGCCCAAACCACAGACAACGCCAAGCCCCCTCCCCCGCTCAGGCCGGCGGAGACGCCGCCTCCACCTGTCGGCGGCAGGCCTGGGCGGCGGCGGCGCGCACGAAGAATCCGATGACCAGCCACCATGTGCCCGCCGCAATGGCACCTTCCATCAACTGCCACAGGCCCACCGCCATCAGGCACAGGCCCAGCACTGCGGCACCGGCGGCGGCCCAGCGGGTGGCCCACACCACATCGCCGCGCCATGCCCACAGGGCCGCGCGCAGCACCCGTCCGCCATCCATGGGAAAGGCCGGCAGCATGTTGAAACCGGCCAGCAGCAGATTGAGAAACCCCAGATAGTCCAGCACCACCGCCGTTGGGCCAACGGTCAAGTCCTCCAGCCCATAGAACAGCCCCGCCGCCGCCACGCTGAACAGCGGACCGGCCAGGGCCATCAGCACCTCGCCTAGGGGTTCGGTGGGCTCGGCCTCCAACTCGGCCACGCCGCCGAAGACGAACAGGGTGATGCCCGCAACGGGCATGCCGAAGCGCCGCCCCACCACCGCATGGGCCATCTCGTGCGCCACCACCGAGACAGCCAATCCCAGCAGCCCGCTCCCCGCCATGGCCCAATGGACCCACGGTGCCAAACCGGGGGCGGCATAGGGAAAATAGCCCGCACCCAGGCTCCACAGCACCAGCCAGGCCAGCAACAGCCAACTGGGATGCATGCGGACCCTAAGGCCGAACAACTGGAACAGGGGCAGCCGGTAGGCGAACATCCTTTCCACTTTGGCACGCACACCACCGGATCAAGGCGCCTTGCCCTTCCGGGAGGGGGGCGCGCTAGCCTTGGCCTCATTGCAAAGCCCCGCGCCGCAATACCAATGAACATTCGCACGCTCAACCGGCTGGTTTTCCTGGCCCGCCTTGGTGCCCACATAGCCCGGACACATGCACGGGAGAGTACAAATGAAAGCGTCGTTCATCGTCGGCCTTGCCGCCTTGGCCGCCTCCGCCTTGCCGGTCATGGCGCAAGAGTCGGGCTCCATCGGCTGCGCCCAGGATTTCGGCATGGTCAAACAGTACCTGATGGACAACCGCGCCAAGCTATCCGCCACGCAACTCCAGAGCGCCCAGCAGCGCCTGGAGGTGGCTGCCGGACAATGCATGTCGTCCACCTCGGTAGCACAGACCGATCTGGCTCAGCTTCGACGCGAATTGGGCATGCAGGCCATGGATAGTCAGCCCATGAGCGCAGCCATGCCGTCTGCTTCCCGGTGAATTGGGGCGGCCCCCAAGTGGGGCCGCCTTATGGGCTCTTTGCCTCATGCGTATTGCGCAAGGCCATTGCCGAGCGACCAGTTCTCTTTCGCCACTTCGACGATGTTCACGAACACGTCCTGTGGCCGAATGCCGGGGTTTTCGCCGAACAACTCCGCAATCCGCTGAAACAGCACCTTCTTCTGCTCCACGGTGCGGGTGTTGTTCGCCGTGATCTGAATGTACACGAGGTCGTCGCTCCGAGTGACTCCAAGATAAGACGAGCTGTAGCGAAAGTTCGCAGCATCATGTTCGGTGATCGTCATGAACTGATCGTCTTCAGGCACATTGAACGTTTCATGCATCGCGCGGTATAGGCCATCGAAGATGGCTTGGCGGTACGTTTCAGACTTTCCAGCGCGCAACGAAATATGAACGAGCGGCATCACATATCCTTTCCATTTACTTCTTGCTTGACAATAAACGTGGGTGGGTCATTTTCATATGGCATGGAAATGGATATCTAAGATAACGATCGTAAATGATGAACCAACCTCTCAACCTTGATGCGGTCCGAGCCTTCGTGCGGATCGCCGAACTCGAGAGTTTCACGCGCGCGGCCGAGGCCATGCGGACGACGCAAGCTGCGGTCAGCCTGAAGCTGAAGCGTCTCGAAGAGAGGCTCGGGTGCCGCCTCTTCGAACGAACGCCGCGCTATGTGCAATTATCGGCACGCGGTGCCGCCTTCCTCGATCACGCCCGCGAATTGTTGGAGGTGCATGATCGGGCGCTCGCCTCGTTTACGCGAGGGCGCCAGCGCATCGCTATTGGCATCAGCGACCACGTGGCGGGACCGGAGCTTCCCGCCCTGATCGCCCGGATGAACGCACAGGACCCGCAACTGATGATCGAAATCCGAATCGGGTCGTCGGGTGATCTCCTTCAAAGCTTCGACCGGCGGGAACTCGACACGGTGATCGTCCGCTTGCACGTGGGGCGTAACGACGGCGAGGTCCTTACTGAGGAACAGTTTGGCTGGTTCGCGGCACCAAGCTGGCAACATCGGGCGGACGAACCTCTGCCAATTGCCACCATGGCCGAGCCCTGCGGGGTACGGGCATTGGCCGGGCAGCTTCTCGACGCAGCAGGCATGTCGTGGACGGAGATTTTCGTCGGCGGCGGCGTGACTACGGTCGCGGCGGCCGTCATGGCCGGGCTCGGCGTCGCGGCATTGTCTCCGCGTATGGTGCCGTTCGGCGCTGTCGACGTCGGCCCAAGGCTCGGACTTCCAGCCTTGCCGCGCCTGCCCGTACTCCTGCACACTAGGGTCACGGATGGACAACCGCGCGACGCACTCGCGGCACTTTCAGCCGCCTTCCGGAGTGCGGTCCGAGGCTGACGAATCCAGGTTAATTCACGATCCGCCACGACCCGTCGGGCTGCAAACACGCAGTGCCATAGCCGCGCTGCGCGGATCCTCCTACGGTCATCATGCTTTGATATTCCCGGCAATAGCGTCCGTAGCCGTCCGTATAGGGCGGCGAGGTGGGGATGGCCTGGACCGGGGGGTCCATGAAGACCACACGCGGGCTGGGCTGGGCATAGACCACCGGCGGCGAGGGATAGACCATGATGACCTCACGCGGGGGGCGCGCATAGCGGTGCGGGCGGTCCCAACGCCAGTCGTCGCGCCAACCGTCGCTCCAACCGTCATGGCGGCGCGGGTCCGCTTGGGCCGGTTGCGCGAGGCCGAGCACGGCAATCACCAACGCCACCGCAGCCAACAGGCTTTTCATCATTCCCTCCAGCCCCATCCGGGGGCATGGAGCAAACCTAGCCCTTAATTGTGGCGCCAGTTTGGCTTGCCCATGCGGTTACTGACTTTCCACTAACGGACAATCAGTTTGCATACACAGCCCGCCCACCCAGCTGCGTGCATGTGCAAACATTCCCACAGAAGCCTTGTTTTCCCACCCTTACGCCCTACCCCGCAGTGCAGCAAAGCCTACCCGATGGAGTTGGCATAACTCTTGCGGATTAGGCCGCCAAGCAATCGAGACCAAAGCTCGCTGGAGAGGTGGGGTAGACCGATGTACGACGACAGCGCCAACATTATCGAAACCGACGTTGAGACCCGCTTTGGCGTCTCGCGCCGCGATTTCATGAAGTTCTGCGCCGCCATGGCGGCCACCATGGGCCTGCCCAAGGGCGCCGACGCCCAGATCGCCGCCGCGATCACCAAGAAAGAGCGCCCGTCGGTCATCTGGCTGCACCATCAGGAATGCACCGGTT
>JACMLB010000384.1 GCA_014379805.1 Rhodospirillales bacterium | reverse complement strand
CGCGTGCGCGGCTATTCCGAGGAAGCGGTGATGGACACCATCCTTCGCCGCATGCACGACTACGTTCATTACATCGTGCCGCAGTTCAAACTGACCGACATCAACTTCCAGCGCGTCCCCATCGTGGATACCTCGGACCCCATCATCGCCCGCGACATTCCCACCGCCGATGAAAGCCTGGTGGTCATCCGCTTCCGCAAGCCCGACCGCTTCCGCGTGGACTTCCCGTTCCTGCTTCAGATGATCAAGGATTCGTGGATGAGCCGCCGCAACACCATCGTGGTGCCCGGCGGCAAGATGGGTCTGGCCATGGAACTGATCATCACCCCCATCCTGCGCCGCATCATGGAAGACCGCCGCTCGCTGCTGGCTTAGGCCCTACAACCCCATCTTGGCGGCGAAGATAGCGGCCTGGGTGCGGTTTTCGACGCCTAGGGCGCGCAGTATGGCGGTGACGTGAAGCTTGACGGTGATCTCGGCCAAGTCCAGGTCACGGGCGATTTCTTTGTTGCTTTTGCCTTGGCGCAGCATGGCCAGCACGTCGCGCTGGCGCGGGGTCAGCGCCTGCTTTGCCGCTTCGGTATCGCTGGGCCCCGAGTGAGCGAGGGGGACATCCAGGCCGGGGCTGATGAAGGTTTCGCCCGACAGGACCGAGCGGATGCCATGCAGCATGGCGGCACTGGACGAGCTTTTGGTGATATAGCCGTGGGCGCCGCAATCCAGCGCGCGGCGGACATCCTTGGGGTCTTCCGAGGCCGAGACCACCACGAGGTGGAGGTCCGGTGCGGCGCGCTTCAGCGCCTCAATGCCAGAGAAGCCGTCCATGCCGGGCATGTTCAGATCCACAAGCCCCACATCCACATCGGCTCCGGCGCGGACGACCGCCAGGGCCTGGATGTAATCGCAGGCCTCGACCACGTCCAGCGGGCCATCGACCAGACTTTCAAGCACAAGCCTGACCCCCTCGCGAAACAAGGCGTGGTCGTCGGCAAGCAGGACCTTCATTCCAAACTACCCCCGTGGACGCGCCCAGTGGCCTCCCTACCCCCACTGGAACTTTAATCACACTCCACCTTCTGTCGCAACACGGGAATTTCAAATCGTGGCATTTAGCCTCGATTTCGTGTAAGCATTTGTAGTGAGCGCGCCAGTAAACACCTTCGGCTCAATAGACAGGAGTTAACTAACGTGGCACGTAAACCGCCCATTAAGGTCGGTGACCGCTTCGTAAAGATTGGCACATTCCAAACTGCTGTTTGGGTTGTGTCAAAAATATTCCAACTTCCAGCAGCACCACCTCACGCTTCTTTGGCGAAAGAAGGTAACGGGAGAGAATCACTCACCATTTCACTTCCCACCCTTAGCGATCCTCACTACTTCAAGCGCGACTGAGATTGCGCCGGCGGACCGGTGAAAGCCGCGTCCGCCGTTTCTTGCCCATATGCTTACCCTCGCCGGGCGCAGGCTCCGCCTGCTTGGCCGCCGCCGCAATGGCGGCTCAGCATGATCCGAAGGCGATCGGATCATGCTTTAAGATGAAGTCGGCAATAGCCTCCACATCGTCGCGGCGGAACACCGGGCGGCCATGGCTGTCCGCCTGCGCATCGGTAGCCAGCGCCACCACGGAAGGCTGCTCGGGCGCCAGCATGGGCTTGCCCAGGGTCGGGTCCCACACTTCCAGCTTGGGGTGGCCGGCGAATTTAAAACCTTCCACCAGCAGCAAATCCACCCCGCCGACCAGCCCGGCCATGTGCTCCAAACCGGGTTCGTCGTGGCCCGGCAATTGATGGATCAGCGAGAACCGCCGTTCAGATGCGGCCAGCACCTCGGTGGCGCCGGCGGCGAACAGCGCGCGGGATTCGTCATCGCCGATGGCCGGATGATGATGGGTGTGCTTGACGGTGGCGACCTCGATCCCGCGCCGCACCAAGACGGGGACAAGGCGGATCAGCAGCGTGGTCTTGCCGCTGCCGCTCCAACCAGCGATGCCGAAGATCTTCATGGCCCCAGGGTAAGCAAAGCGACCCCCTGGGTGCAAGCTATGGGTTGACCGCACACGTCTACCGGGATGATATGGCAGCCCCACCCATTGGAGGTCCCCGTGTGACGCCCGCACCACTCAGCCATTTTGCCTTGATCCTGCTGGTGGTGGAAAGCACGACGGTCCAGACATTGTTGTCCTTGGCCTTGCTGGCGCTCCCGGCCATCGCGCCCAAGCTAGCGGCGGAGTTGGGGCTGCCCTCGGCCCTGGTCGGCTTCCAGATCAGTGTGGCCTATGGCGGCGCCATGTGCACGGCGCTGATAGCGGGCTCGCTGGTGCGGCGATGGGGGGGCATGCGCACCAGCCAAGTGGCGCTGTTATCCGCCGCAATGGGCTGCCTGGGGCTAACCTCCGGTTGGCTGCCGCTGATGGCGGTGGCCTCGGTGGTGCTGGGGTTCGGCTGCGGCATGCTCAATCCCGCCGCCTCGCACATGCTGATGCGGGCGACCAGCCCGGCCAACCGCAATCTGGTGTTTTCCATCAAGCAAAGCGGCGTGCCGGTGGGCGGCGCCCTGGCCGGCGCGACCCTGCCGCCGTTGGCCCTGGCCTTCGGCTGGGAATGGGCGCTGGTAACGGTGGCCGTGAGTGCCATGGCACTGGCGGTGGCGCTACAGCCGTCCCGCGCGGGCTGGGATGACGACCGCGATCCCAATGCGCGCCTGCTGCGCGGCAACCCGTTCTCCGGCCTGAGCCTGATCTGGCGCTCGCTGCGCCTACGTGCACTATCGCTGACCGGCTTCGCCTATGCGGCGGTGCAATTGTCACTGTCCACCTTCACGGTGACCATGCTGGTGAGCGATCTGGGCTGGACGTTGGTGCAAGCCGGCGTGTTGCTGTCGGCGGTGCAAATGGCCGGCGTGGTGGGCCGCGTCGTCGCCGGCGGCTTGGCCGACCGCTGGTTCGGCGGTGCAGGCACCCTGGTCTGGCTGGGTGTGTTCGCCGGCATCGCGGCCCTGCTGACCGGGGTGATGGGACCAAGCTGGCCGGCACTGGCGGCCTTTGCCGTGATGCTGCCATTCGGCGCAGCGGCCCTGGGCTGGAACGGCATCTATCTGGCCGAGCTGGCCCATGCCGCCGAACCGACCCAAATCCCCCGCATCACCGGAGCATCCCTGTTTTTCACCTATGGCGGTGTGCTGGTGGGCCCCAGCGCCTTCGCCGCTTTGCACGGGCTGACCGGCAGCTACACCGCCACCTACGCCCTGACCGCCCTGCCCGCCTTCATCGGCGCGGCACTGCTGGCCCGCCGCCGGGGATAGCCCCCCCCCCCTTCACAGCGCAGCCCCCCGCGCCCATGTCTAAGCCATGCTTGCCATGCAAACCCTGATGGGCGTGTCCCTGGCCGTGGTGGTGGCCGTACTTCTCACCGGCGTGGTGGCCTTCGCCAAGGGCGGGCCATGGTACGACCGCCATGCCAACCACTTGATGAACCTGCGGGTGGGCGCACAGTTCGTGGCGGTGCTGCTATTTGCCCTCGCGGTATGGCTGTCGGGTTGAGCTATGCCCTGATCGTCCGCAGGAACCCATCCACCTCTTGCGTCAGCATGGACGCCGGACCGGCCAGATCGTCGGCGGCCCACATGACCCGGACGGCGGAACCGCAATAGCGCGCCGCCGATTGGGTGACCGCAACCACACCATCGGTGACGGTGCGGGTGTCGGCGGTGACCTCCTCCACGCAGCGGCCGATCTTGGCGGTGACCTCGGCTTGGCGGGCGACGGCGCCGGCCACTTGCCCCGCGATCTCGTCCATGCGGCGGATGGCGTCGCCCACATCGCTGATGGCGGCCACCTGCTGCGCGATCTCGCGGGTGGATTCGCCGGTCTGATTGGCCAGATGCTTGACCTCGCCGGCCACCACCGCGAAGCCCTTGCCGGCCTCGCCCGCCCGCTGGGCCTCGATGGTGGCGTTAAGCGACAGCATGTTGGTGCGCGCCGCGATGTCGCCGATCAGATTGACCACGCGGTCGATATTTCCGGCCACCGCCGCCAAACCCTGGACACGGGCATTGGTGCGGTCCAACTCGGAAACCGCCAAACGCACCACCTCGGCGACATTGGACACGTGGCTGGCGATGTCGTCCACGCTGGCGGTCATTTCATTGGCGGCCTCGGCCACGGCGGCAACGGTGGTGCGCGCCTGCTCGGCGGCTTCGGCCACGGTCAGCGAGCCGCTTTCGCCGCCCTCGCCCCGCGCCATATGCTCGGCGGTTTCCTTGATGGCGAGGGAGTTGCGGCTGACCGTATCGGCCACCGACTTCACCGCCACCTCGAAATGATCGGCCAAGGCCAGCATACGCTGACGCGAAGTCGCCTCAGCCTCGGACCGAATGGCGTCCTGTTCCTGCTGCAGCCGGACCATGGCGATGGCGTTGTCCTTGAACACCGCCACGGCCTTGGCCATGTCGCCGATCTCGTCGCGCCGCGTGATGCCGGGAACCACCACGCCGTGATCGCCATTGGCCAGCCGTTCCATGGCGCTTTCGATCAGCCGCACCGGCTGGGTAATGGAGCGCGCCAGCACCAGCGCCGCCGAGAAGAACGACACCACCGCCAGCAGACCGAACCCCGCCACCAGCCCCGAGGTCTCGGCGCGCACCGCTTCCTGCTGCTGGATGGCGCGGGTCATGCCCTCGCGGGCATAGGCGAACATCTGGGTCAGCTTGGGCTGCATGGATTGGAACTGCTTACGCAGCAGGACGACCTCGCTTTCCATGGCGACGCTGCCCTCGGCGAAGGCGCGCATGTCGTTGGAATAGGTGGCGAGCAGCTGGCGAAAATCCTCGCGGGTGGATTTCGGCAGGGTCGAGCCGTCCAGGGCGAAGTCGAATTGGTTGGCGTATTTGCGGTGCAGGTTCAGCGAGTCCTCGCTGCCATACAACATGAAATTCTTTTCGGCTTGGCGCATCTGCAGCATGTCGGGCAGCAGCGGGCCGGCATTGGGCCACATCTTCAGCTCGTCCTCGATGGCCTTGACCGAAGCGGCCAATTGCCCGCGCAGGCCGGAAGACTCGGTCAGGCCCAGGATTTCGGTCTGGCGGGTGACCGCGTCGAAGCGGCTGGAGACAGAAGCAAGCGCGCCCTTCAACTCGGTCACCGACCCGGCCATGGCGCCAGCCTCGGGCAGCGCGGCCATGGCGTCCAGGCTTTGGGCGATGAACTCTGCGTCTTGGCGGAACGAGACGGCCAAGCTCAGGTCCCGCTCGCGCAGGAACTGTTCTTCATGGTTCCGCAGGGCGGCGGCCTTGGCGCGCACGTCGCCGGCAAGGTCGTTCAGCCGGCGATAGCCGTCCTGGGTGACCAGCATGGTGTCGATGCGGCCCTCGGCCAAAGAGTAGACGGTGCCGAAGCTGACCGCGCCCAACACCGCCAGCCCCACCAGCAAGCCGAACCGGCGGCCGATGGGCAGGTCGCTGAGCCAGGGCAGATCGCCGTGACTCCAAATGATGCGGGCTTGGGCAAGGAAGCGGCCAAGCATATCGGGCTGGGTGACGGAATGTCCCAGCACGTCGTCAATGGTCGCTGCGTCGTCTCTCACCGTGGGGAACCCCTAACCTGGATGGACCGTGGTCCGATCATAGGGCGCGGCAATGACGGTAACGTGACAGCCAACTTAAGCTTCGGTTAAACTTGTTCCATAATGAAGAAATCGCGGAACTTGGCCAGTTCCAGCATGCGGCCCACTTGGCCGTGCGCATTGCGCAACGCCACTTGGCCGCCCAAGCCCGCCACCGTATCGCGGGCCACCAGCAACATGCCCATGCCGGTGGAATCCATGAAGTCCAGCCCGCCCAAATCAAGCACCACCATGGTGGCGCAGCTTTGTTCCAGACCGGCCAGCATCTGACGGAAGTCGCCGTTTTCAGCGAAGGTCAGGCGACCGTTAAGGGCGATGGTGGTGTCAGCTTGACCCTGAGAACCGGGCATGGCGGCATCCTTATGATCCGTTATGCCTTTCCCATAGCAGAAGCCGGGCTATGGTTCTCATGACAGGAACATTAAGGCTTGGCGGGCAACACCTTGGCGGCGCGCCACAGGCGGTCCAGCGTACCGTCGCGTTCCATGGATGCCAGCATGCGGTTGACGGTGTCGGTGTTCATGGGGCCACCCTTACGCACCAGCACACGGTGGTTATATTGCTGGTCATAGCGTTCCGACACCAGCAGCCGCGAAGCCGTCTCGGGATTGCGGGCAAGATAACTCCATAGATAGGCGTCGGTGACGATGCCCACATCCATGCGCTCGGCCAGCACCATCTCGATGCTGGAGCGGTGGCTGCCCACCAGCTTCATGCCCCATTCCCGGTTCAGAATGTCCGGGTTGCCCTCGAAATGGGTGAAGCCGTAATGGTAGCCCAGGATGCCCACCACGCGCTTGCCCTTGATGTCGGCGAACCATTCCTGGCCGCGACCGGACTTGGCCGACGCCACATAGACCTCGCCGCCCGTCAGGAAGACGTTGGAGAACTCCACCGGGTGGCCCTTGGCCGTCCATTCCCATTCCGGGCTTTCGAAGAACAGCAGGTCGAAGCGGCCCTCGGCCACGTCGGCATAACGGCGCCGCGCCGAGGTGGGCACGAAGCGGAATTCGTATTTGGTCTGCGCCTTGTTGAAGGCCTCAACCAGATCCAGGGCCAAACCCTTGGGCTGGCCGCTGGCATCGCTCTCGACGAAAGGCGGAAAGTCATAGCCGCCCACCCGCACCAATTCGGCGGCTTGGACCGAAAACAATGTGACGGCTGTCAACGCCAATGCGAGGAGAAACCTCATCAACAACCCCCAGTGTGCCCGCGCGAGTGATTGATGCCCAATCCGCGTGCCATTGTCTAGCCGCCCTTGCCTTATTTCGACCCCAATCACGCCTTTAGCCCGCCTGAATGGCGGCGCAACCTCCATTCTGAGGCCCCCTCTTCCGGGACCGACACTGGAGCCACCGCAATGTCCTTCCCGTTCTTCGATTCCGGTTACACGCTTTGGGCCGCTGATTTGGATGCACGGCTGATGGACCGCCACGGCAAATCCGCCCGCTCTCTGGGCGTCGAGGTGCGTGCCCTGCTGGAACGTTATTATGGCGGCGACTCGGTTACCGCAGCCCTAAGCATGATCACCGACCGGTATGGGCTAGCGCGCTAGCGCCCGCGCAACCGCACCCGCGCCGCCGCCAATTGCCCCAAGGCCGCCACCGCCTCGGCAAGGAAGGCGCGGATCAGGGTGACAGCTTGGGGCGGCAATAGGCGTTCGTCCACGGTGATCAGGCGGTGGGCCAGGGTGGTGTCGGCCCGCTCGCATTCCTCGATCAGTGCGCGCGGGCGGTCGCCGACGAAGCTGGATTTCAACCGCGCCATCAGCCGATGGGCCGCCCCCGAGGGCGTGTCACGCTCGCGCGCCGGATGTCCCAGCAGACGGACTTGGTCCGCCAGCGCCTCGGCCATGTGGCGGCGCTGCCCGGCCAGCAGCCGGAACATGTCGCGAAGATCGCCGCTGGCGTAATCTGCCGCCTGGACATAGGCCTCGGCGCTGTCATTGGCCAATTCCGTCAGTTCATCCAGAGTGATCGCCGCTTCGGGCCGCATGGTCATGCCTCCTTGGGCACCAGAACGGCCAGCGCCTTGGGACGCACGCGGAAGCGAGCCGGCGTCATGGTGGTAATCTCGCCATCGGTGTTGATGGGCAAAGGCGGAACCGTGTGGATGGTGATCTCACGGCCACGCCAAGTCCGCACATGGTTCAGCGCGCCATGCCGCCCGCTGCGCAAGCGCGGCAGCAGCGCCAGATAGGCCAGCAGGCCGACGGGTTCCAGGGCGAACAGATCAAGGCAGGCATCGTCGATGCTGGCATGCTCGGCCACCACCATGCCGCCGCCGAAATGGCGCCCGTTGCCCACGGCCACTTGCAGCGCCGACAAGCTGGACCACTTGCCGTCGCACCGGATGCGCACCGGAAACGCCTTGGTCCGCTGCCAGCCGGCCAGCGCCGCCCACGCATAGCCAAAACGGCCCCAACGGCGTTTGAGCTCGCCGGTCAGCGCGCGGGAGATCGCCACCGATAACCCCAGGCTAGCCACGTTGACGAAATGCTTGCCGTTGACCCAGCCCAGATCGATGCGCGCAACACGGCCACCGGCAATGGCCTGGGCGGCGGCGGCCAGATTGGTGGGGATACCCAGTGTGCGGGCCAGATCATTGGCGGTGCCCAACGGCAGTAGCCCCAATGGCAGGCCGCAGGCCACCAATCCCTCCAGCGCCGCGTTCAGGGTGCCGTCGCCGCCGCCGATGATGATCACATCGTGACCCGGCGCCTGCGCGGCAATCACGGCTGAGAAGCTCTCAACCGCAGGGCAATCATGACACTCCACCGCCATCCCCGCCGCCCGCAGCACCTCCAGCACCGTTGACAAATCCTGACCGCCGCTTCGGCTGTTGGCATTGACGAACATGAGCGCGCGGGATGGCACAGGCGTTACCTCCACACTTTGGCATATGGTCACTGCAAAAAAACGCATGGCCGACCCATGAGTTCCCGCAACCACGGCTTGCCGTTGCGCCACCGCGTGTTAAAAAAGACAAAAGCATAAGAAGCAAAAAACCGAGGAGATGATCCGTGCCCCAAAAGTGGCGGGGGCCCTTCCCCTGGCTGTTGGCAGCATTCCTTGCCAATGTCGTCGTCATCGTCGCCGCCGCCTACTTCCTGTCGCAAGGAATGGCGGACCACGAAAAGTTGACTGCGCTGACCATGGTCGCGCTGTCGGGCGCTGCGGTGATGTTCGCGCTGGCATGGAAGATCGTCGATTTCCAGGTGGTGAGGCTGATCAAACGCATGGCCACCGAGGTGCGGGCCATCGCCCATGGCGGCACCCGCGAGGGGGTCGATCCCAACCGCTATGCCATCCTGTCGCCTTTGCCCGAATCGGTGAACAGCCTGAGCAGCCGGCTGTTCGCTGCCCGCAAGGAATTGTCCGAGGGCCTGGCCGGCGCCACCGCCAAATCGGAAGAGACCGCATCGCGGCTGGCCGCCATCCTCAACGATCTGCACGAAGGCGTGGTGGTGTGCAACCTGCGCCATCAGGTGGTGCTGTATAACTCGGTCGCCATGGACATGCTGGTCGAGGCCGGGCAGTTGGGCCTGGGCCGCTCGCTGTTCGAGACGGTGGCCCGCGATCCGGTCATCCATATGCTGGAAATGCTGACCCACCGGGTGGAACTGGGCGGGCGCGGCACGCCGTTCCTGGCCGGTACCGCCGATGGCCGCATGCTGTTGCAGGCGCGCATGACCCTGATCCGCGCGCCCGAGGGCGATCCCACCGGCTATGTCATCACCATGGTGGATGCCGGCCCGCAGGTGGCGGCGCTGTCCCGCCGTGACGCGTTGCTGCGCGAAGTGGTGGAAGGGCTGGAATCGCCGCTGCTGCGCCTGCGCATCGCCGCCGACAACCCCACCATCGTCGCCCGCGAGGCCGAAAATATCCAAACCGCCATTCAGAAGGTCACCGAAGGCTATCAGCGCGCGCTGACCGAATGGTGGCCCATGGCCGATCTGCATTCCGGCGATTTCTTCGGTTTGGTGGCCCGCCGGTTCGAGGGCGATGCGCTCAAGGTCTCGGTCACCGGCCTGCCGGTGTGGCTGCACGCCGATTCCCATTCGCTGGCCTTGGCAGTAGAAGCGCTGATCCGCCAGATCGCCGACCGCTTCGGCATGACCGAAATGGATTTGGCCGCCGAATCCACCGAGGACGAAGCCTGGGTGGATATCGGCTGGAGCGGCGCGACAGCCGCCAAGCCGGCGCTGGAGGGGTGGCTGTCCAAGCCATTGAGCCTGCTGGGTAATATGACCATCCGCGACGTCTTGATCCACCACGCCGGCGATGCCTTCCGCCAGGAACACCGCGCCGGCCGCTCGTGGCTGCGCCTGCCCATGCGCAAGGGTCTGGAGGTCCACTTCCAGACCCTTGCGCATGGGCTGGCGCAAGGGTCTGGAGGTCCACTTCCAGGCCAAGCCCAGCCTGCCGACCCGGCCGGAATTCTACGACCTCGCCTTGCTGGACAATGCCCGTGACATTGGCGAAATGGGCCGCCTGCCGTTGCGCTCCATCACCTTCGTGGTGTTCGACACCGAAACCACCGGCCTGCAGCCCAGCCAGGGCGACCAGATCGTCCAAATCGGCGCCGTGCGCGTGGTCAATGGCCGCATCCTGTCGGGCGAAAGCTTCAACCGCATCGTCAATCCCGGCAAGCCGATCCCGCCTGAAAGCATCCGCTTCCACGGCATCACCGATGAAATGGCCCGCGACAAGCCGCCGCTGGGCGTGGTGCTGCCCCAGTTCCGCGCCTTTGCCGCCGACGCCGTGCTGGTGGCCCACAACGCCGCCTTCGATCTGAAGTTCCTGCGCATGCGCGAACGCGACTTCGGCATCAAGTTCGACAATGCGGTGCTGGACACCATGATGCTGTCAAACTACCTGGACGGCGCCGAGGCCGGCCATTCCCTGGACTCCATCTGCGAGCGCTTCGGCATCGAAATCACCGACCGCCACACCGCGCTGGGCGACGCCATCGTCACCGCCGCCGTGCTGCTGCGTCACATCGAAATGCTGGAATCACGTGGCATCACCACGCTGGATCAGGTGGTCAAGGAATTGGACATCAACATCCAACTGCACCAACGGCAGCAGGCGTTGTAGGGCCCCTACCCCCGCCGCGAGGGTGTCGTCGCCAGGACGCGGGCCATGCGCATGTATTTGTCGAAGCGCGTCAGCATCTCCGCTAATTGCCGGTCGTCCATGACTTCCAGGGACGGTTTGCCGAAGGCGCGGCTTACTTCCGCGCGGAAGGCCGCTTCCACCGGTTCGCCCTGGGCCAGCAGATAACCTTGAAGACGGTCCAGGAAGGTGCGGCGCTGTTGCGCATAGGCGGCTGAATTCAGGCCGACGGTTGGGGCGTTGTCGTTGGTCCCCACCGCCTCGCTCAGCAATTGACGCGCCTCGGCCAGCCAATCCCGGTCGTTCATGGCTCTCAGCTCGCTAGATCAAGCAGATCGTTCAACATGCTGTGCTCGATCTTGTTGCCAGTGCCAGAGCGGGTCAGCTGTTTGTAGACCAGGGCCACCAGCTTGGCTTTCTTGTCCTGGGTCAAAGCCGCTTGGCGCTGGTGCAACAATTCCTCGACGGCAGTCAGGGCACCGGCCAACGCGTCGGCATCAATATCGGCGGAAGATGTGCGCGCGGGCACATCCCGGTCGCCCTGCCCCGTCAACAGCCAGTTGATGTCCACCTGCTTGTCCTGGCGCAGTCTGGTCAGCACATCGGCGCCGGGCAGGATCTTGTCGCGCTCGTACTTGCCGATGGTTTCCTTGTGAACACCTAATTGGGCGGCATACTCATCCTGCGATACCGTACCGCGCAGACGGCGCATGCGGGCTCCCACCGTCTCTGTCATGGTGCCATTCCGCCAAAACCGCGCAAATCATGCTGAGCCCGACCGCAGCCAATGCACCGTCCGAGTGCAGCGAAAAAGCTGTCATCAACCGCTTGCGGAGACACCCTTTTCGCTGTTATGCTCATTGCCATGTCCAGCGCCATTGCAACCTTAAAAGTCCCAAAAAATCCCGCCGTGAGGCGGGTGTGGATTTGCGCACAGCTGCGCATCAAAGGAAACAGCCTGCGCAAGCTGGCCCAAAGGGAGGGCGTCTCCCACCAAGCCATGAGCGCAGCCCTGATGACCCCCAACGTGCATCTGGAACCGGTTGTGGCCGGCGCCTTGGGCCTGACGCCCCAGCAATTGTTCCCCGAACGCTTCGACCACACGGGTAACAGGATATGCAGAACGCGCGTTCCTCAGCGTAGCACGCAGATTCCCCCCGGCAACGCCTAAAGTTCAACCGGCAGAATTCGCAGGACTTCGCCGTAATAACCCAGCCTTTGGCTCCCCCTTCACCGTGGAGACACCATGACCAGCCCCGACCAATCCTCAGCGGCCCCACCCAAACGGCGACGGACCCGCCTATATTCCGTGGAAGGCCCCGACCCCATCGATCTTCATGTTGGTGCCCGCGTGCGCCTGCGGCGGATCATGATTGGGCTGTCCCAACAGGCTTTGGGGCAAATGATCGGGTTGAATTTTCAGCAGATTCAGAAATACGAGCGGGGGTTCAACCGCATCTCGGCCTCGACCCTGCACCGGCTGGCCGAAGCTTTGGACGTGCCGGTATCCTTCTTCTTCGACGCCTTGTCGGAAGGCCCGGCCAAGCCGGCGGATAACGGCCTGATCCGGCGCGAAGGGCTGGATTTGCTGCGGCACTATTACCGTATCGATGTTCCCACCCGCAAACAGGTCTACGATCTGGTCAAGGCCATGGGGCGGGACGACCACGGACAAAAAGAAACGGACGAGGCCTAAGACCTCGTCCGCCTGTCTCAGGCCTTAAACCGGCCCCGTTAGCCGGCCACGCCGCAGATGTATTTCAGCGTCCGTAGGCGCTTGAACGCCCAACGCAGGCGATTACGGGTGTGCTTGTTGAAGCGCTTGGGCTCGATGCGTGCCGAAGGGGCAATGCCGGCGGCCAGATCAACCAATTGCTGATCCAGCATCATGCGCATTACCACTTCGCGGATTTCCAGGAAGTCGCGCCAATCGTCCTCGTGCAGCAGTTCCAAATCCTTGATGGCGCTATAGCGTTCATCGGTGCCGGTCTGCATGACATGGGCGCGGATGGCGCGGAAGCGGGCCGCTGAGACTAGTGGCAGCAGGCCGAATTTCTTGGCGTTGAGGCGGCCTTGGGTGGTGACGAACTCGCCGAACAGGCCCAGCGACACTTCCATCTTGGCCACGTGCTGGGCCAGATACTGCATGAAGAAGGCCGATTGCGCCGCCTTCTCCACCGCATAGGTGCGCAAATCGTCGGCCAGGGCGCGGTCGCCCCACACCGGCTGGAAATCGAAGAAGATGTCGCACGACATCACCGTCTGGTTTTCCACCGCATAGACCCAGTG
>JACMLB010000383.1 GCA_014379805.1 Rhodospirillales bacterium | reverse complement strand
GCCCCATCACGCTGGCTGAGTTCGGCATCGCCGATCAGGCATTCGAGCTGAACAAGCTGGCCATCGAACTGGCGTTCGAGGCGGCCGAACAGTTCAAAGGCGACGGCCGCAGCCGCTTCGTGCTGGGCGCCATCGGACCGGGCACCAAGCTGCCCTCGCTCGGCCATATCGGCTATGACGAGCTTGAGGCCGCCTATGTGATCCAGGCGGCCGGCCAGATCGCCGGCGGCGTCTCGGCCTTCCTGGTGGAGACCTGCCAGGACCCGCTGCAGATCAAGGCCGCCGTCAATGGCTGCAAGATCGCCTGCGCCAATGCGGGCAAGGACATCCCCATCATGGTCCAGGTGACGGTGGAAACCACTGGCACCCTGCTGGTGGGCGCCGACATCGCCGCCGCCGCCACCGTGGTGCATTCCCTGGACGTGCCGTCGCTGGGCCTGAACTGCGCCGCCGGTCCGCAGGAAATGCTGGAGCATGTGAAATACCTGACCGAAAACTGGCCGGGCTTCATCTCCATCCAGCCCAATGCCGGCTTGCCCGAGCTGGTGGACGGCCAGACCCGCTATCCCCTGCTGCCCGACGAACTGGCCCTGTGGCATGAGCGTTTCGTCGGCATGGGCGTCAATCTGATCGGCGGCTGCTGCGGCACTACGCCCGACCATATCGGCGCCACCCACCAGATGCTTAAGCGCATCGGTAACGGCACTCGCCCCAACCCGGTCAAGCGCATCGTCCATTGGGTTCCGGCGGTGGCGTCGCTGTACAGCCAAGTGCCGCTGCGTCAGGAGAACGCCTTCCTAGCCATTGGCGAGCGTTGCAACGCCAACGGTTCCAAGAAGTTCCGCGACTTCCAGGATGCGGAAAACTGGGACGGCATCGTCGCCATGGCCCGCGAGCAGGTCAAGGAAGGCAGCCACACCCTGGATGTCTGCACCGCCTTTGTGGGCCGCAAGGAAGTCAGCGACATGACCGAGGTGGTGTCGCGCCTGCGCGGCTCGGTCACCGCCCCGCTGGTCATCGATTCCACCGAATTGCCGGTGCTGGAAGCGGCTTTGAAGCTGTATGGCGGCAAGGCCATCCTGAATTCCATCAACTTCGAGAACGGCGAGGAGGACGCCCACAAGCGGCTGCTGCTGGCCAAGAAGTTCGGCGCCGCCGTGGTGGCGCTGACCATCGACGAAGTGGGCATGGCCAAGGATGTGGATACCAAGATGGCGGTGGCCCATCGCCTGTATGACTTCGCCGTCAACCAGCACGGCCTGCCCGCCGGTGACCTGCTGTTCGACCCGCTGACCTTCACCATCTGCACCGGCAATGCCGACGACCGCAAGCTGGGTCTGGAGACGCTTGACGCCATCGAGCGCATCGCCAAGGAACTGCCCGAATGCGGTATCGTGTTGGGCCTGTCCAACATCTCGTTCGGCCTGAAGCCCGCCGCCCGTCAGGTGTTGAACTCGGTGTTCAACGACCATGCGGTCAAGCGCGGCATGACCGGCGCCATCGTCCACATCTCCAAAATCCTGCCGCTGCACACCTTGGCGCCCGAGGAAGTGAAGGTGGCCGAAGACCTGATCTTCGACCGTCAGGCCCCTGGCTACGACCCGCTGCAGGCTTTCATCGCCCTGTTCGGCGACCGCAAGGCGGGCGAGCTGAAGAAAGAGCTGCCGGCCAATGTGGAAGACCGTCTGAAGCAACGCATCATCGACGGCGACCGCACCGGCCTGGACGCCGATCTGGCCGAAGCCATGGCGTCAGGCTGGAAGCCGTTGGACATCATCAACAAGTTGCTGCTGGACGGTATGAAGGTGGTGGGCGAACTGTTCGGTTCGGGCAAGATGCAGTTGCCCTTCGTGCTGCAATCGGCTGAGACCATGAAGGCCGCCGTGGCGTGGCTGGAGCCGCACATGGAAAAGGCCGACGGCCAGTCCAAGGCGGTCATCGTGCTGGCCACGGTGAAGGGCGACGTCCACGACATCGGCAAGAATCTGGTGGACATCATCCTCACCAATAACGGCTACAAGGTGCACAATATCGGCATCAAGATGCCCATCGGCGACATCATCAAAGCCGCCAAGGAACACAAGGCCGATGCCATCGGCATGTCGGGCCTGCTGGTAAAGTCCACCGTCATCATGCGCGAAAACCTTGAGGAACTGACCGCCGCCGGGATCGACATTCCCGTGCTGCTGGGCGGTGCCGCGCTGACCCGCAAATATGTGGAGGAAGATTGCCGCGCCGCTTACGGGTCAGGCCGTGTGGCCTATGCCCGCGATGCCTTCGACGGTCTGGACCTCATGAGCAAGGTGGCCGACAAAAGCTTCGACGCCCATGTGGAAACCCGCGCCGCAGCACCCCGTTCGGGCAATTCCAAGCGCATCGGCCAACCCATGGAAAGCACCCTGCGCCCCATCGACTGGGACGAGGTCAACATCCGCCGTGCCGAGCTGCACAAGGACGTGCCCGCCCCGGTGCCGCCGTTCTGGGGTTCGCGCGTACTGGAAAACGTGCCGCTGCAAACCCTGGCGCCGTTCCTGAACGACACCATGCTGTACCAGTTCCACTGGGGCTATAAGAAGCAGGGTCGCTCCATTGACGAGTTCAAGGCGTGGTCGGCCAAGGAGCTGAAGCCCATCGCATTGAACCTGCTGAAGCGCTGCCACGACGAGGAAATCCTCAAGGGCCAAGCGGTCTACGGCTATTGGAAAGCGGCGTCCCTGGGCGACACCGTGGTGCTGTTTGAAGAGGACGGCACCACCGAAGCCGCCCGCTTCGCCTTCCCGCGCCAGGGCAAGGACGGCGGCGTCTGCATCGCCGACTTCTTCCGCCCGGTGGAAAGCGGGGTGCGCGACGTTATCGGCCTGCAAGTGGTGACCATGGGCAAGCGCGCCACCGAGGTTGCCGCCGACTGGTTCAAGGCCGACAAGTATCAGGATTACCTGTACCTGCACGGCCTGTCGGTGGAGATGGCCGAGGCTCTGGCCGAATACACCCACAAGCGCATCCGCACCGAGCTGGGCTTCGCCGCCGAGGACGCCCCGGAAATCCATAAGATGCTGAAGCAGAACTATCGCGGCTCGCGCTTCAGCTTCGGCTACCCGGCGTGCCCCAACATCGAGGACCAGACCCAGTTGCTGAAGTTGCTGGGCGCGGACCGTATCGGCGTCACCCTGTCCGACGAATTCCAGTTGGAGCCGGAACAGAGCACCAGCGCCATCGTGACGGTGCATCCGCAGGCGAAGTATTTCAGCGTGTGATGACGCTAGAGCATTTTGCGATCCGACTGACGCCCACCCTTAAAAGGCGAGAGGCGGTGGAGAGCGCCGCCGCCCTCGTGTTCACGGCTTTCGGTTCGCCATGAGACACGGAATGCACGGATGCCCGCTACGCGGGCCACGGAAAGCACGGAATATTAATTTTCATCACCCCGGACGCGCTTGCGCGATCCGGGGTCCATGGTGCCGTCTCCCGCCATGGATCCCCGCGTTCGCGAGGATGACGAGAGAAATAGCCAATTCCGTGCCTTCCGTGGCCGCGCCAGCGGCTTCCGTGACCTCCGTGTTCAACTGGCGAGGCGTGGACGCGTCCGGAAGACCGGCAGTGTTCTAAAAATCTTACCGGACAGCCGTGGGCTTGGCCCTCAATACCCGTAAGGCTTATCGCCCCACACCAGCCCGGCCACATGGCGGCTGACGCATTTCATCAGGTCGTAATTCGGGCGCACGAATTGCAGCGCCGCCCAGCTGTTGGTCAGCGCGCGCACCTCGCCCTTGCCGCGCGCGATCTTCATGTCGGGCCAGTGGATCGAGCGCAGGACGAAATCCTGCTCCTGGCCCTTCCAGATGCGGTGGGTGGTGGGCAGCGGCACCTTCATGCCGCCGATGGAAATGTCCAGCACCTCGAATTCGACTCCCTCGATAAGGGCCACCAAACCGGTTCCCGGATGGCGGTCGTCGAAGCGGCGGTCCTGCGATATGGGTTTCCTCATGGGCATTGGTCCAAGCGGCCTGGGAAATGCATCATAACTCGACCTTGGTCTGGGGCCAAGGGAGCCCGCGCAATAGGGGGCGGTCAGCCGCCCCAATTCTCTACCCACAGGCTGGTGGGGGCGTCATGGCCGGTGGGCTCCAGCCCGGTCAGCCAGGACGGAATGATAAAGCTGCTGGTGTTGTAGAACAGCGGCAGGGCCGGCAATTCGTCGGCGTAAAGCGACTGCAGATTGCCCCACAGGACCTTGCGCTTGGTTTTGTCCAACTCGGTTTCCAGTGCTTCGATCAGCTTGTCCATGCGCGGATCGGCATAGCCGGTGAAGTTTTGGCCCGAATAATTATTGTCAGCCGTGGGGATATGGGCCGAGTGCAAGGTGCTGCGCGGCACCTGATCGGGCGCACCAAACCAGGAATACAGCGCGAGGCCGGGGAATTGGCGCCGGGTGACCGTGGTCCCGAAAAAGCTGCGCGGCGCCTCGGTGCGCAGGCGCACGTCGATGCCGATTTTTCTCAGTTCCATCTGGATGACCTGGCTCATCAGCTCGCGGCTGTGGTTGCCGGCGGTGGTGGCCAGTTCGATCACCAGCGGGTCGCCCTGGGCGTTTCGGCGGATGCCGCGAACGACCATCTTCCACCCGGCTTCATCCAGCAATTGCCCGGCCTTCTGCGGGCTGTAGGGATAAACCGCCACGCCGGGAACAAAGGCATGGTCCTCGGGGCTGACATTGCTCAGTGCCACGGGCAAGCGGCCGCCGAACATCTCGCGGCTGATGGCTTGTCGGTCAAAGCCGTGCAGGATGGCCTTACGCACCCTGATGTCGCGCAACGCCGGATGCTCGGGATTGACGTCCAGATGTTCGTAAACCAGACCCGGCTTGAACAAGATGGTCACGTCGCTGGGCTTACGGTTGTCCAGGGACGCCGCCTGATCCAGCGGCAGGCCGTTCTCGCCCGAGATCATGTCGATCTCATGGGACCGCAAAGCAGCCTCTAGCGCGACCGTGTTCTCGATAGCGCGGATGATGATGCGCTTGAACGCAGGCACCTTGCCGCCCCAATGGGGGTTGCGCTCTAGCACCAGATGGCGGCCATAGCTCATCTCCGCCACCCGATACGGCCCATTGTATAGCCCGGCATTGGTGGGCTGGGCGGTGTAGGTGGTGCGGTTGCGGTATTCGACGGGCTCGGCGAAGGCCTTGCTTTCCAGATGGGCGGGCAGCAGGCGGAAATCGGTCAGGACGTTATAGGCGATGTTGGGCTGGGCCAGATGGACGGTGAAGGTCTTCTTGTCCTTGGCGGCCTCGATCTTGACGATGCGGCGGTAGATTTCCGCATTGGCGACGCCGCTTTGCGCATGGCGCCCCACCTGCCAGCTGAACAGCACGTCGTCGGTGGTCACGGCAACCCCGTCGGCCCATTTGGCCTCGGGCCGCAAGGTGAAGGTCACCGTCATGCCGCCCTTGCCATCCAGCTTGGCCAAGCCGTTTTCTAAGGTAGGCAGCTTGGTGCACAGCAGGCATTCCAGCGCGCCCTTGGCATTGTGGGCGGTGATGGGGCGGTGCACGAAGCCCAGCACATAGGCTTTGACGATCATGGAATCGATGGACGGATGCAGGGTGGTGGGGAATTGGGCCACTCCGATCACCAGCTCGTCCTTGGGCGGCTGACCGGCTGCGACGCCAGCCGGTCCGGCAGCGGCAAAGCACAGTGTCAGCATCAGGCCGACGAGAATGGCGCGAATGGGCATAAGGGCGGGACCGCGCATCATCGATGATCGAAGCTGCGCTCTTACCACGGCGGCGCCGTTCTGTCATCAGGTGGGGAACTTATAAGGTGTTGATAAACCCAAGTAGCAGGTTGCAATAGTTGTGGGTCAGCGCAACCACGGGAACCAAAGGCGCTGGGACAGCCGCACCCATTCCGGCCATGCCTGCAATCCGCACAGCCATACCTGCATGGCTGCATCCACTGGATTTGGGATAACCTCTTCTTCTTCTTCTTCTTCCTGCGGCGCGGGCGCAATGGTGGCCCGCCGGGACGAGGGCAGAGCCGAGAACAGTTCGCTCAAATCCCGATATTTCCGGTCGGGGATGGCTTCCAGCGCCTCCAACGAGCGCGCCGTCACCTGATTGCGGCGGGCATACTCCACCAATTGCGAACGGCCGCAGGGGAACTGGACGCCCTCCAAGACTTGTTGCAGGCTCCGAGCCGGCATGCATCCCTCCGTTGACTGAGAAGAATTCGTGGGAGACTGGGGCAGCGTATTGGACACTGCCCTTCGCCTCGGGCTCGCCCGGCGGCCGGCTGACGGCCATGAAAGCCGGCGCCATACGGACTTGCTTAAAGGACAGTTCGCGAGGGCTCCAGGTTCCCTCAGGAAAGTTCCCGCAAAAAAGTTCCCGCAAAAAAGACCGTGGGAGGCCCCGAGGAGACGAGGGGCTCCCACGGTCAGGGAGAAAGCGGCCATGGGCTGATGGGCCACGGGCTGGCACCAGCCAATCCAGATTAGATGGTGTTCATGTTGCGCCGCAAAACCTTAGACGGTGGTGGGGCCGCTCAGGCATTGGTGATAGATCGCTAGGTACCTGTATACGTTAGCATCCATCCGCCACCCCACTTTTAGTGGTATTCCAACCCCTTCGTCGGTTGCGGGTTAGCTCTGCCGTTGGTATGTTCATCAAATATGGACATTTCCGACGATGGCATGCGGCAGGGGGTTCAATGACCGAAGGTGGTGCGCAGATTAAAGGCGCAAGGCGGCTTCACAGTGCCAGTTGGTACATCCTTGTTACGGTCACCTGCGTGGTAACCGTCAGCATCGGCGTTGCTGCCGCCCTGCAACTTAGGCAGGAATATGCGGCAGAGATTTCCTCCATGGAGGTCAGGGCGAAAATCACGGCGAAACTTCAGGCCGCTGCTTTGGTGCAGCCCTTGTGGGTCTTCGACCAGGGCCAAACGGAAATGCTGATCGACGCGCTGACCGTGGACCCCGACTTCAAGGGCGTAGTGCTGGCCGATGGTCAGGGCAAGCCCGTGTCGGTGCGCGGTGGCGCCGTCGGCGCGGGGCAAGAGGTCCTGGTCAGCGAACCCGTCATATATAAAGTCGACGGCGGTGCCGCCAACAAGCTGGGCGAACTCACCTTCAGCCTGTCCACCGAGCGCCTGTCCAGCAGCGTGCAAACCAAGGCGGCTGTGACTTTCGGCATGCTGGTCGGCATGCTTGGCGTCATGATCGTACTGATCGGCAAGGTGCTGAACTCCCTTGTCCTCAGGCCGCTCGACCAAATCACCCAGGCACTGGAAGTACTGGCCGAAGGAAATGTCCAAATCCAGATCCCGGCCAATGTGAAGGTCAAAGAGGTGGCGGCCATGGCCCATGTGCTGGCCGTCTTCCGCACCAATAAGCTTGCCGCCGACGCACTCAGCATCGAACACGGCAAGGCGCTGGAGGTGGAAATGGAACGCCGCCGCGCCATCGAGGCGCTGGTGGAAGGGTTCGATCAGCGGCCGCGCCGGTTGGCGGGCGATCTGTCGCGGGTGGCGTGTGAGTTGACCCAGGTCGCCCAAGCCATGGCCGAGACCGCCAAGGATACCGGGCGCCAGTCGGTGGACGTCAGTCATGCGGCCGAGCAAGCCTCGGTCAACGTGGACAGTGTAGCTTCGGCGGCGGAGCAGCTTTCCTCCTCGATCCAAGAGATCGGCCGCATGGTGGCACAGGCCCAGGACATTAATCACGGTGCCGGGGCGCAGGCCGAAATCACTTCGTCCTCGGTGAACAGTCTGCACCAAGCGGCCAGCAAGATCGGCGACGTGGTCACCTTTATCACCACCATCGCCGGACAGACCAACCTGCTGGCCTTGAACGCCACCATCGAAGCCGCCAGGGCCGGGGAGGCCGGCAAGGGATTCGCTGTGGTGGCCGGCGAGGTTAAGACCCTTGCCAATCAGACATCCAAGGCCACCGACGATATCCGCCACCAGGTCGAAGCCATTCAGCAGGCCACCAAGAATGTGGTGGACGCCATTTCCGGCATCCGCACCACGGTGACCAAACTGAACGAGGTAAATGGCATCGTCGCCTCGGCGGTGGAAGAGCAACGGGCCGCCACCGCCGAAATCGCGCGCAATTCCCAGGCAGCCGCGCTGCGTGCCATCGAGGTCAACCGGACCAGCGGCGATGTGCGCAAAGCGGCCATGGCAAGCGAGACTTCCGCTGAAACCATCGCCACCAGTTCCGCAGGGGTGGTCAGCAACGTCGAGCAGTTGATCGGCGAGATGGAAACGTTCTTCCGCAATTTGAAATCGGCGTGAGACACCACGCCAAACCGAGTCCAGTTCCCAGAGTGGAGTGCAAAATGTCCTCGCATATGACCCAGGCCGCCATGCTGGCCGTCGCCATTTCTCTGTCGGCCATGATCGCGGCGCCCGTGGACGCGTCCGCCGAAACCATCAAATTGACCACTCAGGAATGGAAGCCCTACCAGACGGTCGTGAACGGCCAGGTGGAAGGCACCGCCGTGAAGGCCGTGAAATGCGTCATCGAGAAGATGGGCCACAAGGCGGAAATCACCGTGCTGCCGTGGGTGCGCGCCCAGAAGGATGTGGCCGACGGGGCGGCCAATGGCTTCTTCGCCGCCTCTAAGAGCGCCGATCGCGACGCCTTCGCCGAAATGACCGCCCCGTTCATCCCCCAGGTCTGGCGCTGGTATACCGCCGGCGATAAGACCGTGGACGTGAGCAACAAGGCGGCCAAGACCGGTGTGCTGGCCGGCTCCAGCATGGAAAAGTGGCTCGATGAGAACGGTTATGCCGGCACCCAGAAGATCCAGAGCGCCGATGCCCTGGTGAAGATGCTCCAAAGCGGCCGTATCGACGCGGTGCTGTCCAACGAGATTGTGTTCAAGGAGGCCGCCGGTGCTGCCGAGAGCAGCTTCAAGACCGTTCCGCACAGTGATCGCCCGTTGGGCGTTTACTTCGGCAAGACCTTCCTTGCCGCGCATGCCGGCTTCCTGGACGCGTTCAATGCCCAGGTCAAAGCCTGCCAGTAATATGTGAGAAAGCCCGGTCGAGGAGGGCTTGGCCGGGCCTCTTAAAAGAAAGTTCGGGACGGTTAAAAAAGGGTTTGACGTCCCCCTGCCAAAAGCCTACAAACCGCCTCCCGACGCAGACGAGGCCTAGGCCAAACGGTGTAGCGGGGCGGAGAGCAACGAGCTCCGCGGAATGGTTCGAAGGAAACTTCGGGCGGCTCCAAAAAAAGAGGTTGACGCCGCGCCGGCGGTTCACTATAAACCGGCCTCCCCGAAACGACGGGGTGC
>JACMLB010000382.1 GCA_014379805.1 Rhodospirillales bacterium | reverse complement strand
TGCTTTTCGATGGAGGCGGGAATGATATTCCTCGTCGGCTTGCGTGTGATATGGTTCAGGCTCGCTTCTGGGGAGCCCGTAAGCGGGCCGAAGATACTCCAACCCGGACGGTTTTCAATGTCTTCTCTCCGCTTCCTTCGTGTGGTGCCGCTGCTGGTGCTGTGGTTGCTGCTGCCGGTTGTTAGTCCGGCCCACGCGCAAGGCGTCACCGATGCCTTCACCGTACGCGGTGTCGATGTGGATGTAACCGGCGCCAATCCGCAGGCGGCCAAGGATCAGGCCATTGCCGAGGGTCAGCGTCAGGCCTTTCGCATGCTGCTGGAACGGCTGACCGCGCCCACGGATCATGCCCGCCTGCCCAAGGTGGACGGCACCCAATACGTGCGCGATTTCAGCGTCCAGTCCGAGCGTGCCTACTCCACCCGTTACATGGCCACCCTGATCGTGCGCTTTTCGCCGCTGGCGGTGCGCAAGCTGCTGCAGGGCGCGAACATCGCCTATGCCGAGCCGCGCAACCGTGCCCTGGTGGTGGTGCCGGTGTTCAAGGCCTCGCCCTCGGCCAAGCCGGTGCTGTGGGACGATCCCAATCCGTGGCGCGCCGCCTGGACGGCCTTAGGCGGCGGCGGGCTGGTGCCCATCGTGGTGCCCACGGGCGATCTGACCGACGCCCAAGCCATGACGGTGGAACAGGCCGTGGCCGGCAATCCCGATGCCATGCAAGCCCTGGCCGCGCGCTGGCGCACCACCGACGTCATGGTGGCGGTGGCGACCATGACTCCCGGCGGCAAGGCCATGGACGTTTTGGTGATCGCCACGCCGGGTTCGCCCAAGCCGTTCGACTCACTGGCCTATCAAACGGCTGAGACCGAATCGGCGGAAGCCATGATGGCCCGCGCCGTCCGCGATATGGACCGGGCGGTGGACACCGTGTTCAAGCAACCCAATCTATTGCAATTCGACCGCGCTGCTTCGCTGTCCACCTTGGTGCCGCTGGCCGGCATGGAAGATTGGATGGCGGTGCGCGAGCGTCTGGGCCGGGTGTCCCAGGTGCGCCGGTGGGAATTGGTGTCGCTCTCCAAGGCCGAGGCCGCCCTGGTGCTGCATATCGTCGGCGACCAGGAGCAGGTCAAAGGGGCGCTGTTCAACGCCGGGCTGCAGCTGGATTGGGGCGACGGGTTTTGGATTATGCGCCCCGTGCGTAAGTAAAGGCGCGGGGGGTGCGCAAATAAAGGAAGGAGCCGCAGGTGATCCGGCACGTCCCCAACGCGCTGACCATCCTGCGGCTGCTTCTGGTTCCGCTCATCATTTGGCTGATGGGGCATGGCGGCATGGGCGCCGCCTTCTGGCTGTTCGTCACCGCCGGTCTGACCGACGCGGTGGACGGCGCGGTGGCCCGGTTGTTCGATGCCAAAAGCAAATTGGGCACTTGGCTTGACCCCTTGGCCGACAAGGTGCTGCTGGTGTCCATCTACGTGACGCTGGCGGCGGAAAATCACATTCCGCTGTGGTTGGTGGTATTGGTGGTCTTGCGCGATGTGCTGATCGTGCTTTATGCGGTGGTGTATGTGTTGGCGGGGTCGTTCTCGGGCTCGCCCTTGTTCATTTCAAAGATCAACACTGCCGCCCAGTTGATGTTGGCGGCGTTGGTGCTGGCCCATCTCGGGCTCGGGTGGGGTGGCCCGGTGCTGGTCGAGAGTTTCGTTTATGTGGTGGCTGCCACGACGATCGCGTCGGGCGCCGCTTATTTGATGGCGGCCAGCCGTAACGTGCCGGCCAGCAATTCCTGAGGGGGGACGTCATGACCTCGGCGCAACGATATCGCTTCTGGCTCATCGGTTTGGCCGGGTGCCTGGGGGCGCTTTATTTGCTCAGCGGGGTGCTGCTGCCCTTCGTGGCCGGCATGGCGATCGCCTATTTCCTCGACCCCCTGGCCGACCGGCTGGAGCGCACCGGTCTGTCGCGCATGGCCGCCACCAGCATGATTACCGCCATCTTCTTCCTGGTGGTGGTGCTGGCGCTGATTGTCCTGGTGCCCATCCTCGAAGACCAGATCATCGCCTTCGCGCAAAAGGTACCGGGTTATCTGGACAATCTGAACGAGCGGCTTCAGCCCTATTTGGCCGAGCTCAAGCGGCGCCTCAGTTCGCGCGATCTGGAAAAGCTGAAATCCTCGGCGGGCGAGTATGCCGGCACCGCTATGGCGTGGCTTGCGGACGTGGTGCGCGGCGTGCTGACCGGCTCGTTGGCGTTGGTCAACGTGCTGTCCTTGGTGTTCATCACCCCCATCGTGACGTTCTACCTGCTGCGTGACTGGGACGTGATCGTCAATAAAGTGGATAGCTGGCTGCCGCGCGAGCATGCCGACACCATCCGCGCTCAGTTCCGCGAGATCGACCGCACCCTGGCCGGCTTCGTGCGCGGTCAGGCCACGGTGTGCCTGTCCCTGGGGGCTTTTTACGGCATCGGGTTGTCGCTGGTGGGGCTGGACCTTGGCCTGATCATCGGCCTGGGCTCGGGCGTCTTTTCGTTCATTCCTTATCTGGGCAGCATTTCCGGCTTCGTCATCGGCGTCGGATTGGCCTTCGCTCAGACCGGTGACTGGCATCTGCCGGCCATGGTCGCCGGTGTCTTCGTGGTCGGCCAGATCATCGAGGGCAATTTCCTGACGCCCAAACTGGTGGGCGACAAGGTCGGGCTGCACCCGGTGTGGATCATGTTCGCCTTGCTGGCCTGCGGCAGCCTGTTCGGCTTCGTCGGCATCCTGCTGGCCGTGCCGGTTTCGGCGGTGATCGGCGTGCTGGTGCGTTTTTCCATCGCCCGTTATCTGCAAAGCCCGCTTTATCACGGACATTTGCCCCGTGACTGCCCCCCCAATGAATGAGAGTCAGCTCGCCCTTGACCTTGGGCACCGCCCAGCGTTGGGGCGGGACGATTTTCTGGTGGCACCGTGCAATGCGGAAGCGGTGGCGTGGTTGGAGCGCTGGCCCAATTGGCCATCCCATGCCTTGGCGGTTTTCGGCCCGGCGGGGTCGGGTAAAACCCATTTGCTGGCCGCCTTCGCCACCCATCACGGGGTGGTTGCCGGCGTGGAGGCGGCGGCCTTGACCGCAGAGATGGTGCCAACCCTGGTTGCCTCGGCCAAGGTGGTGATGGTGGATGGGCTTGAGGCCTTGGCCGATCAGAACGCCCTGTTCCATCTGTGGAACCTGACCAAGGAAACCGGACGCTCGTTGCTGATGGCGGGGCGCGAGGCACCAGCGCGCATGTCCATCGCCTTGCCCGATCTGCGCTCGCGCCTGTCGGCCACTGCGGCGGTGGGCATCGGCGCGCCCGACGATGCCCTGTTGGCCGCCGTGCTGGTCAAGCAGTTCGCCGACCGCCAGTTGCGCGTGGGCGAGGACGTGGTGGCCTACATCCTGGGTCGCATGGAACGCAGCTTCGCCGCCGCCCGCGCCGTGGTCGAGGCGCTGGACAACGCATCGTTGGCTGAACGGCGGGGGATCACGGTGCCCCTAACTCGCGCGGTTCTGGAGGGGCTGGACCGCGACGACCGGCAGGGCGAGCTGGCGTGGTGAAAATTTAAGGGTTGGGATGCTGGCGCAGAAACCGCGATCTCAATCGCGGCGCCACCAGCCAGGACAACGGAGCGGAGATCAATACGGTGGCGACGACCACGGCCGCGATAGCGTAGGCGCGGGCGCCCGAATCTTCAGTGAGCATCAAGACGCTCACCAATCCCGCCCCGAAGACGGTGGGGGCGATTAGCAGAAATACCAATATGGAAATAGCAAACCGGATGGACATGTCGTCCTCCCCGTAACGTGCAGCGCCGTGTTGGGGATGTTTACACCGGCAGGCGTCCAAGGTTCCCCAAACGGGCTTAATCCTCCAAATCCCCTGGCAGCACGAACTCCACCAGCCGGCAATCGCCCGCGCCCAGCCCAGCCCAGCGCGGTGCCTTGGTTTCCAGCACCGCCAGGGCGCCGGTGGGGAATTTCTCCGCCAAGCGGGCCAGGGCCTTCGCCTCGCCATGGCCCGCGCACAGGCAGCTCGCCAGACGTTCCATGCCGGGATTGTGGCCGATCAGCATGACCGAGGCCAAATGGTCGTCCAGCTGATGCAGGCGGTCCAGCAAATCGCCCTTGGCGGCTTCGTACAGGCCGTTCTCGAAACTGACCGGCACGCCCTCCAGCTTGGGCTCGATGATTGCAAAGGTTGCGCGGGTGCGTTCGGCTGTCGAACAGAGAATCATGGCCGGGCGGATATGCGCCTTGGCTAGATATTTGGCCATAAGGCGGGCGCTTTTGCGGCCCCGATTGTTCAGGCCGCGCTCGAAATCGTCCAGGTCGGGCTCGTCCCAACTGGATTTTGCGTGGCGCATTAGAAAAATCTGTCGCATTTCCGTCATCCTCACGGCCATGACAGGGCCACAAGGAGCATATATAAAGGTTGGACCAGACGCTACCCCACCCCCTTCGGAGAGCCGTCCGTGACAACCATGCAAGCCGTTGACGTTCCTGTTATCGACCTCGAGTCCAAAGATCGCTTCATTAATCGGGAGCTTTCCTGGCTCGCATTCAATCTCAGGGTCATCGAGGAGGCGTTCAACAAGCGCCATCCCTTGCTGGAACGGGTGCGGTTCCTCTCCATCTCGGCGTCGAATTTGGACGAGTTCTACATGGTCCGCGTCGCCGGCCTTAAGGGTCAGGTGGATGCGGGCGTCATCACTACCTCTGAAGACGGGTTGACCCCGGCCCAGCAATTGGCCGCCATCAATGTGGAGGCAAGCGAGCTGCTGGCCGCCCAAAAGCGCTGCTGGAGCGAGCTTAAGGGCGAGCTGCGCGACGTGGGCATCGCCGTGGTGGACGCCTCTGAACTGTCCAAATCCGATGTGAAGTGGGCCGAAAGCCGCTTCATGGAACACATTTTTCCGGTGCTGACGCCGCTGGCCATCGACCCGGCGCACCCGTTCCCGTTCATTCCCAATGCCGGCATCGCTTTGGTGCTGCACCTGTATCGCATCGATACCTGTGAAGTGCTGCGCGCCCTGGTGCCGCTGCCGTCGCAGATTGAACGGTTCATCCGCCTGCCGGGCGAGGCCATTCGCTTCCTGCCCCTGGAAACTTTGGTCGTCCTGTGCCTGGATCGTCTGTTCCCCGGCTTCCGCATGGAAGGCCACGGCATGTTCCGGGTCATCCGCGATTCGGAAATGGACATCGACGAAGAGGCCGAGGATCTGGTCCGCGTGTTTGAGTCCGCCCTGAAGAGGCGGCGGCGCGGCCATGTCATCCGCTTGACCTTCAATTCGGGCATCCCCGAGGATTTGAAGTCCCTGGTCATCGCTGAAATGCACGTGGCCGAAGCCGACGTGTACGAATTCGAAAGCTCCATCGGTCTGGTCGATACCAAGCAGATCATCACCGATGAACGCCCGGATTTGCTGTTCCCTCCCTACAACGCCCGTTTCCCCGAGCGTATCCGCGATTTCGGCGGCGATTGCTTCGCGGCCATCCGCAAGAAGGACATCATCGTCCACCACCCGTTCGAAAGCTTTGACGTGGTGGTGCAGTTCATCCGTCAGGCGGCGCGCGATCCCAATGTGGTCGCCATCAAGCAGACCCTGTACCGCACTTCCAAGGACAGCCCCATCGTCAAGGCGCTGGTGGAAGCGGCCGAGGCCGGCAAGTCGGTTACCGCCATGGTGGAATTGAAGGCCCGCTTCGATGAAGAGGCCAACATCCGCTGGGCGCGCGACCTGGAAAGCGCCGGTGCCCAGGTGGTGTTCGGCTTCCTGGAACTGAAGACCCACGCCAAGATCAGCCTTGTAGTTCGGCGCGAGGGCGGCGGGCTGGTGTCCTATGTGCATTTCGGCACCGGCAACTACCATCCCATCACCGCCAAGATTTACACCGATCTCAGCTTCTTCACCTGCGACCCGCAGCTGACCCAGGATGCCGCCAAGGCGTTCAACTACATGACCGGCTATGCCGTCCCCGATCAGATGGAAAAGCTGGCCATCGCGCCGCTGTCCCTGAAGAAAACCCTGCTGGCCTGCATCGAGACGGAAATCGAGAACGCCAAGGCGGGCAAGCCTGCAGGCATCTGGCTGAAGATGAACTCGCTGGTGGACCCCATGCTGATCGATGCGCTGTACCGCGCCTCGCAAGCCGGCGTGCAGATCGATTTGATTCTGCGCGGTATCTGCTGTCTACGCCCCGGCGTCCCCGGCCTGTCCGACAACATCCGGGTCAAGTCCATCGTCGGCCGCTTCCTGGAACATTCCCGCGTGATGGTGTTCGGCAATGGCGCCCGTCTGCCGTCGCGCCAAGCCAAGATCTACATTTCCTCGGCTGATTGGATGCAGCGCAACATGGATTGGCGGGTGGAAACCCTGGTGCCCATCGAGAACGCCACCGTTCACCGCCAGATCCTGGAACAGATCATGGTGGCGAACCTTAAGGATAATGAGCAAAGCTGGATCCTTGGCCCGGACGCCATCTATCGGCGCATGGATGTGGGTGAGGTCGGCTTTAACGCCCACACCTATTTCATGACCAATCCCAGCCTGTCGGGCCGGGGCAGCGCCCTGGAAAAGGGGCACGGGCGAAAAGCGAAGCTGGTTCTCGGCGGCAAGAATTCGTGAGCTGAGGGTATGAAGATCAAACGACGCCTGGAGCCGGTGGGCATTATCGACATCGGCTCCAATTCCATCCGCCTGTGCGTCTATGACGGCGCCAGCCGGGTGCCGGTGCCCTTGTTCAATGAAAAGGCGGTGTGTGCCTTGGGCCTGGGCCTGGGCAGCTCGGGCCGGCTGAATTCCGAGGGCGTGGCCCAGGCCATTGCCGTGGTCGGGCGCTACGTCGCCCTGTCGCGCGCCATGGATGTGGAGCGCCTGGACATCCTGGCCACTGCCGCCGTGCGCGACGCCGCCGATGGCGACGAGTTCGTCCAAGCCATCGAGCAGGGCTACAATGTCGAGGTCAAGGTGTTGTCCGGCGGGCAGGAGGCCAAGGCGGCGGCCATGGGCGTGCTGTGCGGCACCCCTGACGCCGACGGCATCGTTGCCGATCTGGGCGGCGGTTCGCTGGAATTGGTCACCGTGCAGAATGGCGATTTCGGCGAGCACGTAACCATGCCCCTGGGTGTGCTGCGGCTGTCCGAGGCCTCGGGCGACAACCGGGCCAAGGCCAGCGAGATCATCGATAAATATTTGGAAAGCGTTTCCTGGCTGACCCAAGGCAAGGGCCGCAACCTCTATGCCGTGGGCGGCGCGTGGCGCGCCATCGCCCGCATCTGCATTGCCCAGACCCATCACCCGCTGACCGTGCTGGATAATTTCTCCATCGACCCGCGCGAGGGGCTGCGCATCATCGATCTGGTGTCGTCGCAAAGCAAAAAGTCCCTTGAGAAGGTGCCGGGCGTCTCCAAAAAGCGCGTCGCCAATCTGCCCCTGGCGGCGTTGCTGCTGGAAAAGGTCATCCGCGCCTGCAACCCCGACCGCTTGGTGTTCTCCATCTACGGCATGCGCGAGGGCCAGTTCTACCGCCGTCTGCCCGACCGCTTGCGCGCCGAGGACCCGCTGCTGTCGGTGTGCCGCCACATGGCCCTGACCAACGCCCGCTTCCCCGAGCATGGCGACGAGCTGATGGCGTGGATGGCGCCGCTGTTCCCCAACGAGACGCCCCATCAGGCCCGGCTGCGCCATGCCGCCTGTCTGGTGTCGGACATCTTTTGGAACGAGCACCCGGACTATCGCGCCGAACAGGCGTTCCTGCGCATCCTGCGGCTGCCGTTCATGGGCGTCAGCCACCGCGACCGCGCCAACATCGCCTATACCATCTTCCAGCGCTATCAGGGCGACGAGGACAATTTCCACGCCCGCATGGCGGCGCAGTTGTTGGATGAAGAAGGCGCTCAGCGGTCCCGCGTCACCGGCGTGGCGCTGCGGCTGGCCCACACCCTATCGGGCGGCGCCCCCAATCTGTTGCGCCAGACCCGGCTGTTCACCGACCAAAACGATCTGGTTCTGGAAGTCCCCGCCGGAAACCCCGCCTTCGCCATCGAGAACGAGCGCAATTTCGACCGCTTGGCCCGCGTTCTGGACTGCAACAATCTGGTGTTCCGCAAAATGGCATAGCCCTCGGCCAGGGGGCATAGGCGGGCTTCACCGCAAGCCATATACACCCAGTCCCACCACCCCCCCATAATTGGGCTACCGATTGGGGGGATTATGGTTGGAGTATTTGTACCGCATGGGCGTGGCCGCCAAGGCCGGCGCTATCTGAACGTCCTTGTGGTAATCAGCATCTTGGCGCCTGTGATCCTGTTCGCCGCCCATGCGGTGCAAAGTCACAACCGAGCCTATGCCGAGGTTGAGGACCGCCTGCGCCGTCGCGCGGCCATGCTGTCCGAGCACGTGGCTCGCGTCTTCGACACCCAGGCTACGGTCATCGATCTGATCGCCGACCAACTAAATCGGGCGAACGGCGAGGAGTTGGTGGCATCGGGCAAGATGGCTGCCTTGCTGGCGGCACGGCTTGGCCGCGACAGCATGGTCAACATCCTCCTGGCGACCGACTCCCAGGGCATTGTTCAGGCCTCCACCGCACCGATCCGTGGAAACAGCGTGGCCGACCGCGACTATTTCCGTGGCGCCATGGCCTCGCCCGATTTGTTCGTGGGAGAGCCCGTGGTCGGACGATCGTCCAATCAGCCGGTCATCGTCCTGGCGGGGCGCTGGCATGGCGGCGTGATCGGCATCAGTCTGCATATCCGCGAACTTCGCCGCATTCTGGCAGCAGCCTCCGACGACAATGACGAGGATGAGGTGGTGGCGCTGTTCCGCGGCGACGGCACCCAATTGGTGCGGCAGCCCGAGCGGGGACCGCCTGTCCGTCTGACCCGCCATGACCCTGGCCTGATGCAGTACATTCCCGAAGCCCATGATGGCGTCTACCAGGCAGTGCCGCAGACCGGCGGCGGCCAGCGGCTATACGCCTTCTACCAGATCGGCAACTATCCGGTGTGGGTTTCCACCGGCGTTCATCTGCAGGCTATCCAGAATCGTTGGCTGCGTGACTTGGTCCCCCATGCCGTGCTGACCCTGCTGGCGGTGCTCGTGGTGGCCGGGACGTTCCTCATGTCCCGGCGACGTGAGCGCGAGGCGGCGCTGGCCGAGCAACGTCTGCAACAGGCGGTGACCGAGCGCACCGCCGAGGCCCTGGACGCCATCTCGGCCCGCAAGGAGGCTTTGGCCGTGGCCGAGCGGGCCAATCGCGCCAAATCCCATTTCCTCGCCTCGGCCAGCCACGATCTGCGCCAGCCTATCCAGGGAGTGCGCCTGTTCCTCGACGTGCTGGAAGGGCGGCTGGAAGATCAGTTCGACCGCCATGTGCTGTCCAATGCGGTCAAGGCGTTGGAAGGGGCCGAGAGCCTGCTATCCACCCTGCTGGATGTGTCCACTCTGGAAGCCGGCATCATCCGCGTCGCCGCGCGGGCGTTGCCGCTGCACGATGTGCTGTCCAATCTGGCCGATGAGTTCGCCAAGCAGGCTGCGACACACGGCCTGTCGTTCCGCTTTGTTTCAAGCGGGCTGTGGGTGGAAACCGATCCGGTTTTGCTGGTGCGCGTACTGCGCAATCTGCTGACCAATGCGGTGCGCTATACCAAGACCGGCACCGTCCTGTTGGGCTGCCGTCGTCAGGGCGCCGAGGTGCGGGTCGAGGTGTGGGATACCGGCGAAGGCATCCCCGACGATAAGCTGGAGACGGTGTTCGACGATTTCATCCAGATCGGCAACCCCGAGCGCGACCGCGCAAAGGGTTTGGGCCTGGGGCTGGCGGTGGTGCGCCGCATGGCGGTGTTGCTGGGCCACCGGGTGGGCGTGCGTTCGCAATTGGCGCGCGGCACGGTGTTTTGGATCAGCCTGCCGGTGGTGAAAAAACCCAACCTCTCCGTTTGATGCCCTGGCACTTGTTCCTTCGGCAAGCCACTTGAGCGAAAGTCATCCAGGTGGAGAAATGTCATGGCAAATGCATCCTTGCCTCCGTCAAACGTGGTGGGTTCTGCAAGCGCGACCGGTGGGTCGCCGGTGTCGGGTGGTGTGGCTGAAACCAGCGCCGGCAGCACGGCCACCGACACGTTTCCGTTTCCGCAATTCCAACTGGTCGAGGTCAGGGGCACGCCGGGCGCCGATGTGTTGATCGGCACCAATGCCAACGAGGATATGCAAGGCTTCCGTGGCGACGATGTGCTGTTCGGCGGCGCCGGCGACGACAGCCTGAAAGGCGGCATCGGCAATGACCGGCTGGAGGGCGGTCCTGGCTTCGATACCTATGACGGCGGTCCCGGCACCGACACCCTGACCTTCAGCGTCGAGGACGGACCCGCCAATGTGGATTTGCAGAACTCCTCGGTGGTCTCCAGCGGCGTGTTCGAGTTCGTCCAGAATGTGGAAAACATCACCGGCTCGGTGTTCGGCGACACCCTGCTGGGCGACGATAACGACAATGTGATGCGAGGCGGCTCGGGGCTGGATTTGCTGGGCGGCGGGTTGGGCGACGACATTTTGGACGGCGGCAAGGACGGCGCCTATGCCACTTGGGCCGGCGAGGACGGCGCGGTGAGCGTGGATTTGGCGGCGGGCAGCGCGGTGGAATGGGATGGCGGTCAAGACATCCTGATCACTGTGGTCGGAGCCATCGGGACCGATTTCAACGACACCATGCGTGGTGATGCCGGTGCCAACCGGCTGGAAGGCGGCAAGGGCGACGATACCCTGTCAGGGCGCGGCGGCGGCGACATTCTGGTGGGCGGTGCCGGTGCCGATGTGCTGCAAGGCGGCGGCGGGCGCGACACGGTAGATTATTCCGGCGCCGGCCCGGTGCGGGTCAGTCTGGTCTCGGGCGAAGCGCTGGATTCTTCGGGCGCCATCGACCGGCTGTCGGGGATAGAGGACATCATCGGATCGTTGGGTCAGGACACCATCAGCGGCGATGGCGGGGCCAACCGGCTGGTGGGCGGAGTGGGTGCCGACACGCTGCGCGGCGGCGGCGGTGCGGATACTTTCGTGTTCAACGACCGCTTGGATTTCGGCGACACCATCCGCGACTTCCAAACCGGCTTGGACCGCATGGAGGTCGACGCCGCTACGGTGGGCAGGGGCACGGTGACGTTTGACGCCGCAGGGTCCCATTTGATTTGGGACGCAGACGGCAGCGGCCCTGCAGACCCGGTGGTGATGGCGACGGTGGAGGGCAGTGCCGTGGCCTCGTCGGATTTGGTGTTGGTTTAGCCCATCCGAACACGCGCCGACTCTTCCGGGAACCTCCGCATCCCCCCTCGCGCCCAGCAGGATAAAGGAATATCTCGCATGGACGGCAAAGCGGAGCATTTGGCATGTCCGATGGCGTCCATAATCCTTCTGCGCTGTCCACCACCTTGGACCATCTGCGCTGGGTTTCTGCTCTGGCGGTGCTGTTGGGCCATGCCCGAGAAGTGTTGTTCGTTCCGCATTTCCCGCCGGGCGCTCTTCCGGTCTGGGCCAAGGCGCTTTATTTCCTGACGAACTTCCAGAAGGAGGCGGTCATTGTCTTCTTCGTGCTCAGCGGTGTGCTGATCGGCGGCAAGCTGATGGATTATGCCGCCCGCCCGGCATTTCCCTTGGGCCGCTACGCCATCGAACGGCTGACCCGCCTGTATGTGGTCCTGCTGCCCGCGCTTGCCCTGTCATTGCTGCCGCTGCTCACTGGCGCCTGTACCGGCAGTGTGGGCGCGTGGCTGGCCTCGCTGGTCTTTCTGCAAGACGTCGCCGCCCCAGCCCTGTCCTGCAACGAGCCCCTGTGGAGCCTCGCCAACGAGTTTTGGTACTACGTCCTGGGCGCGTTGGTGGTTCTGGGACCGCGCCGCCGGCTGGCGTGGTTGGTCGCGGCCGCAGTGATGGGCGGGTTGCTGGTGCTGGACAATGCCGTGGATGGTCGCAATGTGGCATTGCATGCGCCTATCTGGGCCATGGGCATGCTGGCCTTCTCCCCCGGCGTGCCGCGTCTGCGGCTGGTGCCCGCAGTCTTGGTGCTGGCGGGGGCGCTGGTGGTCAGCCGTCTGCACCTGCTTGACCCGGTATTTTGGCTGCGTGACGCGATCATCGGCGCTGCCGTGGTGCTGCTGCTTAACGCAATCGCCGCGCGGCCCACCCCAGCTAGCCCGGTGGGGTGGGGGCCAGTGGGGTGGGGGCCAGTGCGGTGGGGGCCAGTGCGGTGGGGACGGGGGCTGGCAGGGTTTTCCTATTCGCTTTATCTGACCCACTGGCCGGTCTTGCTGCTGATCCGCCAGACCGTGCTGCCCACGCCGCTGGACCCCATGCAGCCACGCTCTTACGCCTTGGCCCTGGCGGCGGCGGCGGTCGCCTTTGCTGTGGCCTTCGTCTTCGCCCTCGCCACCGAACGCCAGACCGCGCGGGTGCGCCGTGCGGTCATGGCGTGGGGGGTGGCGGCTGGCCGCTTATTGAAGGTTTAAGCGATCCAGTTGGACAGATCCAAAGTGGCCACGTCGGCTTGAACGCCCATCAACAAGATAGTGCTGTCGCCCGCGGTCAGCTGGATGCCTTCGCTGGTGGAGGTGGCCTGTACGGCGTCCGTGGTGGTATCGGCGAAGGTCAGCTTGTCCTGATTGGTCTGGAAGTCCACCACCACGTCGTTGCCTTGACCGAGGATGAAAGTGTCTCGGCCGCTGCCGCCGACCAATTGGTCGTCACCCAACAGCCCGGCCAGCACGTCGTTACCTTGGCCGCCCAGCAGCAGGTCGTTGCCCGAATCGCCGATCAGGGTATCGCCGCCGTTATCGCCGCGCAGCACCGCGTTCGTGCCGCCCGCAGTGTCCGCATCGGTCAGTTCCGCCGCCGCCACGGGCAGGGTAGCCTTATAGCCCGCCGTGCCGTTCACTTCGCCGCTGGTCAGGCTGCCATCGGCGGCCGTGACGGTAAGGCCGTGCAGTTCCACCACGCGCAGGTCCAGGGGGACCAGGTCGGCGGCCTCGGTGCCCTGGGGCAGGTTGTCCAGACTGAAGGTGGAGGTGAAGTTCAGGCTGCCATCCGCACTGGCCGTGGGAAATTGGCCGCCGCTGGCCGTCAGGGGCAGGAGCGCCGGTCCCACTGCCACTTGGCCTTCGTTCAATTCGATGAATCCATCGGCGTCCTTATCCAGCGCGTCGAACGGCAGCGACGAATCCTCCGCCGCGCCGGTGTCGCTGGTTAAGCCGTGGATATGGGCCGCATGCACTTGGTTGGGTTCCAGGCCGGTGGCCTGGACCTGAACCGCCAGCGTGGTGTCGGTCAATGTGGCGGTGACCGTACCAGTAACCCCGGAACCGTTCTGTCCCGTAAACGTGCCGGTCCAAATCTGGCTGCCATCGGCCAATAATATATCGTCGCCGTTGCCGCCCACCAGCAGGGCGCCGTCGGTTTGCTGTGCCTCGGTGGCTGCCAGGATATCGTTCTGATTGCTCGCCATCTGCCTTAACCCTCTGTGAGGTGGAACCGTCACAGGGGCAACAAGGGGGGGCGCGCACGCGTTGCGGGCTTGTCCTGGGCTATCTCGGGAGCGGCTGGCTTACCTCATCTTGGGGTGTTGATGGCCTAGGCGGATTATAACCGTCAGTTACGGCGTCCATCCTTCGCGCCCGCACTCCAGCCTGATGGATACGGTGACTTGCTTTTTGTTGGGGCTGGTCCAGAAATTACGGAAGCTCCAGACCCGGGCGTTGTCGCAGCGGATGGTCAGATGTTCGGCGTCGGCCCATTCCACCACCGGGGCGTCGGTGTGGTCGGCCAGAAAAAGCCGCGCACCCTTGCCGGGCGCTTCACCGGGCTTGGTCAGCACCACCAGGAAAGGATCGGCTTCGCCGGCGGACATGCGGCCAACCACCGCATCCAGGCCGCCGACGGGCGAGGGATAACGGGCGATTTCGTTCACTTTGCCCTCATCGCAAGCGCCCAGCGCCAACAAGCCGACTATCGCCAACACTCGTCTCATAAGACTTCTCCGTCACTTGGGCGCAGAAGGTAGCATGATCGAGCGTCAGCCGGTATCAGTGCCGACAGGGCGAACCGTCGGGGCAGGGTGGCGTTTTCGGCGTGGAGTCGGGGGGGCGAGACGTCAGCCGCCCACATAGCGTGCACAGGACCAATTCACCATCGTCGGAATTGCCGTCGCCATCGACCTCATGAAGGGTCAGCTTGGCGCAAACTTCACAATACAACGTCCGTGTCCGCATGGCCGCCCCCTGGATGGCTTCTCCCTCGACCATATCGAAGAGGTTTCGCGCGGCGCAATCAACCTGGAGTCGTGTAGGCGGAAGTTCCATCAGCCTCCGCTTACGGGCAGGGTAAAGTGGAAGGTGGAACCGGCGCCCAAAGCGGAATTTACCCAGATGCGGCCGCCATGGTGCTCCACGATCTTCTTGCATATGGCCAGACCGATGCCATTGCCCTCATAGCGCTCGCGGGTGTGCAGGCGTTGGAAGATGTTGAAGACGCGTTGATGGAATTGCGCGTCGATGCCGATCCCATTGTCGGCAACGGACACCTTCCAGAAGCCGTCCTCACGGCATGCGGAAACGGTGACTTCCGGGGTGCGGTCTTCGGATCGGTATTTCAGTGCGTTGCCGATCAAGTTTTGGAACAGGCGGGCCAATTCCTGCGGGTGGCCGGGCACGACCGGCAGGGGCCCGTCCACCCGGATGATCGCCTTGGTCTCGCTGATCAGTGCGGCCAATTCGCCCGACGCGACCTCGACGATCTGGGCCAGCGGCACCTGCTCGATCTCGGTCTCCTGACGGCCTACGCGGGAATATTGCAGCAGGTCCAGGATCATGGCGTCCATGCGCAATGCGCCATTGCGGGCGAAATCGATGAATTCGCGCGCCTCGCCATCTAGCTTTTCGCCCAGATTACGTTCCAGCAAGGTGAGGAAACTGCTGACCATGCGCAATGGCTCGCGCAGATCGTGCGAGGCCACATAGGCGAATTGTTCAAGGTCGGTGTTCGAGCGGGCCAGATCCTCGGACTGCCGGCGGATTTGCTCGGCCCGCTGTTCCGCCAGATCGCGCTGCTGGCGCAATTGGGCATCGCGGGCGGCAACGTCGCAGGCGGCGCGCTCCAATCGCTCGGTGACAACATCCAATTCGCGGCAGGCGCTGCGGGCGGGCGGTTGAAGTTTTTCCAGTTGCACCATGCCCAAGGCGCTGGCGAAGCGAGCCAAGGCCTGCATGGATTTCGCCAATTTCACGCCCAGCCAACCGGCCAATAGGGCGCTGGGAATGGACAGCAGCAGGGCACCGGCGGCATAAATAATGGCATTGCGCTGCGCCGGCCCCTCGACCGCATCACGCGGCAGGGACGACGCCGCAATCCAGCGTGTCGACCCGATACGTTCGAACACCACCATGTGTTCGTTGCCATCGGGCTGAACCTGGGTCAGGCGCCCCCTATCGGCGGTTTCCAGGGCGTCGTCGATTTGGCCCTGCGCCGCCTCGACCACGCTGCCCTCACGCGGGAAGCGCGCAGCCGGGGTGCTGGAGGCGTCCAGCAAAGCCGCGTTCCACGGCGGCAAGGTGCGGTTGATCAGCGGCTCGAACCGGCTGGCGAACAGACCCACGGCCAAAGCATGACGCTCGCCGGCCACGGTGACCGGCTTGACCATGGCGAAGATGGACCGGCGCGAGGTGGCACCCTGGAAGATGTTGGTGATGATGGTGCGGTTTTCGGCCAGGGCGCGGCGCACCTCGGCTTCGGGCACCGAAAAGGCCGGGGCGACTTGGCCGGTGGGCACCCGGCTGTTCAGGATTGTCACCCCGTCGGCGCGGATCAACGAAACCGCATCCACCCGTTCGCCGGTGATGGTGCTGGCCAGGGTATGGAAGGCGGCAAGGTCGCCGGTGTTCAGGGATTGAGTGGCCGACAGAACGTCCAGCGTGCCGGCCAGCGCATCCGTCTGGGTCTGGACAGCGGCGGCGATGAAGGTGGTGCGGGCTTCCGCCCGTTGCCATGCCACTTCATACTCGCCGTGCATGGACAACATGAATAAGGCCAGGGCGAGGCCGGCCACCGGCAGCAAAGCCGCCAGAACTAGTATCGCCAAGTATTGCCGGATTCCCGGTGTTCGCATGGCGCTGTCCCCCTGTCCGGATTCTTCCGGAATCTGGAGACTAGCGTACGCCCTGACGGTTGTAACGTCAAACGGACGAAGGCATTATTCCGCAGCAGCGACCTTGGCCGGGTGTTCTTTGTGCAATTCCAACACGTCCCACACGGCGACCATGGACTTGACCAGATGGTCCATCATCTCATCGGTGTGCAGCGGCGTCGGCGTGATGCGCAGACGCTCGGTGCCCACGGGGACGGTGGGGTAATTGATGGGCTGAACGTAGATGTTGTACTTGGTCAGCAACAGATCGGATGCCGCCTTACACAGGGCTGCATTGCCCACCATGACCGGCACGATGTGGCTTTCCGACGGCAGCACGGGAATGCCCTGCTCTGCCAGACGGCGCTTGGCGGTGGCGGCGCGCTCCTGGTGGCGGGCGCGGATGTCGGGCTGCTGGCGCAACACGCGCACGCTGGCCAGGGCTGCGGCGGCGACCATGGGCGGCATGGACGACGAGAAGATGAAGCCCGGCCCGAAGCTGCGCACGTA
>JACMLB010000381.1 GCA_014379805.1 Rhodospirillales bacterium | reverse complement strand
GTGACGCCGCGGTACGTGAAGGCGAACCCGATTGAGGGCGGCAAGCAGGCGGTGGCCGAGGCGTACCGCAATCTGATTGCCGTTGGCGCGCGCCCACTTGCCACCACCGACAACCTCAACTTTGGCAACCCGGAAAAGCCCGAGATCATGGGCCAGATCGTGGAAGCCATCAAAGGCATGGGCGAAGCCTGCCGCGATCTGGACTTCCCGGTCGTGTCCGGCAACGTGTCGCTGTACAACGAGACCCAGGGCACCGCCATCCAGCCGACCCCGGCCATCGGCGCCGTGGGCCTGCTGGCGGACGTCAACAAGCACATGACCATGGCGTTCAAGGCCTCGGGCAGCAACATCGTGCTGCTGGGCGAGACCAAGGGCTGGCTGGGTGCGTCCCTTTACTTGCGCGAAATCTGTGGCCGCGAAGAGGGCGCCCCGCCGCCGGTGGCGCTGCATCGTGAGCGCCGCAAGGGTGAACTGGTGCGTCAGCTCATCGGCGACGGTTTGGTCAAGGCTTGCCACGACGTCTCCGATGGCGGTCTGCTGGTGGCCGTGGCTGAAATGTCCATGGCCTCCGCCGATCGAGTGGGTGCCGCGCTGGACGCTCCCTCGACCCTGCCGCTGCACGCGTGGTGCTTCGGCGAGGACCAGGGCCGGTATGTGCTGGAAGTCTCGGACGATGATTTGGTCACCGTGTTGGATGCCGCTGCCGCCCGTGAAGTGGGTGCCCGCGTCATCGGCAAGACCGGCGGTCACGTCATCAGCGTGGGCGGCCGTGCCGCCACCGTGGATGAGTTGAAGGAAGCCAACGAAGGCTGGCTGCCGGCGTTCATGGGCGCGGAGATGTCGGGCCACTGATCGTCCTGATGTGACGAACAAGGGCACCGGTCTATCCAGGCCGGTGCCCTTTTTGTTGGAGTGCCCATGAACACCGCCGCCACCGCCCGCACAGGAGCCCTGGCCGCCCTTGGCGCCTTCCTGTGCTGGGGCGTGTTCGGCATCTATTTCAAGGCATTGGGCGAAATTCCGGCGCTTGAGGTGCTGGCCCACCGTGTCCTTGGCGGCACGGTGTTCGCCCTGGCTTTGCAGGCTGCCTTGGGCGGTGTGGGCGAAATACGGCGTGTGTTCCGCTCGCGTCGTCTGGTGCTGGGTCTTACCGCTTCCGCCCTTGCCATCGTGGTCAATTGGGGCGCCTTCATCTGGGCGGTGACCCATGGCCGCGCGCTGGAAGGCAGTCTGGGGTATTTCATCTATCCGCTCATGTCCGTGCTGTTTGCACGCGTGTTCCTGGGCGAGCACATGTCGTTACGCCAGGGCGCGGCAATAGCCTTGGTGGCGCTAGGTGTGGGCTGGCAGGTGTGGCGCGGCGACGGGGTGCCGTGGCTGGCCCTGGTGGTGGCGGTCAGTTTTTGCGCCTATGGCTTGCTGCGCAAGGCCATCCCGGTTCAGGCCCTGTCCGGCCTGTTTGTGGAAACGGTTTTGCTGGCGCCCTTGGCCGTGGCCTATCTGGTCTGGGATGGCGGCGGGGTGGCGCCCCAGGTCTCGGGCGGCACACAGGTCTTGCTGGCGGCGGCGGGGCCGGTTACGGCGGTGCCGCTGGTGTTGTTTGCCATGGGCGCCCGGCGCCTGCGGGCCTCCACTTTGGGGCTGATGATGTACGTCAACCCGACCATCCAGATGCTGGTGGCCGTCTTCCTGTTCGGCGAAGCCTTCACCGCCGCCCATGGGGTGACCTTCGCCGCTATCTGGTGCGGGCTGGTGCTGTATTCCTGGCCTCGCCGCGCCTGACGCTTGAATGATCGGGACGCGGGCTTTAATGATGACGGGGTCCGCCCCGACGAATCCCTAGGAGTTCTCCCCATGGCCATGGAAGCCAGTGTTATCGAGCAGATGATCAAGGAGGCGTTCCCCGACGCCAAGGTGCTGATCGAGGATTTGCGCGGCGACGGCGACCATTACTCGGCGCTGGTGGTATCCGAGGCGTTCAAGGGCAAAAGCCGGGTCCAGCAGCACCAGATGGTCTATGGCGCCCTTCAGGGCAAAATGGGCGGCGAACTGCACGCCTTGGCCCTGCAGACCACCACGCCGGAAAATGCGCCCGACTGGGCCAAGGCTTAACGACCGTCAAGGTCGTGGTCGGCCCGTTAGTGCAAGCAATGTTGCACTGCGGCCCCGCGCGGCTTAGATTGAAGTCATTCCAATTCTCTCCCACTCTGAAGGCCGATCCATGAGCAACCCCGTCTTCGAGCGCATCAAGCAGGACATCACCGAGAACGACGTCGTTCTCTACATGAAGGGCACCCCCATGTTCCCGCAGTGCGGCTTCTCCGCCGCCGTGGTGCAGGTGCTGACCGATCATGGCGTCAAGTTCAAGGGCATCGACATCCTGGTCGATCCCTCGCTTCGCGATGGCATTAAGCAGTTCAGCAACTGGCCGACCCTGCCGCAGCTTTACGTGAAGTCCGAGTTCGTCGGCGGCTGCGACATCGTGCGCGAGATGGCTGCCAATGGCGAACTGAAGGCCCTGTTGGCCGACAAGGGTGTCGCCACCGCCTAAGGGTTGGTGTGCGTGAGATCAGGGCCGCTTCCGCGAGGGAGCGGCCCTTTTTGCGTCGTTATCCCAGCGCTGCCGCCAGTTTCGCCACCACGCCATCCATGCGGTCCTCTGGCAAGCTGCCCCAGCCCAGCACAAGACCGGGCGGGCCGGGGATCAGGCGGAATTCGGACAGTGCCGGCACGGCTAGTCCTGCGGCTTGCGCCTTATCGGCAGCAGCGCGGTCATCGGCACCGGGATTTAGCCACAGCACCGAGTGCAGGCCAGCTTCGCCTGGGGTCAGGGTGCCGAAACGCGTCAGGTGACGATTGCAGGCGTCTGTGAAGGCAATGCGGCGGGCGGCGTAGAGCGCGCGCATGCGCTTAAGGTGCTGGGCGAACAGACCGTCCGCCATGAAATCGGCCATGGCCGCTTGGGTCAGCGAGGGCGGCGCCATATCGGCCAATTGCCGCGCCGCCGTGAACGGGGCCACCAAATCCTCGGGCAGCACCAGCCAGCCCAGGCGCAGGCCGGGAAACATGCTTTTCGAGAACGTGCCCAGATGGATGGTGCGGTGATCGCGGTCCAACCCCTGCAGCGCGGCCAAGGGCGGGCCGGCGTGGCGGAACTCGCCGTCATAATCATCCTCGATGATCCAGCCCTGGCGCCGCCGCGCCCATTCTACCAATGCCAGCCGACGGGCCAGGGGCATGGTCACGCCGGTGGGGAATTGGTGCGATGGCGTGACCCAGGCCAGCCGTGCTTGCGGCCATAGGGTTTCGCCCAGGGCGGCATCGAAGCCCTGATCGTCCACCGGCACGGGCGCCACCTGGGCTCCGGCGGCGCGCAGGACGCCCTTGAGGCCGTTATAGCCGGGGTCTTCCACCATGGCTTGGTCGCCCGGATCAAGCAGCACACGGGCGGCCAGATCCAGCGCTTGCTGCGATCCCGAAACGATCATCACTTGTTCCGCTGTACAGCGGATTGCGCGGGTGCGGCCCAGCCACTGGGCGATGGCGTGGCGCAACGGCGGATGGCCTGCGGCGTTGTCAGGCACCAGAAGATCGCGGCCCGGTCGCCGCCAACGGCGTGCCAGCAAGCGGCTCCATTCGGCGAAGGGGAACTGGTCCAAATCCGGGACGCCCGGTGCCAGGAATTGGCCCCAACGCCGCCCGCGCGGCCCTTCGATGGTGGTCAACAAGGCAGCGCGGGCCGAGAGGGGGCGTTCTGGTCGCGGCGCAGGCGGCGATACGGGCGGCAGGGCGGCGACGACTGTGCCTGAGCCTTGGCGGGCTTCGATGAAACCCTCGGCCAGCAGATGCTCGAAGGCCGCCAGGACCGTGTTGCGGCCCAGCCCCAGTTGGGACGCCAAGCGCCGGGTGGAGGGCAGGCGGGTTCCTGCGGCCAATTGCCCGGCCAAGATGGCTTCGCGCAAGGCCAAAGCGAGTTGGCGCTGCAAGGGCTCCGGGCTGGCGCGGTCTAGCGGTGGCAGGGCCAAGGTCGGCAAAGTGGCTCCATAAAAATATTACAAGTGGAGCTTTTAGCAGAACCGCTGGCCGGTCAAGCTTGGCCTTCCACACCAAGGATCACGCCATGACCACTCTACCCAAGACTCCCCGTTCCACCACCCGGCGCAAGGGCGACCGCGCCAGCCATGACGCCGCCGCCATTCATGCTGTACTGGACGAGGCTCTGGTCGTCCATGTGGGGTTCATCCAGGACGGCCAGCCCTTCGTCATTCCCACCAATGGCTGGCGGGTGGGCGAGCATCTGTATTTCCACTTCGCCACCGGCAGCCGTATTGCCCAGATGATGGGTGCCGCATGCGAATTATGCGTCACCGCCACCTTGCTGGACGGGTTGGTGTTGGCGCGCTCGGCCATGCACCATTCCATGAATTTCCGCTCGGTCATGCTGTTCGGTCAGCCCGAGGCGGTTCAGGACCCCGACGAGAAGGGACGGGTGCTGGCTGCCTTGGTGGAGAAGGTCACACCCGATCGCGCCAGCCGGGTGCGGCCAGCCGACCAGAAGGAATTGGCGGTGACGGCGGTGTTCCGCCTGCCCATCGCCGAGGGCTCGCTGAAGGCCCGTTCCGGTCCGCCGCAGGACCGCCCCGACGATCTGACCCGCCCGGTATCCGCCGGTGTGGTGCCGCTTCGGCTGGTGGCGGGCGATCTGATCCCCGCATAACGCAAAACGCCCCGGCATTGCTGCCGGGGCGTTTCACTTTCGAAAGCTGATTAGCGCGAGTAGAATTCGATGACCAGGTTCGGTTCCATCTGGACCGGGTAGGGAACATCGGCCAGCTTGGGGGCGCGGATGAACTTACCCTTCAGGTCCTTCATGTCGACTTCCAGATAGTCGGGAATGTCGCGCTCGGTCGAGGCAGTCGCCTCGATGATGATGGCGAGGTCACGGGACTTCTGCTTGATGCTGACAACGTCGCCGTCCTTGATCTGGTAGGACGAGATGTTGACGCGCTTGCCGTTGACCTGAACGTGACCGTGGTTGACGATCTGAC
>JACMLB010000380.1 GCA_014379805.1 Rhodospirillales bacterium | reverse complement strand
CTGTCGCACATGTACGTGGACAACGCCGCCATGCAGCTGGTGCGCAATCCCAAGCAGTTCGACGTCATGGTCACCGAGAACATGTTCGGCGACATCCTATCCGATTGCGCCGCCATGCTGACCGGTTCGCTCGGCATGCTGCCGTCCGCGTCCTTGGGCGCCGCTGACGCCAACGGCAACCGCAAGGCCCTGTACGAGCCCGTGCATGGCTCGGCCCCCGACATCCAGGGCCGCGACATCGCCAACCCGCTGGCAACCATCCTGTCCTTCGCCATGTGCCTGAAGTACTCCTTCAACATGGACGAAGACGCGTTGATGATCGAAAACGCGGTCAAGAACGTGCTGAAGGGCGGCCTGCGCACCGCCGACATCATGGCGACCGGCAAGGCCAAGGTGTCCACCACGGTCATGGGCGAAGCCATCGTCCGCGAATTGGACAAGATGCTGCAAGGCGTCTGATATTAGAGAAGGGCGCTTCCGCAGGGAGGCGCCCTTTTTTTGTTTTATCCCTCTCCCGCGAAGCGGGCGAGGGGTTTTCACGCCGACCCGAACGCATACGCATCCATCGCCAGCGACCCATCCAGGCTGCGATGCAGCACCTTGCCATGCCCGCCTGTACCCAACGCGACGAACAGGGGGAGCAAGTGTTCGTCCGTGGGATGAGCCTGTTCCGCTGCCGGGGCACGGGTGCGGTAGTTCAGCAGATCATCCACCCGGCCTTGCTCCAACGCCGCCGCCATCCAATCGGCGAAGACAATGCTGCGGGCGGTCTCGTCCTCGCCACCACGGAAATAGGCCCGCAAATTGTGCGTCAACGCGCCCGAGGCCAGGATCAGCACGCCCTCGTCCCGCAGCGGTGCTAAGGCCTGGCCCAGGCGGTAATGGTGAGCCGGGTCCAGACGGGGCTGCACGGAAAGCTGGGTCACCGGAATGTCCGCGTCCGGCCAACCCAGCAGCAGCGGCACCCAGGCGCCGTGGTCGAGACCGCGGCGTTCGGTAGCCGCCCCGATCAAGGCGGTTACCCGCTCGGCCAAGGCGGGGGCGCCCGGGGCGGGGTATTGCAGCTGGTACAGCGCGGGCGGGAAGCCGCCAAAATCATGGATGGTTTCAGGTTGCGTCGCGGTGGAGACCACGGGTGCGGTGGTGGTCCAATGGGCCGACACCATCAGGATGGCGCTGGGGCGCGGCAGCGACGGTCCCAAGCCGACCAGGAAATCACGGGCGGGCGACGGCTCGATCATGATCATGGGCGAGCCGTGGGAAACGTATAAAGCGGGGAGCGACATGGCAGCCTCCATCACAGAGGGGAAGCATGCCACGACAGGACCGGCCTGAGCAGCCGTCCTTAGGGAAACAGTGTGTTGCCTAATGCTGCCCGGCGAAAGCGCAACCGCCGCAACCGCCACCACCCGGCATGCAGGCCGGCGCCGGCGCTGCCGCTGCCTTGGCGACCTTGGGGGCCATGATCGCCTTGGCGACCTGAACGTCGCCGCATTCCGGGCACTTCAGCTCACCGGCTTCCTTTTTGGAATCGTACTCGGCCGAGTTGGAGAACCATTCCTCGAAATGATGGTCGTGCGAGCAGCGCAGCGTGTAGAGGATCATGGGGAAGTCCCTGAATTAAGCCTGTCGGCAGCTTATAGCACACTTACCCCTTTGGCTTCATCAACCCCGCCAATGGATGATGCTGTTGCACCAGCCGGGTCTTAGGCTCGTCCAGCACGTGGGTGTAGATCTCGGTGGTGGCGATGTCGGCATGGCCCAGCAGTTCCTGGACCACGCGCAGATCGGCGCCATGGGCCAGCCGTTGGGTGGCGAAGGCGTGGCGCAGCACGTGGGGCGACAGCCGCCGGGGGTCGATATGGGCATGCATGCCCACCCGCAGCAGCATGCGGGCGAAGCCCGAGCGGGTCAGATGACCGGCCTTGCCGTTAGACGGAAATAGCCACTTAGACGGCTTTTTGCCCAGCATATCCTTGCGTAGCGTCAGCCATTCCTTGACCGCGTCGCGCGCCGG
>JACMLB010000379.1 GCA_014379805.1 Rhodospirillales bacterium | reverse complement strand
CTGATTGTCGCGGAAGGTGCCGGATTGGCGGAGCATGGCGTCGACCAGCGTAGTTTTGCCGTGGTCAACGTGGGCGATAATGGCGATGTTTCTGAGTTCCATGGGACTTTCGTTACGCAATCGAACCGGAGTAGATGGGGCCCAGCTTTTCCGCTGCCACAAGGGTCAGCGGGCGCTCGGGACGAGCGCCGACATGGGAGATGACTTCGCCGGCGGCAATACCGCCCAGCAGTGCCGAGGTCGCGAGATCGCGCCCCTGCGTAAAGCCGAACAGGAAACCGGCGGCATAAAGATCACCGGCACCGGTGGTATCGACCACCGTAATTCCCGCCTCGGCGGCGATCACATGGACGTCGTCCTCGGTCACCACCACGGACCCCTTGGGGCCACGGGTGATGGCGGCGACGCGGCAATGGCCGCGAACCTGCCGGACGGCGTCGTCGAAATTGTCGGTCTGGTACAGCGAGGTCAGCTCGGCCTCGTTGGCGAACAGGATGTCCACATGGCTGCTGACCAGATCCAGGAAGGCGGCGCGGTGGCGATCGACGCAGAACGGATCGGACAGCGACAGCGACACCAGACGGCCGGCCTTGTGGGCGGTGTCGGCAGCCTTGAGGAAGGCGCGCTTGGCCAGCGGCGGGTCGTACAAATAGCCTTCCAGATAGGTCACTTGCGAGCTGGCGATGACCGCTTCGTCCACGTCGTCCGGGGTCAGTTCCACACAGGCGCCCAGATAGGTCAGCATGGTGCGCTGAGCGTCGGGGGTCACCAGCACGAAGCAGCGCGCGGTGGTCAGGCCATCCACGGCGGCAACGGTGGGGAAGGCGACGCCGGCCTTGCGGATGTCGTGGCCGAACACCTGGCCCAGCTGGTCGTCCTTGACCTTGCCCATATAGGCGGCGCGGCCACCGAGCGAGGCAATACCGACGATGGTGTTGGCCGCCGAACCGCCAGAGCATTCGATGCCTGGGGGCAGCTGATCATAGATCCGCTCGGCCTCAGCCGCATCGATCAGGGTCATGACACCCTTCGACAGCTTGAGCGTTTCAAGAAGCGCATCGTCCGCGTGCACCAGCACGTCCACGATCGCGTTGCCGATGCCGGCAACGTGATACCGGGTGTCTACCATGTTGTTTTCTCTGTTAAATCTCGCGCGAGATTGCAGCCGGCGGCACAAGGCGGGCGGCTAATTTGCGGCGCAGTATAGCGGGCGCGCCAGCTTGAACAACAAAAAAGGCCAAAGTCACGTGTTCGTAACACCTAAGCGCCCCAAAAGCCTGTTTGTCGTGGGGGCTCTTGTCATGGTTGAATGGCGCCATGTTCACCGCACTGCTCAAGGCCTTCGGCCAGCTTTCCGACCCCAAACTGCGCCGCGTCATCCGCCTGGGCGTGATCGGCGCCGTCGCCTGTTACGTGGCGCTGGTGGCGCTGGTCTGGACGGCGCTGACGCAAATCAGCTTCTTCGAGCAGGGCTGGGCCGAGACCGGCAGCGACATCGCCATCGGCCTGACCGCGTTGGTCCTGCCCATCCTGTTCTTCCCGGCGCTCGCCACCGCCATCATGAGCGCCCTGCTGGATGACGTGGCCGATGCAGTGGAAGCACGCCACTATCCCCAACTCAATTGGCCGCGCCCGCAGAAATGGTCCGAAGTCCTGCTAACCACATTGCGCTTCCTGGCGGTGATGGTGCTGGTCAATTTATTGGCTCTGCCAGTTTATGCGATCTTGCTGTTTACCGGCCTGACCGTGGGGCTGGTTCTGACCGTTAACGGCTACCTGTTGGGGCGGGAATATTTCGAGTTGGTAGCGTTCCGCCGTATGGACCCCAAAGAAGCCCGGCTGTACTTCCGCCACCATCTGGGCCGGCTGTGGCTGGCCGGCGCGGTGATCGCGTTCCTGTTCTCGGTGCCACTGCTGAATTTGCTGGCGCCGGTCATCGGGACCGCTTTCATGGTTCACCTATTCCAATCGTTGCGCAGGCAAACAGATTCAGTATAATAATCGCCAAGTTTCCCCCGCCGCTTCATTCTCGCCCGCCGGTAGCCCCCCCATGCGCCTCGTTCGTTACGCTGTCCTTGCACCGCTGGCCTTCCTCGTCGCTTGCGGCGGCGCTCCGCAGACCGGCGGACCCAACACCCTGGCTTCGGGTGTCTTCGACTTCTTCGGCGCCGACGCGCTGAGGGGCAGCAGCCAGCAGGCGGCCTTGCCGGACGGCACCGATCCCAATCGGCTCAAGGGCCTGTCGCCGTTGCAGGTCCGGTCCGTTCTAGGCAAGCCGGTCTTCACCCGCCGCGACGCTCCCGCCGAAATCTGGCAGTACCGCAGCCGCGCCTGCACCCTGGATTTGTTCCTCTATGACGAGGGCGGCAGCCAGACCGTGGCCCATTACGCCGTGCGCGGCCAACAGCCAGTGAACGAAAGCCAGTGCCTGGGCGAACTGGTCGGCAAGGGCCAAAGCGTCCCGACCAGCTGAATGGTTATTCACCACCAAGGGCATTAAGCCGGCTTTCAGGCTGTGGCTTCGCTCTTCCCGTCCATTGTGGTTGATCATCCCCCTCCGTCGTCATGGCCGGGCTTGACCCACGGCTGTCCGGTTTAAAGTTTGGTGTCGCCCGGAAAGGCATGGGCAGCGCGCCTTTGCGGACCCATCGTTCAAATGGGACGCGGGAAATTAACCACAGAGGCACAGAGAGGCTTTACCAGACGGAGCCCGATCGGGTTCCACTTGCTCGGCATCTCTGTGTCTCTGTGGTTAACTAACGATGCCCGCTAAGGGGCAAGTCGTTGATTTTCTGATAGTTTTTCATCCCGAGCGAACCCGAGGGATCTCATCCTGGCACATTTGAGTCCGGTTCAGACACCGTGTGCCAAGCG
>JACMLB010000378.1 GCA_014379805.1 Rhodospirillales bacterium | reverse complement strand
TGCTGGCCGATGGCCGCTTCGGTTTGGCGCCGGTCGTCAAATTCAGCTGGCTCAAGGCGACGGGCGACGACTATGGCCGCTCTCCGGTGATGAAGGCGCTGCCCGACATCAAGACCGCCAACAAGGTGGTGGAGCTGGTGCTGAAGAACGCCACCATCGCGGTGACCGGCATCTGGCAGGCCGACGATGACGGCGTGCTGAACCCGGCCAACATCAAGCTGGTGCCGGGCACCATCATCCCCAAAGCGGTGGGGTCGGCAGGGTTGCAGCCGTTGGAGGCGCCGGGCCGCTTCGATATATCGCAGCTGGTGCTGGAGGATTTGCGCGGCCGTATCCGTCACGCTTTGCTGGCCGACAAATTGGGCCAGACCGACGCGCCCCGCATGACCGCCACCGAGGTGCTGGAACGCTCCGCCGAAATGGCGCGCTTGCTGGGCGCCACTTATGGCCGGCTGCAATCGGAATTGCTGACGCCGCTGGTCATGCGGGCCATGCACATCCTGCGGCGCCGGGGCGAAATCCCCGAACTGACCATCGACGGCCATTCCATCGACCTTCAGTACAAATCGCCGTTGGCCCAGAACCAGGCTCAGCGCGATGCCAAGAACATGCTGACCTGGCTGTCATCCCTGGCCCAGTTGGGGCCGGCGGGCATGCAGGCGGTGGACGCCGGTGCTGCCGCCAAATGGCTGGGCCGTGCCTTCAGCATCCCGGCGGAATTGATGACGAAGGCGGCGGAGGGGCCAGCGGCGGGAGCGCCGGGCATTGATCCCAACGCCCTGGCTCAACTGGCAGCCACCTTGTCAGGTGGTGTGCCCCAGGCGACAGGAGGTGGCAATGGCGTCTGATTTTGGTTGGAACTGGTTCGAACCGCCACCGCCACCGCCGGGCGATGACGCCCGGCTGGCCTTGGCCCGCACCTGCGCCCGCGTGTTTTCCGGGGCCGATGGCGAGCAGGTGCTGGCCCATCTGACCAGCCTGACGGTGGAGCGTTGCCTAGGGCCGGATGCCTCGGACGGCGCCCTGCGTGCCCTCGAGGGCCAGCGTCAGTTGGTCCATCACATTTTGTCGCTGATAACCCGTGGCCGCCAAGGCTGCTGAGTTCAAGGAGATCGTCATGCATTACGAAGATTCGCTGGAGCCGGGTCCGGGGGAGCTGGGGTCGGGCGAGATGAACCGCCCCGCCCAGGTGCCGGAAAAGTTCTGGGACCCGCAGGCGGGCACCATTCGCACCGATGCCCTGTTGCGGGCCTACGCGGATCTGGAGCGCCGCATGCACAGCATGGTCAAGGTGCCGGGCGACGGTTGCAGCGACGACGAGCTGTGTGCATTCCGCCGTGCACTCGGCATTCCCGACGGCCCGGACGGCTATGACATCCAGTCGCGTCACGAAATGCTGACCAGCGACCCCGAGGTCAACAGCCGCCTGCACGAAGCCGGCTTCACCCCGCAGCAGGCGCAGTTGGTCTACGACCTTGCCCATGACCGGGTGCTGCCCATGATCCAGAACGTGACCGCCGAGCATGATCAGCGCCGTCATCTGGATAAGCTTAAGGACCATTTCGGCGGCGAAGCCCGCTGGGGCGAAACCGCCCGTCAGGTCTCGGCTTGGGGCAAGGCCAATCTGCCGGCTGAAGTCTATGGCGCGCTGTCGCGCTCGGCTGAAGGCGTCATGGCCATGGAGCGCATGATGGCCTCGGGCGAACCGGCCATGGGCCGCGGCCAAGCGCCACGCGAGGAAGCTGCGTCGGAAGCCGAGCTTAAGAAGATGATGCAGGACCCGCGCTATTGGAAAAAGCGCGACCCCGCCTTCATCGAAAAGGTCTCGTCGGGCTTCCGGCGGCTGTACGGGGAGGAGTAGGGGGCGGAGTGCGGGGCCGCCCGAGGGTGGCCCCGCCTCATCTCATTAGCGCCGCAAATCCTGCAGATTCTCGACGCCCAGGCGGCGCAGCGACTCGGACTTTTCCAAGGCGCGGCGCACGGAATCCGAGGCTTCGTCGATCATCTTGCGCAGATCGTCCACGTAGCGCCGCATGGTGTCCGACACCGTGCGGAATTCCTTTTCATGGACACCGGCGGCGGCGGCTTCGATGGCGATGTTGGTGGCGATGGAATCCGACTGGCTGACCACCTCTTCCACGCCATGGGCGCGGCGGGACAGGTCTTCCACGTTGGTCGACAGGGTTTCCAGCTTTTCCACCAGCGACCGCATGAGGTCGGCGAAGGCGGTGCTGTCGTTGCCGTGGGAGTCTTCCACTTGGCGCAGCTGCTTTAGCTCGTCTTCGATCTGGGTCGAAAGAGCGTCGGTGCGGGTGCGCTGCTGGTTCATCTCGCCCCGGATCTGGGCAAGACGGTTGACCAACTCACGGGTGTATTGGGTCAGCGCGCGAACCGCACGGCCTTTGTCACCGGCGCGGCCGGCGGCCAATTCGGCGTTCAACGACAGGATGCGCAGGTTTTCGGCCAGCTCGTCCAATTCGCCGAACGCATGGAATGCGCGGCGGCAATCGGTCAGCAATGCGCTGGCGCGCGCCTCGATGCGTTCGGTCCGCTGAGTACCGGACGCGTTGCGCGCTACTTGGACAGTCTGGTTCATGACTTTACCGGATTCCCCTTGCAGCCTTGCCGCCCTGAATTAGAGCCCCGCTCCGGTTGCGATCATAACGATTTTCCCCGCAGGCGACAGCGGGAATTTTTGCCAAATTTCGGCGCTCCGGTCCCCGCGTGGCCGTTGAGCGCCGTGCACGCCCAACTAACCCCTTTTTGTCCGCCGGAGAACCGGGCTTCGGCCCGGCGGACTCACCCGCGCGCTGACGCTCCGGCGGCCATTCCCGGCCAGAACCGGATGCCCGCGCGGTCACCCTGAAGACCAACCCATCCGAGGGACCTCATCATGTCCACGAGTGTCATCAACGGCTATTCGAAAGATTACGGCGCCCAGGTGCATGCCGCCTATCAGCGCCAGGGCACCAAGCTGCGCAACACCGTGCGCACCCGCAACAACGTCACCGGCGCCATCGCCGTCTTCCAGAAGGTCGGCAAGGGCGCGGCCAGCACCAAGGCCCGTCACGGCAAGGTGCCGGTCATGAACATCGACCACCAGACGGTGGAATGTCAGCTGTACGACTATTACGGCGGCGACTGGCTGGACAAGCTGGACGAACTGAAACTGGAACATGACGAGCGCGCCGTGCTGGTCAATGCCGGCGCCTACGCCCTGGGCCGCAAGACCGACGAGCTGATCATTTCCGAGTTGGACAAGTCCACCAACTACGCGCTGGACGGCACCACCGGCCTGACCAAGGAAAAGGTGCTTCAGGCTTTTGAGATGCTGGGCGAGGCCGACGTGCCGGATGACGGCGAACGCTACGCCGTGGTCGGCTGGAAACAGTGGTCCGATCTTCTGCAGATCGATGAATTCGCCGATTCCGATTACATCGGCACCGACGATCTGCCGTGGAAGGGCACTCAGGCCAAGAACTGGCTGGGCACCCTGTGGATGCCCCATTCGGGCCTGACCAAGAACGGCAGCGTGCGCAACTGCTTCTGGTACCACAAAACCGCCATCGGCCACGCCGTCGGTTCCGAGGTGAAAAGCGAAATCACCTATCACGGCGACCGTGCCGCCTGGTTCGTCAACAACATGATGTCGCAGGGTTCCGCGCTGATCGATCCGGTCGGCGTCGTCGCGTTGCGCTGCCTCGAATCGTAAGGAAACTCCCATGGCTTATCAGTCCAAGGACCTCAGCGTGCTGGCCTATGCCAACGGCTTCACCCTGTGGCACTACGTCACCGCCGATGCCGCCGCTTCGCTTGATACCACCGGCTATTTCAATTCCGCCGTGGATATGCTGCGCACCGGCGACATCATCATTGCCAACGTCGATACCGCCACCACTCCCAAGGCCGGATTGTTCCTGGTCTCGGCGGCGGGCAGCGGTGTCGTCGATGTCAACGACATGACCCAGATCGGCGGCGTGAACGCCGACTGACCGTTGTGTCAGCCACGGGCCGGCTTCCCTTGGGGCAGGCCGGTCCGTGGTCATTTTGACCACAGTATTTTAGGAGAAACCGCCATGGCACTCTCGGCCATCGCGCTGTGTTCGCGCGCGCTGTTGAAGATCGGCGCGGCCACCATTGCCTCGTTCGACGAGGGCTCGGCCGAGGCCGAAGTGGCGGCCAATCTTTTTCCGCCCATGCGCGATGCGCTGATCTCGTCCCATCCGTGGAACTTCGCCACCGGGCAAGCGACCCTGCCCCGGCTGGCTGCCGAACCGGTGGCCGACTATGCCTATGCCTATCAATTGCCGGCGGACTTCCTGCGGGCGTTGTCGGCGGGCAATGGCGGGCGTGGTTTCGGAGTGCCCTATCGCATCGCCGAAAGCCGTCTGCATACGGACGCGGACGAGGTGGTGCTGACCTACATCTTCCGTCCCGACGAATTGGCCTTTCCGCCGTTCTTCGATCAGGCGCTGATTGCCCGTTTGGCCGCCGAGTTCTGTATCCCCTTGACCGAAAGCTCGGCGCGGACCGAGTTGCTGTACCGCTTAGCCGAGGAAGATTTCCGCCGCGCCAAATTGGCCGACGGCCAGCAGGACACGCCGTTGGCGATCACCGACTTTCCGCTCGTGGCGGTGCGGTCATGACCGTCACCCTGACCAAGACCAATTTCACCGCCGGCGAGTTGAGCCTGGACATGCTGGGGCGCGGCGATCTGACCGCCTATGCCAACGGCGCCATGAAGCTGCGCAACGTGTTCATCTCCCCCGTGGGCGGGGTGTCGCGCCGTGCCGGGCTGCGTCATGTGGACAAAGCACGCGGGCCGGGCCGGTTGATTGCCTTCGAATTCAACACCGAACAGACTTACTTGCTGGTGCTGACGGACCGCCATGTGGACGTCTACGCCAACAGCATCAAAGTGGCCGACTTCAACGCGCCCTGGAACCTGGAACAGCTCAAGCAGATTTCGTGGACCCAAACCGCCGACACCTTGCTGGTGGTCCATCCCGAGGTGCCGCCGCGCAAGATCACCCGGACCTCCCATAGCAGCTGGCAGATGGTGGACTGGGTCTTCTACGAGAAGGACGGGGTGATCCAGCAGCCCTATCACAAATTCGCCGATGACGACGTCACCCTGCAGCCTTCGGCGGCTTCGGGGACGGTGACGCTGACGGCGTCGGCGCCGGTCTTCTTGGCCGGCCATGTGGGAATGCGTTTCAGGCTGCAGCAGAAGGAGGTTTTGATCACCGTAGTGGACTCGCCCACCACGGCCACTGCCGAGGTCAAGCAGGGCCTGGTCAACACCACCGCCAACCAGGATTGGGAGGAACAGGCGCTGTCGCCCTTACGCGGCTGGCCGGTGTCGGTGTGTTTCCATCAGGACCGCATGGTCATCGGCGGCACCCGCGATCTGCCCAACCGGTTGTGGATGTCCAAATCCTCGGATTTGTTCAACTTCGATCTGGGTGAAGGCCTGGACGACGAAGCCATCGAATTCGCCCTGCTCTCCGATCAGGTCAACGCCATCCGCGCGGTGTTCTCGGGCCGGCATCTGCAGGTGTTCACTTCGGGGGCCGAATGGATGGTGTCGGGTGATCCGCTCACCCCCGCCAAGATCCAGCTGGTACGCCAGACACGCATCGGCTCGCCGGTGGATCGCGTGGTGCCGCCCCGCGATGTGGACGGCGCCACCCTTTACGTCTCGCGCAACGGCAAGGATCTGCGCGAGTTCCTGTTCGCCGATGTGGAGCAGGCCTATCAGTCCACCGACCTTGCCATGCTGGCCAAGCACCTGATGGTGGCCCCGGTGGACCTGGATTACGACTCGGGCCGCCGCCTGTTCCACGTGGTCATGGGCGACGGCACCTTGGGCACCGTCACCGTTTATCGAGCAGAGAAGGTCACCGCCTGGACCCTGCACAACACGCTGGGCGCCTTCAAGGCATTGGCCGTGGTGGAAGACGACGTTTATGTGCTGGTGGAGCGCAACGGCCATACGCATATCGAACGCTTTGACGAGACCTTGTCGTTGGACGCCGCCTTGGAGGGCGACAGCCCCACGGCCAAGACGGTGTGGAGCGGCTTGGATCATCTGGAGGGCGTTCGGGTCCGCATCCTGGCCGATGGCGGGGCGCTGGAGGACGCCACCGTGTCCAACGGCGCCGTGACCTTGTGGGAAGAGGCCTCGCATGTGCAGATCGGCTTGCCCTACACCCACGAGATCGAGCCGTTGCCGCCGGTGGTGCAAACGGCCACGGGCAGTGCTCCGGGCACCATCGTGCGTTTGGTCAAAGCCCATTTCCGCCTGCTCGACACCAAGGCCCTGCACATCGACACCGGACGAGGGCTGACGCCCATTCCGTTCCGTCGGTTCGGTCGTCAGGCCTTCGATGCGGCGCCGCCGCCCTTTTCCGGTGATGTCCAGATCCGTGCCATCGGCTGGAAACGGGACGCTTTCCAGCCGCTATGGCGGGTGCGCCAGGACGTGCCGCTGCCCTGCACCATCCTGGCCGTGGCAACCGAGATGAAAATCGCGGATTGAAGCGAGGAACAAAAGATGATCGACCACATACAGATCAACGATGTGACGCCACGCATTCATTACCATGCCGATGGTGTGCAAGCGGCCTTTACCTACCCCTTCGCCATCTTCAAGGAGACCCAGCTGGAAGTCTGGCTGGACGATCGGCAGCAGAATTCCGGCTTTACCGTTTCGGGTGCCGGCAGTTCCGGTGGCGGGGCGGTCATCTTCGCCGTGGCGCCTGCGGCAGCGACCCAGGTGACCTTGCGCCGCCGTCTGGCCCTGGAACGTCTAAGCGACTATCAGGCCGACGGCATCATCCGCGCCAAGACCTTGAACGACGAACTGGATTACCAAGTGGCGGCCATCCAGCAGGTGGCCGAGGAATTGGGGCGGACCGTAAAGCGGGCGCCGGCATCGGGCTCGCGGGCCGATCTTACCCTGCCGGAACCGGTGCCGGGGCGAAGCCTGAAATGGAATGACAGCGGCACCGCGCTGACCAACAGCGCCGGTGATTTCGACGCCATTCCCGATCTTGCCGCCGCCATCGACGCCGGGGTGCGGGCGCAACAGGCCGCCGACACAGCCTTGGCAGCGAATGTTGCCGCCGCCGCCGAGGCTCAGGCTGCGTTGGACTCTGCCCGGGCGGCGCAAGCGGCGGCGGGGATGTCCTTCCAATTGGCCGGGCTGGTTTATGACGCAGCCACCGATGCCTTGCATCTGAGGATTGTCGATCAGGGCGAGGTCACTCCCGCCCAGTTCGACGCGATGACCCTGGTGCCCAGTTCTTCCACCTTGGTGCTGGGCGCCGATAGCTCCCTTCACCTTCAAATCAATGCCTGATTGGGAAAACAGCCATGATCGACCTCAATCTTGGCCGCCTCGGCTTTGCCGATTGCGGCCTTTATTCAACGACGCTCGCCTATGCTGCGCGTGACGTGGTGACCTATCTCGGCAGCACCTACCGCTGCACCCTCGCCACCACGGCGGGGCAGGATCCTGCGGGGTTTCCCACTCATTGGGTGTTGATGGCGCGGGGAACCGCCGGCGTTTACACCAATAAGGGCGATTTGCTGACTTCCGATGGCGCGGATGTCTTGCGTCTTCCCATTGGGTCCGCCGGTCATGTTCTGGGCGTGAAGGACGGTATCCCCACCTGGACGCCGCCGGTGTCTCGTCAAGGCACCATGGCGGCGGCCTTGGCCTATAACCCTAACGGCACCTCGGTATCCTTCGGCGGCTTGCCGGTAATCATGACCGACGGTGCGATCAAGATGTGGGGCGGCTCCAGCAATCTGTGCGCCGGCGATGCCACCAACAACCACGTCATCAATCCGCAGCCCGTCGCCTTCGATCCGCTTAACTCCCCCGCCTTCCCCATGGTCCAAGTCGCCACCTGCTTCACCAGCAATTACGCCTTGGACAGTGCGGGTCGGGTTTACGCCTGGGGGTATAACGCCTATGGCCAGCTGGGGCAGGGGGACACCACCAACCGTGCAGTGGCGACTCAAATCACCTGGTTCGCCCAACAGAACATTCCCATCGCCGAAATCATCGTCCCGCGTGAGGGCGGTAATTCGGTTGCGGCGGGGTGCGTGTTCTTCCGCAGCACCGATGGTCGGGTGTTTGGCTGCGGTTACAACGTCTGTGGCCAGCTTGGTAACGGCACGCTCACCAATTCCTCGCTGCCGGTGCGTTGCGGCACTATCGCTTCCATCGCCAAGGTCTTCGCCAGCGCCCAGGATTACACTTCGGTCTTCGCCATCGACAGCGCGGGCAAGCTTTATGCTTGGGGGCGGAACGGTCACGGCCAGCTGGGTCTGGGTGATGTCGTGGACAGAAGCACGCCGACCCAGGTGCCAAATATCGTCAACGCCAAGAAGGTCTGCGCCACAGCAGGAGTTCAGGGCACGGTTTATACTGGCGATACGGCGGTTCTGTGCACCGATGGCTCGTTGTATGTGACGGGATGCAACGCCCACGGTGCGCTGGGGCTGGGGGATATAATCCAGCGCAACGTATTCAGCAAATTGAATACTTCCACGTTCACGCCCGCCGACATGGAATTGTTCGGCGGGTATTGCGACAGCCTGTGGGTGATCGACACTGTCGGCAAGCTGTGGGCCTGCGGCAATAACGCCTATGGGCAATTGGGCCTGGGCGACCTGATCAGCCGCACCACGCTTACCCAGGTGGGCGGCGGTCAGCCCTTCGACGGCAAGGTGGCGCGGCTGAAGGCCGGCGGCAATCAAAACAGCTCGGGCCAATCCGTCTTCGCCGTCTTGCAGGACACCACCGGCAAGCTGTGGGCGACCGGCTATAACCTTAGCGGTCAATTGGCCGTGGGCGATGTGACGTCCAGGACTTCCTTCAGCCGCGTCACCGGCCCGCGTGCCACCGAGCATATGGGGATCGTGGACTACACCATGGGCGGTTATGGAACCCTTGGCCGGTTGTGGGTGCTGACGTCCGACGGGCGCGTCTGGGGTGCGGGCGATAACACCAGCTTCAGCCTGGGCACACAGAACACTGTGGCTCGCAATGAATACCGCCTGTCCGACGTGATTTTCTAAGGGAGACCAAGCATGCCTATCATCGTGTCCTTCGCAGTCGGCACCACCTTGTCCATGCCCACCCAGGCCACCCATTTCCCCATTCATCTGGGCGAAGCAGAGGGCCGGCATTACCTGTCGGTGCCCGAGGATTTCACCATCCCGGACCATCAACCCACCGAGGTCGATTACCGGGTTCATGCCGAACCGCTGAGCCCCGGCGTCAGAAAATCCCTGACATCCGTCAGGGAAATCGACCGCACCTGTGTTGAGAAGATCCGCTCGCGCTACAGCGTCGACGACGAATTGGGGGCAGTCCGCACCGGCGACCCCGTGGTCCTGGGTTATGTGGAGCAGTGCGTGGCCGAAGCACGGGTGGCGAAAGCCGCGCTGGGATTGTAACCCCGCCAACCACATCGCGTCCCTTCAGGCCCGCCGGTTCGTCCGGCGGGCCTTTTTCTTTCCACAGGAGAATTTTTCATGCCCGAGGACATCGACGGCCTGCGCCAGGCCATGCAGGCGTCGCTGCCCGAACGTATCCGTGCCGCGCTGGCCGGTTACGAGCGCTTCACCGCTGACGAGCCGCCCGCCGATGCCAAGGGCTTTGCCGCCTGGCATGCGGCGGCCAAGGCGGCGCTGGCCCATGTGGAAGTGCTGGTGAAATTGTCCCGGTGGGCCGGAAGCGGCGATGCCGTTGCCGACGAACCCGAGGACGGCATCGGCCAATTGCTGGCGGAAGCCCGCCACGCGCTAGACCAATTGGACGGCGAGGACGACGCGCTTTAGCGCTGCGCCCGCCGTCTCACACTCTGTTTTCTCAGGCCCGCCGGCTGTTCGGCGGGCCTTTTTCATGTCCATGAAAGGACGAATTATGACTTTCCAAGTCGATTACACCGCCAACGGTTCCATCGTCGCCTTCCCGTTCCCCTTCGCCATTCCGTCCAAGGCCGCGCTTGAGGTGCGGGTGAACAACGTGGTGCAGGATGTGGGCTTCCACATCACCGGCGCCGGCAGCAACGATGGCGGCACCGTCGTGTTCGGCAATGCCCCGGCCGAGGGTCTGAGCATCAGCCTGCGCCATTTGGGCGCCGTCACCATCACTTCGCAGGATGCCAGCGCCGGTCATCTGTCCAATAAGCTGGTGGCCGGTTCCGGCATTACCCTGGAAACCGTGACCGAGGAGGGCGGTTCCCAGCGCCTGCGCATCACCGGCACGGACAGCGTGGATGCCCTGGAGAAGAGCCAGAATCTGTCCGACCTTCCCGACAAGGCGGCGGCGCGGGGCAATCTGGACGTCTATTCCAAGGCCGAGGTCGAATCCCGCGATCAGGCGGTCAAGGATGCCGCCCTCCTCAAGGCGGAGAATCTGTCTGGTTTGACCGACACCGCCGTTGCGCAGACCAATTTGGGTGTCTACGCCAAGCTTGATGTGGAGAACCGCGATCAGGCGGTGAAGGACGCTGCCCTGCTCAAGGCGGACAATCTGTTTGGTTTGGGCAATGTGGTCACGGCCCGGACCAATCTGGGCGTATACGGCACGACCGAAGTGGATGACGCCATCTCGGCGGCCCTGCCGGACCTCAGCAATGTGCTGCGTCGCAACGTGTCCTCGGTGATTGAGGCAGGCTTCTGGAGCAATCCGGTGGCCCTGTCCGCGGTCGCCGGTGTGGCCACGCCAGACCCGCTGGCGGCCAATGTGTTCACCCTTTCCATCAACACGGCGACCACTTTGGGCTTCCCCTCCGGCATGTCCGGCCGCGCCGGCATGATGCTGGTGGTCGTTACCCAGGATGCCACCGGTGGGCGGGTGCTGAATCTGGCCGCCGGCTATCACCTGTCGTCCGGCAAATGGTCCACCACCGCCAACGCCGTCAATCTTCTGTGGATCACCAGCGACGGCTCGGGCACTGCCCTTGACGTCGTCATTTCCCAGCGGGGTGCATAATAATGTTGCCATTCCTCTCTCAACCGGCGGCTGCTCCCGCCTGCCATTTGTCCACGGAGACGATCGCCCACTCGCAGGTCTTCGGTGACGGCAAGTGGCTGTCGCGGACCCCGTTCGACGCAGGCAACACCAGCAAATGGTCCTGGAGCCGGTGGGTGATGCCCCGCCCCGACGAAGGCACGGAACAACAAACCTTGTTCTCTGCGTATGTGGACATCAATAATTTCGCCTATTTCTTCTTTGACCCCCAAGGGCGGCTGGCGTGGTACGAGCGTCAAGCCAATACGACGTATTGGGACGTGAAGACCCAGGCACGTTTCCGCGACAGCGCTCCTCTTCATGTTTTAATCGAGTACGACACCGCCGCCTCCACTCCGGTTGCCGACCGGGTGCGCATCTACGTCAACGGCACGCGCCAAGCAGTGGACGCCACCGGCGCCACCTATGCCGACGATTGGCTTGGCATCGTAAACCGCACCGTGGAACATCGTATCGGGCGGGATGTTCCTGGTTACTCCCATTTCCTGCGCGGAATGATCGCGGATGACGTCCTGCTAAGCGGCGTCACCCCCGGCCCGACCGCGTGGGGCGAGTTCAATATCCACGGCGTTTGGGTGCCGAAGGCCTTGGCCTTCACCTCTGCCGATTATGGCGTGACCGGCCATCTTCTCGACTTCGCTCTTCCGCTCAACCCGGGGAACGACATCAGCGGCAAGGGCAATCACTTCACCGCCAACGGCTTCGACGCCGCCGGCAAGGACACGGTGGCGAGTTCGCCCACCAACGTCTATGCGACCTTCAACATTCTTGCCCCCCACGGTTCCGGGCTTACGGTCGCCGATGGCGGGTTGCAGGCCACCACGGGTGGATCTGGCGGGCCGCCGTATAATTACAGCATTTCGGCAAGCTTCCCCATTCGGGCGGGGAAATACGCATGGAAAATTAAGCTCGTAAATCGCAGCACCACCATGGCCGGTGTTGGCCTTATGCCGGCAATGACCACGCTGGATGGCTCGAGCAAGGCTGGTGCGCCTGGGATGGTCATTTCCTACGACGACGGTAAGCGATACGTGGGAACCACCTCTACCCCCGGATGGGGCGCGGCCATAGCCGTGGGTGACGCGTGGGTGACGGCCTTCGATGCCGATACGGGAAACGTGTGGTTTGGCAAGGTGACGGCTGATACGGGTGCTGTGGCCTGGCAGGGTGGTGGCGACCCGGTAGCGGGGACTGGTCCCGCCGCCACGCTTGCGACATTGCCTGGCGGCTATCTGCCCTTCGTCGATGCTGGGCAAGCGGTCACGCTCGCTACTTTCGAGGCTGATTTTGGTCAACGTGGGTTCGTTCCGCCCACCGGGTTCTCGACCTTATGCACCGCGAACCTGCCCGAACCCGAAATCAAGGATCCGGCTGAAGGCTATGCCGCAGCAACTGGCACTGACGCCGACATTATCGTCCAGCTTAACGCCTCCACCGCCCATTGGGACGGCGCGGCCTATGTGGAGATCATCAAGCAGCGCAATGGTTCGGAGAACTGGCGCTGGCGGTTCTCGGATGACCCCACCCAGATTATCGCCTCGAATAACAGCAACGCCAAGGCTGCATCCCCGGCTCTGGTAGTGGGAGGGGCCTACGTAGGCCACCGCCTGCGCGTCGGGCAGAAATACGGTGTGTGGACGGCCGAGGTGGTGCACCTCACCGGCACTGCGACCACGGTGACCCATGGCCTTGCCACGACCCGCAATGCAGTGATTGCGACGCGGGTTAGCGCAGGCGGCGGTGACCGCTATTTCTATCATTCTGACCTTACGGCCGGTCATCTCTTGAAGCTGAATGGGATGAACGCTTCCGCCGCCGATGGAACATTGACCTCCTTTGCGGCCAATAATTTCCAGATTGCCGCCGCCGCGCCTTCGGGGACTTACCGGGTTATCGTCATGGCCCAGCGTGACGGGTTCCTTGACGTGGGGAATTACACAGGAACCGGACTTGGCGGGAATGGCGGTCCCTTTGCGCCAGGAACGGTTCTGCCCGCATTCAATTTCTATAAGCGGACCGACGTCAGTTGCCCATGGTTCCTGAATGACGCGGCACGCGACCCCCGCAACCCGATGATCCGCAACCTGTCCTTTGATCACTCGTTGGCGGAAGTCGTCAATACATCTGACTACTTCAGGGATGCTGTGGTGGGCGGCTTAAAGGTTCGTTCCAGCAACACTGACATCAACGCCTCTGGAGGTAGGTACGTATTTATTTCAATCGGACGTCCGGTGGGCGGCGTCTGCGTCGCTCCGGCAACTGCGAGGTAACGCATCATGCTTGAACTTGCTATCACTCAAAGCGCCGATTTTCTGCGCTTTACCCGCAACGCCAGCGCCATGGTCTTGCCCGACGGCACCACGGTGCTGGGGCCATTGCTGACCCTGCCCCACGTGACCGGAGAATACGCCATCCGCCGCGTGGTCATTGACGGCCCCGAACCCGGTCCGCTGGAAATCGGCGGCACCGCGCCGCCGGTGGTGGACGGCGACGTGGTGGTTGTACGCCGCACCGTGACGGCGCTTCAGCCCCAGGTCCAGGACGTCTGACGGCTCTGTTCTAGGTTCGTCTTACCAGCCCCGCCCCCTCACCAGGGGGCGGGGTTTTTCGTATGAAGGGAGGGGGCATGAAGACCATCGATTTTTCTGAATTCATCTGGATCTGGAATGCCCGTTTAGCCCAAGGCACCCCGCGCCATCATCTGCGCATGGCGCGCTGGCTGGCGGCGCGGTGGCGGGCGCGGGACCGCGAGTTGCTGCTGATGGCGTTCCGCTCCAGCGGCAAATCCACCATCGTCGGCCTGTTCTGCGCCTGGGTGCTGATGCTGGACCCCGATCTGCGCATCATGGTGCTGGCGGCTGAATTTGCCCTCGCCAAAAAAATGGTCCGCAACGTCAAACGCATCATCGAACGCCACCCGCTAACCACCGGGCTGAAGCGGCGCGAGCATTGGGCGTCGGATCAATTCACCGTCAATCGTCCGGGCGAGTTGCGCGACCCCTCCATGGTCGCCAAGGGCATCGGCGCCAACATCACCGGCAGCCGCGCCGAGATCATTATTTGCGACGATGTGGAGGTTCCCAACACCTGCGATTCCGCGCCTAAGCGGCTGGATCTGCGCGAGCGGCTGGGGGAAATCGAATACGTGCTGGTGCCCGGCGGCACCCAGCTTTATGTGGGCACGCCGCACAGCTACTACACCATCTATGCCCCCGAGGCCCGCTTGGAAATGGGCGAGCAGCACCCCTTCTTGGACGGCTTTTCCCGCCTGGAAATCCCGCTGATGGATGGCGCCGGCGCCAGCGCCTGGCCCGAGCGCTTTCCCGCCGACAAGATTGCCGCAATCCGCCGACGCTCGGGGCCCAACAAGTTCGACAGCCAGATGATGCTGAGGCCGGTCAACATGGCCGATGGCCGTCTCGACCCCGACCGGCTGCGGCTATACGACGCAGACCTGATCTATGCCGAGGGCAACCATCTGCCGGTGCTGTCGCTCATGGGCAAGCGCATGGCTTCGGCCTCGTGCTGGTGGGACCCGTCCTACGGTGCGCCGGGCAAGGGCGATTCCTCGGTGGTGGCGGCGGTGTTCACCGATAGCGATGGCGGCTATTGGCTGCATCGGGTGCGCTATCTGGAACACGACCCAGCCCAGACCGAGGTGGATGAAGCCACCCAAATGTGCCGCCACGTGGTGGCCTTCGTGCGCGAGCTTTTCCTGCCGGCGGTCACCCTGGAAACCAACGGGTTGGGCCGGTTCCTGCCGGGCTTGCTGCGACGGGAACTGGCGGCGGCGGGACTGCCTTGCGCGGTGGTCGAGGCCAATTCCAAGCGGGCCAAGGACCAACGCATCATCGACGCCTTCGACGCAGTGCTGGCTGCCGGCGCCTTGGCCGCCCACCGCAGCGTTTGGGCCACACCGTTCATTTCAGAGATGCGGGAATGGCAACCCGGCGGCAAAGGCCGCGACGACGGCCTGGATGCGGTCGCCGGCTGCCTGTTGTCGCAACCGGTCCGATTGGGCCGCCCTGCCGTGCCGTTGGCCGAACGCCGCGACTGGCGCCCCGGTGGCGGGGGCTTGAAAGCGCAATTTGAATTTGAGGTATAAGGAGAACAAAACATGGACCATTTGGATTTGGCTTGGTGGGTCACGGCCGTCGAACTGCCCACCTTGGGCGGCTTATTCGTGATGATCTGGCGTACCCGGCATGAGGCCGACACGCGGCTGGATGACCTCAATCACAAGGTGGACGTGGGCATGAGCCAGTCGCGCGAAGCCCTGGCCGCATACAAGCTGGAAGTGGCCAAGACCTACGCCACCACCGGCACTCTGAAGGACGTGGAACGCCGCCTGACCGAACATCTGGTGCGCATTGAAGCCAAGTTGGACGCCGTCGGCGGCGTGGGGGCGCGATAATGAACGATCCCATCCTGATCATCGATCTCGAACCCGATCCCGAGAGCCTGCAGGCACCGGTCAAGCCGGGTTCGCCCGCCGACATCCTAGCCCGCACCCTGTACGGCGAGGCCCGCGGCGAAAGCGTGCGCGGCAAGGAAGCGGTGGCCTGCGTCATCATGAACCGCGTCCGCAAGCCGTGCTGGTGGGGCAAAAGTGTCGAGGAGGTGTGCCGCCGTCCCTGGCAGTTCTCGTGCTGGAACCAGACGGACCCCAATTGCGCCAAAATCCAGCATGTGGACGACAGCGACCGGGTGTTCCGGATCTGCGTACGCATTGCTCGGCGCGCCATTGCCGGCGTGCTGGATGATCCCACCAAGGGCGCCACCCATTACCACACCCGCAATATGCTTCCTAATTGGGCCAAGGCGCTGTCGCCTTGCGCCGAGATCGGCAACCACCTGTTCTATAACGATGTGGAGTAACCGCGATGTCCGTTCTGGGGGGGATTCTCGGCTTGGGCGGCGACGCCGTCGCCAAGCCCATCGAGGCGCTTGGCAACGTCTTCGACAAACTTTTCACCAGTGATGAGGAGCGCCTGCAGGCTCAGGCCGTGCTGGAGAAGCTGAAGCAGCATGAGGATGAGTTGCAGGTCGAGCTGAATAAGATCGAAGCGGCCAACTCGTCCGTCTTCGTGGCCGGCTGGCGCCCCGCCATCGGCTGGGTGTGTGCCGCCTCGCTGGCGGTCTATTACATCCCCCGCTTTGCCGTCGGCACCGGCCTATGGGTGTGGGCGTGTCTGGCGGCCACCCCGCCCCATCTGGTGCCGGTGCCGGAAATGGGTATCTCAGACATTCTCGGCCTAGTTGGCTCGTTGCTCGGCATGAGCTGGCTGCGGACGGCGGAGAAGAAGGCGGGGGTGGCGCGATGAGGTTTTCCCTGCCCTATTTGGGGAGGGACCTCTGGTCCAACATTGCGGCCAGCGCTTGACGGACCTGCTCCACCGGCGTGGTGAAATCGGTGGGGTCGGGCTGGCGGAACAGGGTGGCGGTGGGATACCACGCGCAGGTCTCGGGCTCGTCCAACCAGCGCCAGTCGGACACCGTGCGCAGCAGTATCCAGGTGGGCCGTCCCAGCGCCCCGGCTAGATGGGCGGCGGAGGTGTCGATGGTGATGATCAGGTCCAGTTCGGCCATGGCGCTTGCGGTGTCGGCGAAGCTTTTCAGCCGGGGGGAAAGGGCGCGGACCATGGTGTTCATGCCCAGCCGGGCAAGGTCTGCCGACCGGTCGCCCATCTGCAGGCTCCAAAAGGCGGCGCGTGGGTCCTGCATCAGCGGCAGCAGCTTTTCCAGCGGCCACGACCGGTCGCGCGGCGTGGTCTTGCCCGCCCAGATCAAACCCACATTGAGGGTGGTGCCCGGCGGTCTGCCCAACGGAACGCGTTGCGGCGGCTTCAGATAGGCGGGCGGTGCCGGCAGGGTCTTCCAGGTCACGCCCAGCAGCCAAGCCAGACTCATCATGGGCGCCCACAGATCATAGGCGGGCAGGGCGCCGTGCTTTTCCACCGCTTGGACCACGCCGGGGATGGTGCCGAACAGATCCACCAGTTCGGGTTGGCACTCCACGATCACCGTGGCTCCCTGCTGTGCCAGCACAGGCAGGAAACGGGCGAATTGCAGGGCGTCGCCGAAGCCTTGCTCGGCAGCGATCAGCACGGTTTTGCCGGAAATGGCGGCCCCAAGGCGCCAGCGCTCGCCGGGCAGATCGCGGGGCGGCGTGCGGGCCAGGCCCCAGCGTGCCTCGTAACCGGCGAAGCCGCGTTCGTAATCCGTCAGGTACAGATCGGTCAGCGCCAAATCCCAGGCATAATCCGCATTGTCGGGATGGGCCTGCGACAGCGCCTCGAACATTTGCCGGGCCTCGACATGGCGGCGGCGGTCGCGGATCAGCAGGGCCAAATTATAGGTGAACGACACCTCGTCGGGCCGGGCGGCGTGGGCACGGGCAAGGTGAGTCTCGGCTTGCTCCAACCGGCCGATCTCGCGCAGCGCATTGCCCAGATTGGAATGCAGGGCCGGGTCGTCGGGGGTCAGCGTCAGCGCGCGGGCATAGCTGGCGATGGCCGCGTCAAGCCTGCCCAACCGGCGCAGCACCACGCCCAAATTCACATGGGCTTGGGCCATGGTGGGCGCCAGCAAGGCAGCGTGTCCAAAGGCCGCCGCGGCAAGCTGGGCATTGCCGGCGTTCCAGGCCTGTCCCCCTTCGGTAAGAGCGGCCAAGGCATCGGGATGGTGCGTGTTGGTCATGGTTCCCCCCGAAAGATGTATCCACCCACCAGCGCATGGGCGCAAGCGCGTGCGTGCAACTGTGCGCCCTAATCATTGTGGGTCGACGCAAGCTGGGCTACTGTTCTCTCATTCCGATACCAGCGCCCAGGGGAACCGATCTATGAGTGCGGAACAGGCGAAGATCAAGGATTTGGCCTATCGGCTGTGGCAAGAGTCCGGAAGCCCGCATGGCCGGGATCAGGATTTCTGGCTCGCCGCCGAAGCCAAGGTGAAAGCCGCCAAGCCGGCTAAGCCTAACGTGCCGGCCAAGACTAAGGCTGAAGCCAAGCCCAAAGCAGCGGTTAAGCCCAAGGCGCCGGCCAAGGCCAAAGCGCCCGCCAAAGCAAAAGTCTGACGAAAGCCGGCGCTCCTCCGTCGGGACGGGCGCCGGGCAGCTGTTTCGTCAGGAACCGATGCCCACGTCCTTCGGGTGGAAGCTGGGCACCAGATCGGCCTGCTGGGTGCAGACGCTGATGAACAGGCGCGCGATCAGGTCGTGCATGATGATGGTGCGCTTGTTGCCGGTGGCTTCGAAGTGGTCCTTGATGGCCTGCTTCAGCTTACCGTCACCGCTGGTCTCCACCAGAATGTCGATGCTGGCGCCCTTGTCCACCAGTTCCATGGGATTGGTGGTGGTGTAGATGCCGTTGGCCTTGGCCAAGGCGACGCCGTCGCTGGCGGCATTCAAATCGGCCACGCCGATAACGGTCACATACGGGTATTTGATCAGTTCGGCAAGCAACGGGGCGCCGGTGCGGCCGGCGCCGATCAGGGCGACGGTAATGTGGTCGGGCATCTGGGATCTCCCATGCGGGGGCGAAGACTTCAGCCGACAGATGAACACACCCTTAGGTCGCAGTCGAGGCCTACATCCAGCCTTTTCGCTTGAAAAGCCAGAACGGCACGATGGCAGCCACCAGCATCATGCCCAGCGCCATGGGGTAGCCCCAAGGTTGATCCAGTTCGGGCATGTGGTGGAAGTTCATGCCGTAGATGCTGGCGACCAAAGTCGGCGGCATCAGCAGCACTGCCATCACCGAGAACAGCTTGATGATCTGGTTCTGCTGGATGTTGATCATGCCCAGCGTGGCTTCCAACAGGAACGTCACCTTGTTGGACAGGAAATCGGCGTAATCGGACAGGGATTGCAGGTCGCGTCCGATGGTCTTCAGGCGGGGCCGGGCATCCTTGACCCCCAAGGTCTCGTCGTCGCCGGGCAGGAAGGTGATGACCCGGCGCAGGCCCATGATGGTATCGCGCGCCTTGGATTGCAGATCGCCGCCCCGGCCGATGGTGCGCAGCATGACTTCCAAATCGCGTGAACTGGAGCGGCGCCGCGCCCGGCTTGGGGCGGGCTGATGGAAGATGCGGTGCGAGATGGCATCTTGTTCCTGGGCGATGCGCTCCAGCACGTCGGCCATGCGGTCCACCAGCGACTCGATCATGCCCAGCAGTAAATCGCCGGCACTGGCGATGGTGGGATGGCGCTCCAGTCGGGTGATGAAGGCGGCCAAGCCTTGCGGCGTACCATAGCGCACGGTGACCAGCCGGGGGCCGGCCAGGATGAAGGTTATGGCGATGTTTTCGGGGTTGAAGCCAGTGGAATTGGTCAGCACCGGCGTGGTCATGGTCAGCGTGTTGCCGTCGCGCGACAATCGGCTGGAGACCTCGATCTCCTGCATCTCTTCGCGGGTGGGGACGTCGGTGCCGATTAGCGCCTCGACCGCCCGTTCTTCCTCGGGCGTGGGCGACAGCAGGTCGACCCACACGGCGTCGGTGGTGGATGCGTCCGGACCGCCGCATACAAGGCGTCCGTCAATGCGATGGTAGGTTGTAATCATGGCCCGATCATCCTGGGCGTCTGCCCCGATGGCGTCAACCCGCGACGGGCATGGTTACGTTCTATTGCGCCGCCATGGCTTGCGGCGCCTCGGCGGCGGCAGTCTTGGGCGAGGGCAAGGCCTTGGCCGGGCTGGCGCCCTTATGGATCAGATGGCCTTCCAGATGGCCGCCTGCTTCGATTTCCAGGGTCTCATGGGTGATGTCGCCGACAACCTGGGCGGTCTTGGCGATCATCACCTGATTGGCGTTGATCTTGCCGGTCAGCGCGCCATGGACGCGCACGGTTTCGGCGGTGACCTCGCCGGTGATGCGGGCGCCTTCGCCCACCACCAGGGTCTGGCAGGTGATGTCGCCCTCGACCTGGCCGTCGATCTGCATCTCACCTTGGGTGATGATGTCGCCGACGATGCGCACATCGGGGCCGATCACCGACAGGGCGACGCCACGCGGCGCCGAACCATTTCCCAGAACGCTGCCGCCTTTAGCGAGTTTTCGGAGCATCGCGACCTACCGAGATGAATTTGATGGGATCTTTGGCGACGTCGGACAGCCGCACTTCGTAATGAAGGTGCGAGCCGGTGGAGCGGCCGGTATTGCCGACCAGCCCGATCACGGTCGAGCGGTTGACCTTTTGGCCTTCCTTGACCTTGATGCGCGACATATGGGCGTAGCGGGTGGTGATGCCGTTGCCGTGGTCGATCTCCACCGTGTTGCCATAGCGGTCCCACGGTTCGGCATAGGTGACCACGCCTTCGCCGGTGGCGTAGACCGGCGTGCCGATGGGGGCGCCGAAATCCAGGCCTTCATGGATGGCGGAACGGTGGTTCAGCGGATCCGAGCGGGTGCCGAAGCCGCTGTTCAGTTCGAATTCGCCATGGATGGGGATGGCCAGGGGCAGGCGCTGCATGGCAGCCTTCATGCCGTTCCAATGCTGCATGCGCTCGATCAGCGCGCCCATGGCGAAGCGGTCGTCAGTGTCAACCGTGGCGGGAATGAATGGGCCGCCCTGGCCAAGCGAGCGCTTGGCCGGTTGCACCAGCCGGCCCGTATTGATCCCCAGGCGCGATATCTGCTGTTCGGTCTGGGTGATGCGGCTGGCGGCCACCTCGGCGGTCTGCTGGGCGGCGCGGGTGTAGGACAGGCGCAGGCGGTCCAGGGATTCTTCCAGGCGGCGGACCTGCTCGCGCATGGCCTTGGCCTCGGAACCGCCGGTCTGGGAATCGTCGTTATAGGCGGGCTCGGCAGCCAACCGGGTTTTGGCGCCGCCACGGGCCAGCTTGGCGCCGGGCGGGTCCTTGGCCAGGCTGTCCGACGATTCGGCCAGGGTGACCAGATTGCCGTGGACCGTGTCCACCTCATGGGCGATTTCCGCCACCAGCTTTTCAGCCGAGGCCAAACGGTGCTGGGCGGCGCGGGTGGACGCCATCATTTCTTCCAGCTCGCGCTCTTTGGCGGCAAGGTGTTCGGGCTGCTGGGTCAGGGCCGAGGTGGAGATGCCGGCCCACAGGGCCAACAGGGCGGCGCCGGCGACCACACTGAGCTGATGTTTTTGCGAGACGGTGAACTGTGTGGAACGGCCATCGCGGCGGCGCACGAAGACGCGCCACTCAGGCAGGATTCCCGAGATTGCACGTTCAAGCTTCTTGGTGAGGTTCTTGGCCTTTCTCCCCCCAAGGAGCAGGCCGGGCATCCGATCCGCCACTGTATCTCCCCCGTGGGTTGCGAATAAAAAGGTATCTTTTGGCAGGGGGCAGTGTATCCGTCCGGTGTGCGTTAATCTATAGGTAATGACTCCAAGCGATCGGTTAATTCGGAAACGTTGAAGTATCAAGGGTGTGGGTTAGAGCATGATCCGATCGCTTCGGATCATGGTGAGCCGCCATTGCGGCGGCGGCCAAGCAGGCGGAGCCTGCGCCCGGCGAGGGCTGAACAAAAAAAGCTAGACCGATCCAACATGGTCGGAAATCGGTCTAGGGTCCGTACTCAATTAAGGGATTCCCAGTGAGCCCGCGCTGTGATTCAAGATTCCCGACAGAGGCGGGAGACTTGGATGGCAGGCGGGCTTTTCTGGTTAAGCGATGACGAGTGGGCTCGGATTGAGCCCTACTTGC
>JACMLB010000377.1 GCA_014379805.1 Rhodospirillales bacterium | reverse complement strand
CTGGCCGGCGCCTTGGGGGTACCTACCTGGGTCATGCTTGGCACTCCGGCAGATTGGCGATGGGGCACAGAGGAGGGGGCATCTCTCTGGTATGGCAGTATCCGCCGTTATCGCCAATCTACGCGCGGTGATTGGGCGGGCCTGATTGCGCGCATCGCCGCCGACCTAGAGGCGTGAACCTTTCCAAGGACTGCGCAGACGAAGAAAAATATTGTGAGTGTGGCTTACGCCAGCGCGGCGTCCACGGCGGACAGCAGGGTGTCCACTTCGAAGGGCTTTTCCAGCACTGCCACGGCGCCCAGGCGGCGGGCGGTTTCCAGGCCTTGGGCCTTTTCCATGCGGGCGCTGCCGCCCGAGATGGCGATGATCCGGGCGTCGGGCTGCATGGATTGGATTTCCATGATGGCCTGGATGCCGTCCATTTCCGGCATGATGATGTCGGTGATGATGACGTCGAACGAGGTCCCGGCGGCAATCAGTTCCACGGCCTGCACACCGTTATCGGCGGTGGTGACCTCGTGACCGCTGGCGGTCAGCACGTCCACCAGTGAATCTCGCATCAAGCGGGTATCTTCGACGATCAGTATCCGGCTCATGGATTGCCCTTTCTAGGCACGCTTCTGCCAGAATTGATACCGTTATTCGCCAAGTCCGGCAAGGCCGCTTCAAGCATCGGGGGCATCCACCAAAGGTAGGGCGATGCGGAAGGCGGTGCCCAGGCCGGGGGCGCTTTCCACGGCGATGGCGCCGCCCATGGCTTTCAGGATGCCTTGAACCACCGACAGGCCCAGGCCGGTTCCTAAGCCCACCGGCTTGGTGGTGAAGAAGGGATCGAAGATTTTGGCGGCGGTTTCCGGCGCCATGCCGCATCCGGTATCGGCAATGCGTATTTCGGCGAAGGACAGGGTGTGGTCCAGATTGGCGAAGGGGTTGGGCGCGCCTCCGTCACGATTAGCACGGCGCCCCTTGGTCTGTGGCACCAGATCGTCGCCCGCCCTCAATTCCAGCGACAGGGCCAGATGACCGTCGCCGTCCATGGCGTCGCGGGCGTTGTTGACCAGATTAAGCAGGATCTGAGTGATCTGCCCGGCATCGCCCACCACCGAGGCCGAGCGTGGGCCGATATGGGTTTCCACCTTGACCGAGGGCGGCAGGATCGAGGTGGCAAGCGCCGAGAATTGGGCGAACACCGGCACCACGTCGATGGCGGTCAGGACCTTTTGTTCCTTGCGGCAATAGGCCAGCACGTTGCGCACGATATCGCGGCCGTGCTTGGCCGCCTCGATGATGCGCGAGCAGCGTTCCTGGTTCTTGTCGTCCAACGCGGCGGTGCGGGTCAGCATTTCCGCCGCCATCAGGATGGGGCCCAGCATGTTGTTCAGTTCGTGGGCGACACCGCCAGCCAGCCGGCCCAGGGCCTCCAGCTTCTGGCCTTCGGTCAGCGCCAGCTCCAACTGGCGACGCTCCTCGCCCGAGCGGATCACCTCGGTAATGTCTTCGATCAGCATCAGCAGAGACGGCGCCTGATCGGTGCTGACCGCCGAGAACTGGCTGCCGGTGATGCGCCAATGGCGCTGGCGGCCATCGGGCAGATGGGGCTGGTATTCGAAGCAGAACGAATCGCCCGAGGCGGGCAAATGTTCGGCATCGGGGAAATGCTCGGTCGTTATGAAATGGCGCAAATTCTCGCCGGCCAAATTTTCGCCGGTGCGGGCGCACATGACCTGGAAGGCCGGATTGAACTGCTTGATCTCGCCGTCCATGGCGGCGACGACAATCCCCAACGAGGCGGCGGCGAAGGCCAGGCGGAAGCGTTCCTCGCTCTCGCGTACGGCCTGCTCGGCCTTTATGCGTTCTTCCACCTCGTCGGTGACGTCCAGGATCAGTCCGTCCCACACGATGGTGTCGCCGCGTCGGCGCGGGCGCGACTGGCCCGACAGCCAGCGGGTGCGGCCATCGGCGCCGGTGACGCGCACGTCCTCGTCCACCGCCTCAAGGGTGTCGGCCGAGACCTGCAGGGCGTCCATCAGCCGCCTGCGGTCCGAGGCCAGCATGGCGTTGAACAGGATGGAGGCGTCCACCACGATGTCGGTGGCCTCGCAGCCCAGGATTTCCTCGATGCCCTCGGACACATAGGGATAGGTGAAGGTGCCGTCGGAATCGAGCACGCGCTGGAACACCACGCCGGGCACATTGGCGGCGATGGAGCGCAGGCGGCGCTCGGTCTCCTCCAGCATCAACTCGGTGGCCTTGCGCCGGGTGATGTCGCGGCCAATGACGATCAGCGACAACCGCCCGTCCGAGCGCACTTCGGACACCGTCATCTCGAACGGGAAGTTGGTGCCGTCCTTGCGCCGCGCTATGACCTCCTGAGTGCCGCGCGGGAAGCACTGGACAACGTCCATGTCGCATTCTGAACGATAAGCGGGAGCCTCGCCCTGGCACGGGTCCACCATCATGTGGGACAGGCAGCGGCCCAGCAATTCGTCCAAGGTCCAGCCGAACAGGCGTTCGGTGGCGGCATTGGCCCAGTCGATGCCGTTGTTGGCATCCAGGGTCAGGATGACGTCCTCGGCGTGGTCCATGACGGTTTGGAACTGGTGCTCGGCCCGCATCCACGGGCTGATGTCGATCCAGGCGCCTTCCCAGACGATGCGGCCGTCTTCGGTGCGCTCGGGCGCCGAAGAGCCGCGGAACCAGCGGGTTTCGCCCTCGGCGGTGACGGCGCGGAAGGCCTCCAGGCAGCGGCCCATGGAGAAACCGGAACGCAGGATGCCCGCCACATGGCCGTCGCGGTCGGCCCAATGGATGGCGTTCAAGGCGCCCTTGCTGGTGACCGTCATCTGGTCCGGCCCAAAGCCGAAGATGTCGTGCACATTGGGCGATAGCCACGGATAGCGGATTTCGCCGCTGGGCAGCAACTCGCGCCGGAACATGACGCAGGACAAATCGGCCATGACCGCCGTCAGGCGCGGCGGGAAGACTCCTTCAGGCGCGTGGTCGTCAAGAATGGGGGGCGGGGACTGCGCCATGGGAACGGGCTCACGCGATGGGGGAATGGTGTAAATCTATAGAT